>CANONE010000009.1 GCA_947567585.1 uncultured Clostridia bacterium | reverse complement strand
AACAGCAGCCCAAGGGCCTGAGTGCCAAAACGGTACGAAATATAAATCAAGTGATATCGTCAGCGATGGAACTTGCCAAAAGTCAAAAACTCATCTCCACCAATCCCACAGACGGTTGCGCTCTGCCAAAAGTTGAGCACCAAGAGATGAAAACGCTGACCGCCGACCAATTAGCCGCCTTCTTCCGCGAGGCCAAGAACAGCGGCGTGTTCGAGATGTACTACCTGGAGCTGGCAACAGGCTTGCGCCGTGGCGAACTGCTGGGCCTGAAGTGGGACGATATCAACCTGGACATAGGTGTTATCCAAGTGAAACGGCAGGTAGCCAGGATTGATGGGGAAGTGGTGGAGGCTCCGTTGAAAACGAAAAATTCCTACCGCACGCTGTCCATCGGAGCAGACGCGATAGAAATTCTTAGAGAGCAGAGGAGCAAAGTGGCTGGCGAGTATGTGTTTCCCTCGCCCAACGGCGGGCCAATTTCGCCGGACAGTGTCCTGCATATGCTACACCGGGTACTGGATAGAGCCGGATTGCCACCCTTGCGTTTTCATGATTTGAGGCACACGTTTTCAACGCTGGCACTCCAAAATGGAGTAGACATCAAAACGGTGTCGGGTATGCTGGGCCACTACAGCGCAGGGTTCACCCTGGACACCTACGCCCACGTCACCACCGCCGCACAGAAAGAAGCGGCCCGCACGATGGACAACTTACTATCCGGCAGTGTTTAGAAGTACCCGGTCGTTTCCCCGTATGGGTCAGCGCATGGGTCAGGTAAGGGAAACAAAGGGAAAATGCAAAATGAAATCCCCGGAAACCCTAGTGTTTCCGGGGATTTTTGGTTGCGGGGGTAGGATTTGAACCTACGACCTTCGGGTTATGAGCCCGACGAGCTACCGAGCTGCTCCACCCCGCGATATTTTTTGCATCCGATTGACGACTTTGTAAGTATATCACATCTTGCGGGAAATTGCAAGAGCTTTTTCACTTTTTTCTTGAAAAATTTTGCGTTCTTTGGGGCTCTTTAAAAAAGTTTCATTCCGCCTGCTTTTCGGCGGTTCCGCCTATCCGCCCTCTCATTCTTGTTAACCCCGCAATCCCCCAGTAGCATACCGCAAAAACCGTTCCTGAAATGGCGGCCTCGCAAAACACCCGGGCAAAGCCCTTTAAGGCTTCCACATGCTGGAGGAGCTCTCCGGCTAGAAGGACCCCCAAAACCGAGCACAGCAGGGGCCATGCAATGTGGCGGAGCAGGGAGATATGCAGCTGGCTTACCTTCATCAGCCGGTGCAGGCTTAAAGAGGCGTTGAAAATGGTGCTGAAGAACAGGATGACTACATAGCTCTCCATGCCGAAAAAGCGCAGAACGCACAGCACCAGGATGACCCGGATCAAGGAGTCCGTAAAGTTGTACTTCATGGAGTTAAACTGTTCGTCCAGGCCCTTTAGAAGGCTGTCAACTACCACGTCCAGATAAGTAAGCGGGACCAATGGCGCCAATACCCGAAGGTAGGCTCCGGCGCTGGCGTTGTGGTAAAAAGCCTGGCCCCAGCTGTCCCCAAAGGCCATGAACAGCGCGGCGAAAAACATGCCGAAAGCCAAGGCGGACTGCACGGCGCGCCCGGAGATATGCGCCACCGCTTTCTGGTGGCTGAGCTCCCGTTCCCTGGCGACCTTGGGGATCAGCAGCGAGGCAAAGGACGTCAGGAACGAGGAGGGGAAATAGAGCATGGGCATGGCCATACCCTGCAAAAGGCCGTATTGGGACAGCGCTTCTGAGTAGCCCAGCCCATATTTTTGCAGCTCTCGGGGAATCAGCAGATTCTCTCCGGTATTCAGGAGGCTTTTGGCGGCGGAGCTCAGCGTGCAGGGCAGGGCAATGTGTCCCAGCCCCCGCAGCACCCCCTGGCCTTTTTCCTTGACAGCGGGGGTGTTCCGCCGCAGGCTCCTGCGGTAGGCGCACCAGCTGGTGAGAAAAGACGCGGCCTCTCCCAGGGTGGACGCGGCCATGGCCCACAGGCAGGCTTCCTCTATTCCGGCGGGGGCCTTCCACCAAAACAGCGCCACCGTGGCCCCAATCGTAAGGACCTGCTCCAGGGTATCGGAGACAGCCGTGCAGACGGATTCGTCTACAGCCAGAAAATAACCCTTCATACAGGTACACAGGGACATAAACGGCAGGCCCAGCCCCAAGATCCGCAGGCAGGGGGCGGCGGCTGGGTCCCCCAAAAATGTGGAGGCCGCAAAATCCGCCAGAAAAAAGAGGCACAGGGCAATACACAGACTGATGGTCAGGCAAAAGCCAAAGCATCTTGCCACCACAGAGCGCACCCGCTGCCGCCGCCCCGCCGCTATAGCGGCGGTGACCATCCGGGTAACCGCCAAGCTGATACCGGAGGTAGAGAGCGTGACCGTCAGCATGAAGATGGAAAAAATCAGCTGGTAAAGCCCCATGCCCTGGGGGCCGATTTTTTGGGACAGATAGGAGCGGTATCCCATATTGGTGACCCGGAGGAACAGGGAAATCAGGGTGAGGACAGCGCCCTGGATAAAGAAGGCTTTCTTAGTCATGGGGGCTCCTTTCTAGGTTGACAAGATAAGGTGCAGAGGGTTATAATGGCAAATAATCAAAATACTGCTTTCTTTCACAACGCAGGGACTTTCTGGAAAAGGGGCTGAAGGAATGAATGACAATTGGACAGAAATCAAGCTTACCGTTCCAGCGGATCAGGCGGATACCGCCGGGAACATCGCCAACATGACCGTGCCCTATGGAATCTATATTGAGGACTACTCCCATTTAGAAGAAGAAGCCATGGAAATCGCCCATATTGATCTGATTGACCAAGAGCTTTTGGCCAAGGACCGGACAAAGGCGGTGATCCATATCTATATCAGCCCCGAGGACAACCCCGCCGAAGCTGTGTCCTTTTTGGAAGAGCGCCTTTGTGCCTGCGGGGTGGACCATTCCATCGAGCTGGCGGGCTGCGCCATGGACGACTGGATCAACAACTGGAAAAAGTACTTTAAACCCATCCCGGTCGGGGAGCGGATTTTGATCCGCCCTATCTGGGAGGAGCCGGTGGAGGCTGGCGGCCGGGTGGTCCTGGACCTGGAGCCGGGGCTGGCCTTTGGCACCGGCGCCCACGAGACCACCCGGCTGTGTCTGGAGCTGATAGAAAAGTATCTGCCGGCCTATCTGCCGGAGGGCGCGGACTTTTTAGACATGGGCTGCGGCAGCGGGATTCTCTCTGTGGCGGCGCTGCTGCTGGGGGCTAAATCTGCCGTGGGGGTGGACATCGATCCTCTGGCGGTAAAGACAGCGGCAGAGAACGCCCGGCTGAACCGGGTGGAAGACCGCTTTACCGGCATTTGCGGCAATCTGGCGGAGAAGGTGGCGGGCAAATACCAGGTAATCGCCGCCAATATCGTGGCGGACGTGGTGATCCTCTTGTCTAAAGACGCGCCGGACTTTTTGGCTCCCAGCGGGGTGTATATTGTCAGCGGGATCATCGATACCCGGGAGCGGGACGTGCTGGACGCGCTGGCGGGCAGGTTTACGGTGATCGAGCGCCGGGAGGACCGGGGCTGGGTAGCTATGGCGCTGAAGGCCATCCACTAAAGAGTAAATAGGAGGATTCATATGGAATTTATAACAGCGGACAGCATCGCGGGCCTAAAAAATCCCGGCGTCGTCTCCCGGCAGCTGCTGAACCCGGAGAATTCTCAGAGCCGGCGGGTGACGCTCACCGAGGTGCATTTGGAGCCAGGGGCCTGCCAGCCCCGGCATACCCACGCGCATTCCGAGCAGATCTGGTACGCGGTGCGGGGCGCGGGAAAGCTCCTTTTGGCAGGGGGCGGGAGAGGGAATTTCATGCGGGGGACGTGGCGCGGTTTGAGGATGGGGACGTGCATGGCCTGGAAAACCAGGGGGACGGGGAATTCGTATATATTTCCGTCACCGCGCCGCCCATTGATTTTGGATACGCCTACCAGGAAAAACAGGAGAAAGGATGACGGCAAGCATGAATAAAATAGAGACCCCGCGCCTGGTCCTGCGGGATTGGCGCATGGAAGATCTGGAGGACTTTTACACCTATTGCAAAAACCCGGATGTGGGCCCCTGGGCCGGCTGGAAGCCCCACGAGACCATGGAGGAATCCCGGGAGATCCTGTCCCGGTGGCTGGATGTAAAGGAGGGCGATTTGCAGCTGGCTATTGAGGAAAAGGCCAGCGGCCGGGTGATTGGCTCTCTGGGCATGGAGGACGACGGCCACCGGGGAGAAGTCCCCGGCTGCAAAAGCATGGGCTATGTATTGGGCAAGGATTACTGGGGCTGGGGCTATATGACGGAGGCCGCCCGCGCCGCCATAGACTACGCCTTCCGGCAGATGAAGCTGCGGATACTCACCATCACCCACTATCCCGCCAACCAGCGGTCGAAGCGGGTGATTGAGAAATCAGGCTTTGTATACGAGGGGCGGCTGCGGGACGCGGTGACCATCTATAACGGAGAGCTGCGGGATCTGTGCTGCTATTCCCTGCGGGCCTGGGAGTACTGGCGGCTGCGGGCCAAAGAGGCCGGATTCTCCCTGGCGCTGCCGGAAGAACTGAGCCAGGAGGAAATGGAGGCCCTGCAAAAGGAGTTTGTGGAGACAGACAAAGACGTGACCCCCTTTGGCCTGGACCCCAAGGGTCTGGACTACCGCCGCTGGCTGGAGCGAAACGTAGCTTGGCGCACCGTGACGCCGGAGGGCTATTCCACCTCCACCCTCTTCCTGCTGACCAGCCCCCAAACAGGGCCCGCCGGAGCCCTGGACCTGCGCCACTGCCTGACGCCCCGGCTGCTTACCGGCGGCGGGAACATCGGATATGGCGTCCGCCCCAGCCAGCGGGGGAATCACTATGCCCCCTACATGCTGGCGCTGGGCATAGAGAAAGCCAAGGAGATGGGGCTGGGCAGGGTCCTGGTCTGCTGCGATGAGGACAACCCCGCCTCCGCTCACACCATTGAGGACTGCGGCGGCATGTTGGAAAACGTTGTGGAAGGGCTGCGGCGGTATTGGATCCAATTATAAAGCGGGACCCTGCCATTGCTCTGAAATCGTGCCCCGGTTTATACAGCGCATATCCGGAAACCCTGTCTGCGAGGGAAGTTCCGGTTCCTTCATGGGGCTCAGCAGCCCCATAGCGGCATCGCCGGCCTGTGACAAATCCGGCTCCGGCAAGCTGCTGGACGGGGCCGGCGCCCGGGCAGTGGCGTTGAGGACATAACCCGGCTTTTTCACGGCGGCCCCTGCCCGCCCTCAGAGAAAACGCATCCCCGCCTGCCCAAGTTTTATGGCAGGCGGGGATTGCTGAATCATGGATATAACCGTGAGTAAGGACATCGCCTTTATTGAGGTTCCCATTTTAGACACAGGAATGATCACAAATCCTGTGTCTTTTTTTCGCGCGGATCTTCACCTGGCTGCGGGGCGCACCGGGACCCCCTGCTCTGCCAAGTATTCCTTTAACTGCGGAATGCTGATCTGGCCAAAGTGGAACAGAGACGCGGCCAGCACCGCGTCGGCTTGTCCGGCGGTGAAGGCGTCGTAGAAGTGGGAGAGCTCTCCCGCGCCCCCGGAGGCAATTACGGGGATGCCCACAGCCTGGGAGACCGCCCGGGTGAGTTCTATGTCATAGCCGCTTTTTACGCCGTCCCGGTCCATGCTGGTGAGAAGGATCTCTCCCGCCCCCAGGGCCTCCGCCTCTTGAGCCCACTGGACGGCGTCCCGGCCGGTATCGATCCGTCCGCCGTTGAGGTAGAGGGTCCATCCTCCCCCGGCCCGGCGTTTGGCGTCCATAGCCACCACCACGCACTGGCTCCCGAATTTTTCCGCCGCCGCCCGAACGAGGGAGGGGTTCCGCAGGGCGGCTGAGTTGACGGAGACCTTGTCCGCCCCGGCCCGGAGGATAGCGGTGAAGTCATCCACAGTTCGAATGCCGCCCCCTACGGTGAAGGGAATAAAGATGCTCCGCGCCACCCGCTCTACCACCTGGGTCAGGATGCCCCGGCTGTCGGCGGAGGCGTTTATGTCCAAAAGGACCAGCTCATCCGCGCCCTGCCGGTCATAGGCGACGGCCGCCTCTACCGGATCTCCGGCGTCTCGCAGGTCCAAAAAGTTGGTGCCCTTTACCACCCGTCCGTCTTTGATGTCCAGACAGGGGATTATCCGTTTGGCATACATATCGCCGCCTCCTTTGTCCGTTTGGCAAAATTCCGCAGGATCCGCAGCCCCTCTTCTCCGCTTTTTTCCGGATGAAACTGGCAGGCGGCCAGGTTCCCCTTCTCCACAGCGGCGTGGATATCCGCCCCATATTGGGCAATGGCCGAGACGGCGTCCTCTTCCGCCTGCAAGTAGTAGGAATGGACAAAATAGAAATAGGGCTCCGGGCTCAGCCCATCCAGAAGCCAGCCTTTTCGCTGGATCTTCAGGGAGTTCCACCCAATATGGGGGATTTTCAGCCCGCTTTCCGCCGGCAGGCGCAGTACCTTTCCCTTCAGCAGACCCAGCCCCGCTACGCCGGGGGACTCCTGGCTGCTTTCAAAGAGCGCCTGCAGTCCCAGGCAAATCCCCAAAAGCGGCCTGCCGGAAAGGACGAAATCCCTGACGGCCTGGTCCAGCCTTCGGCTTTCCAGCCCCCGCATGGCCTCCCCAAAGGCCCCTACCCCAGGCAGGACAGCTCCCGCGGCCCCGGACAGGTTGTCGGGAGAACTGGCAATCCGGCAGTCGCAGCCAATATGGCGCAGGGCTTTCTCCACACTCTGCAAATTGCCGGCGCCGTAATCTATAATCGCGATCATATAAATTCACCTCGTTAACGCACTAAATTAAGGATACCACATTTTTCAAAACATTGCAAGGCTTTTCTGGCATAGCGGATGACGAAAACTAGAGCCCCAAAATGAAACCGGATATTTACAAAAAATTCATGAAACCTTTGGCTGTGAGCGTTATAATTTTATATGCTTGCCGCTTTACGGCGTTCCAGCCTTGCTCTTAATTCCTAGTTTGAGAGGAGTCTCTTATATGCTTTCGAGGTTCAGTGTCCGCAAACCCCTTACGGTTTTGGTAGGCGTGGTAATAGCCATCGTATTGGGAGCCGTGGCCTTTTCCCGCATGACGCCGGATCTGCTGCCCAATATCAACCTGCCCTACGCCGTGATTGTTACCGCCTATCCCGGAGCCACGCCGGAGGAGGTGGAGGAGGAAATCACCCGGCCTATTGAGCAGGCCATGGCCACTTTGGACCATGTGGAGGAGGTTACCTCGGTTTCCCAGGAGAACGCCTCTCAAGTTATGCTGCAATTGACCGACGACGCCAACATGGACACCCTTACCGCCGATATCCGGGAAAAAATAAACTTTGTTTCCGGCGGCTGGGACGACATGGTGGGCACGCCCTACATTATGAAGATCAATCCCAGTATGCTGCCGGTTACCGTGGCCGCCGTGGAGATGGAGGGTATGGATCATGTGGCCCTTACCAACCTCCTGGACGCGGAGCTGATGCTGAAGCTGGAGGGAATAGAGGGCGTGGCCAGCGTTTCCGCCAGCGGCAATGTGGAGGAAGAGGTCGCCGTCCGCCTGCGGCAGGACAAAATTGACGCGGTAAACGCCCGTATGAAGGCAAAGCTGGATAAAAAGTTCGGCGACGCCCAGAAGGAGCTGGATGAAAACAGCCAGGAGATAGAAGACGGCCTTAGCGAGACCCAGTCCCAGTCTGACCAGCTGGCGGGCCAGCGGGCCCAGCTGGAAGCGGGACAGGAACAGTTGGCCCAGCAGGCCGGCGAGGCCCAGGGGCAGCTCATCTCCAAAAAGGTGGAGATTGAGTCCGCCAAAGCGCAGATTGCCGCCCAGCTGACTGCCATGGAACAGAACCTGACCCAGCTGGAAGACGCGGTGGACAAACTGAACAGCTTAAAGCTCTCTCTTTCCCAGCTCAGCCAGCAGGCGGCGTCCTTGGAGAAGGCCGTCAAAGGCTTGGATGAGGCCAGCACCGCCTATGCCCCGCTGGTTCAGCAGAGGACCGAGCTGGAAGCCCAGTTGGGCAATCTGGATCCGGACAGTGAAGAATATGCCCTGGTGGAGGCGCAGCTGGAAGCGCTGGCCGCCCAACTGGCCGGGGTAGAGGCGAGCTTTGCCGCCCTGGGCGCCACGCCGGAGCAGGCACCCCAAAAACTACAGGAGCTAAAAGCCAGCCAGGCCGCTTTGGAGCAGGCCCTGAAAGACGCCAAGGCCATGGCCGCCGCCGCTGGGGCGGACCCGGATAACCTGGATCCCGCTATCCAAGAGGCCCAGGGGAACCTAGACAAGCTGGCAGCGGGCAAGGCCCAGCTGGAGGCCACCCGTTCTCAGCTGGACAGCGGAGCCGTCACGGTAGACGAGGCTCTCAAGCAGCTTTCCCAGCAGCAGTCCAGCGGGATGATGCAGATGAGCGCGGGGCTCTCCCAGATTATGGCGGGCCAGTCGGCGCTTTCTGCGGCCCAGTCCCAGCTGGAATCCGCCCAGGACCAGCTTTCCACCGCCAAGGATGAATTTGAAGAGCAGAAAAAGACCGCGTACAAGAGCGCCCAGATCAACATTACCATGGAGATGGTTTCCGGGATTTTGCAGGCCCAGAACTTCTCCATGCCCGCCGGGTACATTGACCAGGACGGCGTCCAGTGCCTGGTGCGGGTAGGCGACAAGCTGGAAGACCCGGAGGCCCTCCTTAACCTGCTGCTTTTCGATACGGGTACAGACGGGATCGGCAAGATATACCTAAAGGATGTAGCCGATGTGGAGCTTACCACCAACGCCGGGGAGCTCTACGCCAAGATCAACGGCCAGGACGGCCTGATGCTCTCCTTTACCAAACAGTCCACCTATTCCACCGCCCAGGTTTCCAAAAACATTTTAGAGCGTTTTGCCGAGCTTTCGGACAGTTATGAAGGGCTTTCCTTCACCACCTTGTCCGACCAGGGGGACTATATCTACATGGTGGTGGACACCGTGCTGCAAAACCTGGTGCTGGGAGCGGCGCTGGCCATTCTCATCCTCCTCTTTTTCCTGCGGGACCTGCGGCCCACCATTGTTATCGCCTTTTCCATTCCGATTTCCCTGCTGGTAGCCATTGTGCTCATGTACTTTTCCGGGGTCACGCTTAATATCATCTCCCTTTCGGGCCTTGCCGTAGGCGTGGGAATGCTGGTGGACAACTCCGTGGTGGTCATTGAAAACGTCTACCGCCTGCGCAACGAGGGCATGCCCGCCGCCAAGGCGTCCGTGCAGGGGGCGGTGCAGGTGACAGGGGCCATTATCGCCTCTACGCTGACCACCGTGTGCGTGTTTCTTCCCATCGTCTTTGTAGAGGGCGTAACCCGGCAGCTTTTCACAGACATGGCCCTGACCATCGGGTACTCGCTTTTAGCCAGCCTCTTTGTAGCCATTACCTTGGTGCCTGCCATGACCTCCACCGCTCTTAAGGCCAGCAAGCCCAAGGAACACGGGGTGTTCGACCGGGTGCTGGGAGGATATGGGAAGCTGGCCGCCGCGTCTCTTTCCCACAAATGGGTCTGCCTGGGGCTCTCCCTGATTTTGCTGGCGTCCAGCGTGGGGCTGGCCCTGTCCCGGGGATTCATCTTCATGCCCGCCATGAGCGGCAATCAGATTACCGTCAGCTTTACCCTGCCCGACGAGGAGAGGGAGGACTACAGCTTTGAGGAGCGCACCGCCATGGCCGACCAGATTGTGGAGCGGATTCTGCCGCTGGACTGCGTGGAGACCGTGGGCGCTATGGCGGGTTCCGGCGGCACAGGGGGCGGGATGATGAGCGTGATGGGCGGCGGGGGCGAAGCCGTGTCCATGTATGTGATCCTGGACGAGAGCGCCGGGCTCAAGGACGCACAGGCCGCCCAGCTTATTGAAGACGCCTGCGCGGACCTTTCCTGCACCGTCACCGCCCAGGGGGCCATGGATATGTCCTCGTATATGTCCGCCATGAGCGGCTCCGGGGTAGAGGTGAAGCTGCGGGGAGACAATATGGACGCCCTTATCGACGCCGCCAATGAAGTCGCCGGAATCGTGGGGGAAACCGAAGGCATTGCAGAGGCTTCCAGCGACCTGGAGGACGCCACCCCGGAGCTCCGGATCGTGGTGGATAAAAACAAGGCCATGGAAAACGGCCTCACTACGGCCCAGGTATATCAGGCCGTCAGCGCGGCGGTATCGCCGGAGTCCACGGCCACGGATATGGAGATTGAGGGGTTCCGGGAAGATGTGGTGGTTATCCATCCCAAGGATGGAAGGATGGACGAATCCTACCTAAAGGGCCTTACCATTGATTCCACCGACCGCCTTACCGGGGAAACAGAGCAGGTGCCCCTGATCCGCGTAGCCAGCTTTCAGGACCGCCAAAGCCTCAACGCCATCCGCAGGGAGAACCAAAACCGGGTGCTCACTGTCGCCGCTACCCTGGAAGACGGGTACAATGTAAGTCTGGTTACCCAGGAGGTGGAAAGAAGCCTCCGGGACTACACGCCGCCCCAAGGCGTTACACTGGAAATGACCGGCGAAAACGAGACCATTATGGAGGCTATGGAGCAGCTGGTGCAGATGGCCCTTTTGGCTATTTTGATTATCTACCTCATTATGGTGATCCAGTTCCAGTCCCTCCTGCTTCCCTTTATCGTAATGTTCACCATTCCCCTGGCCTTTACCGGCGGTTTCCTGGCCCTGTATCTCTGCGGCATGGAGGTCAGCGTGGTCTCCATGATCGGCTTTATCATGCTTTCCGGTATCATCGTCAACAACGGCATCGTTCTCATCGACTACATCAACCAGCTGCGCTTAGAGGGCGTTCCCCGGAAAGAGGCCATTATCCTGGCCGGCCGCACCCGTATGCGCCCCATTCTCATGACCGTGCTCACCACCGTGCTGGGCCTAGTCTTTATGGCCCTGGCCACCGGCATGGGCGCGGAAATGATGCAGCCCATCGCCGTAGTCTGCATCGGCGGCCTCCTCTACGCCACCCTCATGACCCTCTTCGTCGTCCCCGCCATGTACGACCTCCTAGCCCGCAAAGAACTGCGGCGCGTGGATGTTTAGCCCTCCCTTAAGGCCGTAGGGGCTTTGCCCCTACAACCCCACGGCCTTTGAAAAGGCCGGCGAAACTTTCCATCCGATTTTGCCGAGGCCGTTCCCTTGGCGCCAGGGCGGCGCAGAAAGCCTACACGGAAACCAAAGGTGAGCTAAGGGCAAGGGATAAGGGCAACACCACCCAACTGTCAGCTATGTGTCCGATCCCTAAAGGAGGGTGCCCGCTGGAACCTCCGGCCCCGAGGCAGCAGCCCACGTTTCAAAACCAGAAAAACGTCGGAGTAAAAGTTTTTGATCAAACTTTTTTCAAAAAGTTTGCGGGTTGTAGGGCAGCGCCCTACGACCTCAGGCCCCGGCAAATCCTTTAAGCGCCAGGCGGATGAGTTCTTCAGGGGGGAGCTGGCTGTCCAGGCGGGAGACGGCGGCGGCAGCTTCGGAGGGGGAGTAGCCCAGGGTGACCAGAGCCTCGGCGGCCTGGGCGGCGTTGCCGGAGGCGGAGGGGACTCCGGGGTCCGCTGCAATTGCCAGCTCTGTTCCGGCAAAGGAGAGGCCCTTTACCTTGTCTTTTAGTTCCAGGATAATACGCTGGGCCAGCTTTGTGCCCACGCCGCTGGCCCGGGTAAAGCGCTTGGCGTCCCCGGCGGCGGCGGCCAGGGCCACATCCTCGGGGGCCATTTCCGAGAGAATGGCCAAAGCCGCCTTAGGGCCTACGCCGCTGATGGCGGTAAGGCGTTTGTAGCAGTCCAGCTCGGCCCGGGTGTAGAAGCCGTAGAGATCCAGAGCGTCTTCCCGGACATTGAGATAGGTGTAAAGGGTAGCCTGTCCGCCTATGCGGGGCAGAGCCCGCAGGGTACTCATAGAGACGGCGCATTTAAAGGCTACCCCGCCCACGTCGATCACCGCCATGCCCGGACCTGTCAGGGCTAAAGCGCCAGTCAAACTATAAAACATTCCCATTGCCTCCATTCATATTAATAAGTCCCCGGCGCAGGTGGGACCCCGCCGCCTGTCCATGGCAGATGGCAATGGCCAGGGCGTCCGCCGCGTCGTCGGGCTTGGGGATTCCCGGCAGGCCCAGAAGCCGCCTGGTCATCTCCTGGACCTGGTGCTTTTGAGCTTTTCCATAGCCGGTTACGGCCTGCTTCACCTGCATAGGATTGTATTCGTACAAGGGGACCCCGGCCTGAGAGAGAGCCAGCAGAATGACCCCCCTGGCTTCTGCCACGCCAATGCCGGTGGTTTTATTGTTGAGAAAAAAGAGCTTTTCCACCGAGGCCGCCTGGGGCTGAAACTGCCGGAGCAGCTGGCACATGCCCTCGTAGATTTCCTTAAGCCGCAGCCCAAAATCCGGGTTCGGCGCGGTGGTAACGGCCCCGTATTCCAAGGGCTGGTACGCCCCGTTTCTGGCTAAAATTACGCCATATCCCACAATGGCGTAGCCAGGATCTATCCCTAAAATACGCAATAGCACCCCGCCCTTCTCAGCATTTTTCAGTGAACATCCCCTATTATAACAGATATGGTACAAAAAGGAAATCCCTTATTAACGGCAACGTGACGTTGCATCCGCTTCGCGGGGTCGGGCAAAGCGCCGCCCTCAACGGTGGGGAACTTGCTAGCTGAGCCAGCGCGGTCCGTTAGCCGCTACCTGGACTTCACCCAACTGCCAGCTAACTGTCCGATCCCTAAAGGCGGGCGACCTATGGAACCTTCGGCCCCGTGACGGCAGCCAACGTTTCAAATCAGCAAAACGTCGGCGTAAAAGTTTCGTCCACCTTTACAAAGGTGGTGGGGTGTGGGGGTGAGCGTCCTGCCGGGTACTTGGCGCAGCCAAGTACAGCAGACCATGCTGCGAACCGACCGAACCGGCAGGTGAGACCCAAAACCCCACGGCCTTAGGGGAGGTTTTTTGAGCTGAGCCCTTGCAAAGCGGCGCGGGATTTGGTAAAATGGCAGAAGATACTGAAAATGAACCGTGTATTTGGCGGCAGTGAAAGGATAGAAAGAATATGCAGCATAGTGAAAAGACCATGGATATGATTGTGGGTCTGTGTAAGAACCGGGGCTTCATTT
Organism: uncultured Clostridia bacterium; assembly: GCA_947567585.1. GTDB lineage: Bacteria > Bacillota > Clostridia > Oscillospirales > Acutalibacteraceae > Acutalibacter. The sequence continues at coordinate 15,093 of CANONE010000009.1, read as the reverse complement.
TTCCTGGCAGCGAAATTTACGGCGGCCTTGCCAATACCTGGGATTATGGTCCTCTGGGGGCGCGGCTGAAGAACAACGTGAAGGATACCTGGAGAAAGCGCTTTATCCAGGAGCGGCGCAACAGCTATGAGGTTGACGCGGATATTTTGATGCACCCCAGGGTGTGGGAGGCCAGCGGCCATGTGCAGAGCTTCTCCGACCCGCTTTTGGACTGCAAGGAGTGCAAAATGCGGCACCGGGCGGATAACCTTATCGACGCCTTTGACCCCGATGCCCACGCCGACGGCATGACCAAGGAGGAGATGTTCCAGTATATCAAGGACCACAGCATTCCCTGCCCCAACTGCGGCAAGCACAACTTCACGGATATTCGGGAGTTTAACCTGATGTTCCAGACCTTTCGGGGGGTTACCAACGACAATAAATCCGTCATCTATCTGCGGCCGGAAAACGCCCAGGGGGAATATGTGAACTTTTTAAATGTCCAGCGCACCATGCGGGCCAAGCTCCCCTTCTCCATCGGACAGATCGGCAAAGCCTTCCGCAATGAGATCACCCCCGGCAACTTCACCTTTCGGACCATTGAGTTCGAGCAGATGGAGTTCCAGACCTTCTGCAAAGAGGGCAGCGATGAGGAGCTTTACGCTTACTTTAAGGAATACGGCAGGAAGTATTTCCAGGACCTGGGCCTGCCCGCGGATAAGCTCCGGTTCCACGACCATGAAAAGCTGGCCCACTATGCCAAGGCGGCCTGCGATATTGAGTATCTGTTCCCCTTCGGCTGGGGGGAGATCAACGGCACCCACAACCGGACCAACTTCGACCTTACCCGGCACCAAGAATACAGCGGCCAGAAGATGGATTATCTGGACCCGGAAACCAACGAGAAGTTTATCCCGTATATTATTGAGTCTACCTATGGCCTGGACCGCACTGTGCTGGCTCTGCTGTGCGAAGCCTATGACGTAGAGATTTTGGACGAAGCCAAAAACGACAGCCGGACGGTGCTGCGCCTGAGCCCGGCGGTGGCCCCCTACAAGGCGGCTGTGCTGCCGCTCTCTAAAAAGCTTTCCCCCAAGGCGCTGGAGGTTTACGACCGGCTTTCCAGCCGGGTGATGGCGGACTTTGACGAGACCGGCTCCATTGGCAAGCGCTACCGCCGCCAAGACGAGATCGGCACCCCCCTGTGCGTTACCATTGACTTTGACACCGTAGGCGACGCCGAAAAGGCCGGAGACAACAGCGTCACCGTCCGAGACCGGGACGCCATGACCCAGGAACGCGTCTCTCTGGAAGCCCTGGAATCGTATATTGCAGATAAGCTGGGGAGCTTCTAAGGCCCGCGGGACGCTTTTTGTCCTCCGGCCCGGGGTTAGTCTGCGGCAGCAAAGGCCCAAGCCCTTACAACTCTCCTGGATAAATTTGGCTTTTTGGAAAATGCTATCGTTGTCATTAAATTGTGAAATGGGAGGCCGTTATGACAAAAAAAAGACAGATATGCCTCACACGCCTTTTGACTCTTTTGCTGGCGGCGGTTTTGGTTTGGGGGGCGGCGCTGCCCGCCTGGGCCGAAGAGGGAGATAACGGCGGTTACTCTGACATGCAGCCCAGCGGAGACGGCGAAGGCCCCGGCGGGGAAGATCCGCCCGGAGAGGACCCCACCCCGGAACCAGGGGGAGAGGATCCCACCCCAGAGCCTGGCGGGGAGGACCCAACGCCAGAGCCCGGAGGAGAGGATCCCACCCCGGAGCCCGGAGGGGAGGACCCAACGCCGGAACCCGGAGGGGAGGATCCCACCCCGGAGCCTGGGGGAGAAGACCCTACTCCAGAGCCGGGGGACGACCCGGTATCCTCGGAACCCCAAGACACACCGCCGCCCTATGAGCCCAGCGGAGACGGAAACGGGGATACGTCCAGCCGCAATGAGAGCAGCAGCTCCTGGAGCGGCCCTTCGGCCACGCGGGCGCCTAACAGCGGAACAGGCGGCACCATCCGCCAGCCGGCGGCGCTAAACCCCAGAGACGCTACCCCCTCTCCCAATCCTTCCGGTTCGCCGGGCCCCACACAGGAGGGGCCTAACTACATGACCTTTGCCAAGGTGAGCCAGAAGAACAACTCTATGTCCATTGTGCTGTTTTACGGCGGCGCCAGCTTTATAGGAGTCGGCGTCTTGGGGCTGCTGACCCTGATCATTTTTGTGATTCGCGGCCGGCGCAGCGTGGACGAACGGGACGGCATATTCGAGGAAATCCAGCAGGCGGAGAGCCGGCACCGGCCCCCTGCCCCTCCCCCGCGGCCAGCCCCCGCGCAGGATCTGGCCCAGGGCTATCAGGAGCGGCCGCCTATGGTCCACCGCCCGGATCCGGAAGCGCTTTCCGTGCCGGTAAACGGAAACATGTACACCGAGGAGTTTGATCCCCCCATACCGGCGGGCCAGGGGATGTATACGGAAGAATTTGTTTCGCCAGCGCCCCGAGGATCCCAGGCCCCGCCGCAGGCATCCATGTATACCGAAGAGTTCGTGATACCGGAGGACTTGCCCCCTGTCCCTCAGCAGGTTCAGCCGCAGCCAGCGCAAAGGCCCCGGCCGGCCCCGGCCCCTCCTCCGCCTGCCCGGGACAGCGCCCAGTACGACACAGTAGAGTTGCTGCGGGAAATTCTCTACACGGACGATACCGATAAAAACTGAAACCAGACTTTGTTCTATTTTTCATCACACAGAAGGTGATTTATTGTGAAACGCTTCTTTCTCTGTGCTTGGCTTTTTGCCGCGCTTTTCTGCGCGGCGGGGCTTCCGGCGCAGGCGAAAGAGGCGTTTTCCGCGTTCATCTCAGAGCAAGGGGACCGTATCGAGATTGCCGCCAGCTATGACGGCGGCTTGGGAGATTTGGGCGCGGTAATGATTACGGTCCGCTATGATTCGGAACGATTCCAGTTTCTCAAGGCAGGCATGGGAACGGAGGACGGCGCGGGGTACATGTCTTCCGGCAGTCAGGAAGGCGAGGCATACTGGCTCTATACCATGCAGAATATGGAAGGGCTTGGCCCAGGGGAGCTCTTTTGCTTCCTTTTCCAGCTGAAAGAGGGCGCTTCTTCTGGCGGAACGGACAGCTTCTCGGTTGAGATTACGCAGTGCGCTTCCCTGGAAGGAGAGATGTTTCCGGAAAGCTTAGGCGGCATGGAGCTGGAATACCGTCCGGCCGGCGGCCAAGCGTTTTTATACAGCTTGGTTCCTTCTGTGGGGGAATTGTCGCCGGACTTCTCTTCAGACATCCTGGCGTACACCCTCCGCGTGCCTTATGAAATTACCAGCCTTCTTTTTGAGGCTCAGGCATGTGAAGGAGCGTCCTATCGAATCAACCGAAAAAATTTGGGGCCGGGCGGCAGCGATACGCGGTTTGATATAACAGTTACCGGGCAGGACACAGGGACCAAGCGGGTGTATACGGTAACGGTTTATAGGGAAGAAAAACCGCCAGCCACCCCAAGACCCACGGCTACGCCGCAGCCCACTAAAACGCCAAAACCGACCGCCACACCCAAGCCCACGAATACCCCCAAGCCAACGGCCACGCCGAAGCCCACCAAAACTCCCAAACCGACAGCTACGCCAAAGCCCACAAATACACCCAAACCGACAGCTACGCCAAAGCCCACCAAAACGCCCAAGCCGACAGCTACGCCAAAGCCCACAAATACACCCAAGCCGACGGCTACGCCGAAACCCACCAAAACGCCCAAGCCGACAGCTACGCCGAAACCCACGAAGACTCCCAAGCCGACGGCTACGCCAAAGCCCACTAAAACCCCCAAGCCAACAGCCACGCCAAAACCTGCCAAGACACCGTCCCCTTCTCCCGCCATTGTGAATACAGGCGGCAGAGGGCTGAATGGCGGCGTGATGATTCTCAGCAGTGGGAGAGGAAGCTTTTCCGGGTATCAGGTGCTTTTGGCCCTGCTGATAACAGCCTGTCTGGCAGCGGGCGCTGTGTTTCTGCTCCGGGTAGAAAAGACCGGAGGCGCTCCCTCCCAGAGGCCCTTAAAGCCAAAAGAACCGGGGGAAGCCCGGGTGATGAAGGTGAAGGTTCCCCGGAAGCGTCCGTTGGAACCCCGGCAAGGGGCTGCCCCTATCTGCAGGAAGAACCGGAGAAAGCGGCCGGCAAAGAAAAAACCTCAGAATTTCAAGAAGGGATGATGACTATGACATTGCAGCGAAAAGAGCAGGCGCCGGAGAGACTGGTTTCCGGGTATTCCGCGTTTTCGCCCCGGCTCAAGACAGACAGGCTTTTTCTGCAGGGCGAGGGCATGTTCCGCTTTACAGGGGCGGTAGACGAGGCGGCGCGCTTTGTTGAGGAACACCAGCTTTTGGACCCCGCCCTCTGGACCCGGTTCGCCGGAGAATTCCAGGAAACTGCGGACGATGATCTGGGCTGGCGCTGCGAGTTTTGGGGAAAGCTTATGCGGGGCGGCGCCTTGACCTATGCCTATACCCAAAACCAACGCCTGTACCAGACCCTGGAGGCCGCCCTGCGGGAGATGCTGCCGGCCCAGGACGGCAAGGGGCGCTTTTCCAGCTACAGCGTGGACCAGGAATTTCAGGGCTGGGACCTCTGGGGCAGAAAGTATGTGCTGCTGGGAATGGAGCATTTCTACGATATCTGTAAGGACCCGGACTTAAAAGGAGAGATTTTAGCCGCTCTTGGCCGCCATGCCGGTTATATTATGGAGAGAATCGGTCCGGCGGTGCAGGGCAAAAAGGATATCCGTGAAACCTCCCATTATTGGGAGGGGCTCAACTCCTCCTCCCTGCTGGAGCCTTTTGTGCGGCTGTACAACATGACGGGAGATGGCCGCTACCTGGACTTTGCCGGATACATTGTGGAACAGGGGGGCATCCTTTCCGCTAATATTTTCCGTCTGGCTTTGGAGGACCGGCTGGACCCATGGCAGTACCCGGTAACCAAGGCGTATGAGATGATGTCCTGCTTTGAAGGGCTGCTGGAATATGCCCGGGCGGCGGACCAGCCCCAGTGGGCCCAGGCGGCGGTGAACTTTGCCCGGCGGGTGATGCGCTCGGACATTACGGTGATCGGCAGCGCCGGGTGTACCCATGAGCTTTTTGACCACTCCCGGCTGCGGCAGGCGGACCCGGCCTTTACCGGCATCATGCAGGAAACCTGCGTGACGGTAACCTGGCTGAAGCTCTGCGGGCAGATGCTCTGCTATACCGGCGACCCGGCTTTCGGGGATCAGATAGAGCGTTCGCTGTATAACGCGCTGCTGGGGGCCGTCAACACCCAACAGGTACCGGTAGAGCCTCTGGCTCCCAGGGGCTGGCTGCCCTTTGACAGCTACAGCCCTCTGCGCTCTGGCCGCCGGGGAGAGAAGGTGGGGGGCCGGATGGTGCTCTCTGACGGCACGGTTTATGGCTGCTGCGCGGCAATTGGTTCGGCCGGCACAGGCATGGCGGCGCTTTTAAGCGTACTGGCTACGCCTCAGGGGGGCGCGGTGAATCTCTATCTCCCCGGAGAGGCCGCCATAGGCACCCCCCAAGGCCGGTTGGCCCGGCTGCAAATCGATACCCATTACCCCCAAGAGGAGGAAGTCCGTATCACGATGGACCTCCCCCAGCCCGAAACCTTCCAGCTGGCTCTGCGGATTCCCGGCTGGTGCCAGGGAGCCAGGGCCTTTGTGAACGGCCAAGCCCAAACCGTAACAGAAGGCTGGTTTTGTGTAGAGCGGCTTTGGCAAGCCGGGGACCGGCTGGAACTGGTTTTTCCCATGCCGGTGGAAGCCATGGATTCCCGACGGCTGTGTCCGGAGGCTGCGGACATGCCCCGCTATGTGTCCCTGACACGGGGCCCAGTGGCGTTGGCCCGGGACGAAGCCCTGGGCGGTCCGGACCTGGACCAGCCCTTGGAGCTGGGAGAGCTTCGGGCGCGGGCCATAGACCCCCAAAAGGCGGGCCTGCGGGCACTGCAGGGGTTTGACGTAGAGACGGCGGCAGGCCCGGCGCGTTTTATCGATTATGCCTCCGCGGGGAAGGACTACAAGAGCCGGATAGCGGCCTGGGTACCGGTAAAGTAGGCGCGGAACTGTCTATGGTTTGGAGCACAGCCTCCCTGTTTTCCCTTGCGCAGGCGGGAATTTTGTGGTATACTGTACCTAAAATCAAGCTGTACGCCCTATACCGGGACCGGAATCTGAAAAATGGAAGGAGTAGGTAGCGGTGGCGGATTGTGTATTCTGTAAAATTGTAAGCGGAGAAATCCCCAGCACAAAGGTATATGAGGATGAAACCGTGCTGGCCTTTCGGGACCTGGACCCCCAGGCCCCGGAGCATGTGCTGATTATACCAAAGGTCCATCTTGCCAGCGCGGCGGAGATTACCCCGGAAAACAGCGGGGTTGTGGCCCATATTTTCGAGGTGGCCGCGAAGCTGGGGCAGGATCTGGGCCTTCAAAACGGCTACCGGATTGTCAACAACTGCGGCGCGGACGGCATGCAGAGCGTCCAGCACCTGCATTTTCACATGCTGGGCGGAAAGAAAATGGGCTGGCCGCCCTTTCCGCCGGAGAGGATGCAATGACCAGCCGGGGGCGCAAGCTCTGCCGGCGGCTTTTGTGGGTGCTGGCGGCACTGGCGCTGTTGGCCCTGACGGCCTGCGGTAAAGAAGAGGCATCCGCTGGCGTCATGGAGGGCATCTTGGTCTACCAGCATGGGGAAACCTTTTATCTGTACACAGAGGGCGCGGGCGATGGGATTTACACTGTCCCCGGCAAGGCTTCCTTGGACGAATTGGCGGTAGGTCAAAGGGTCCGTGTGAACTATGACGGCGGCGTCTTGGAAATCGCCCCGCCTCAATTCAGTGAAATCGTTTCCATTGATATCTTAGGTACGGCACAGGATGAGGAATTCCAAACCGGCCTGGACTATTTCAACACACAGGTAAAGCCTTGGCATATCTCCAGCGGCGTACAATGACCGCCAAAAGGAAAACAACTATGTGAGAGGGGAATCTCAATGAGCGTATACAAAATCAACATAGCGGGCTGTGAGCGGGAGCTGCCCATCTGCCCCATTAACGAGCACATGGATATCGCGGGCTTTGTCATGTTTGGGGACGTGGAGGTGACAGAGCGCGCCGCCGCCGCCCTTTTGGAAAAGTGCCCGGAACACGATATTATCGTCACTGCGGAGAGCAAGGGCATTCCCCTGGCCTATGAGATGGCGCGGATTGGCTGTAAGCATTATGTAGTGGCCCGTAAGGGAATTAAAGCCTATATGGAGGATCCTATTCATGTGGAGGTGAAATCCATCACCACCGACCACGTACAGAAGCTGTATCTCTCCAAGGCCGACTGCGAGGCGCTGCGGGGCCGGCGTATTCTGATTGTGGACGATGTGATTTCCACCGGGGAGTCCCTGGCGGCGATTGAAGAACTGCTGCATTCCGTAGGCGGGCAGGTGGTGGGCAGAGCCTGCGTCTTAGCGGAAGGGGATGCCAAGGACCGGGAGGATATCATCTTCCTGGAGCCGCTGCCGCTTTTCTTCAAATGATGTCCCGCTGCCCTTTGGCGGTGCTGGGATTTTCGGTTTTCGCCGCCCTCACTGTGGCGGCGGGGGCCGGACCGCGCGCGGCGCTGGCGCTGGCCGCCGCCTGTGGAGGAATGGGGGCGGCCTGGTGCATAGGATTTGCGGTGTGGAGGCGAAAGAGAGCCTCCGCCCCGGGACGGATGGGAAGGGCGCTTGCAAAAGCGCCCTTTTTTGCAATGGTTTTTATGGCCATGGCTTTCGCTTTTTGCAGCTATCATTGGGCCTGGAACGCCAAGGCGGCGCCCGCCCAGGAGCTGGACGGGCTGGAGTGTCAGGTCCGGCTGCTGATTCTGGATTATCCGGATGAGCGGTATGGCCGCTATTACTACCGGGCCCAAACCAAGGCGGTGGATGGGGATACCACCCGGCAGGTGGAGCTGCTGCTTTCCGCCGCGGAACCCATTTTGTGCCGCCCCTATAGTATGGTGGAATGCCCGGTGCGGTTTTACCGTTTCTCCCAGGACGGGCTGTATTCCACGCAGAACCGCCGCTGGGCCTCCGGCGCCATGATTGGCGCGTCCCTCGCTGGCAGCGCAAAAAGCTGGCCGGCGGAATCCTGGCCGGTTGACAGGCTCTTGGCGGAATTCCGGCGCAGCGCGGGCCGGAGTCTGTCACGGCTTTTGCCGGGAGACTGTGCGGGGCTTCTGCGCACGGTTCTGCTGGGTCAGCGCTGGGGCCTGTCCTCCGGCGTTTATGGAGATTTCAGCCGGATTGGCTGCTCGCACATGCTGGCGGTATCGGGCCTGCATATGGGCGCGCTAACAGCCTTTTTCTCTCTGCTGGTTGCCCGGCTGCCCCTGAGGCGGATACCGGGCAATCTGCTGAAAGGGGCGGCGCTGATTCTCTACATGTGCCTGACCGGTTTTCCAGTGTCGGCGGTACGCAGCGGGCTTATGTATCTGGTGTACCTTTTGGCGGACAGCCTGGGCCGCCCTACCTATGGGGTCAATTCTTTGGGAGCGGCGGTGCTGGCGGTGTGCTTGAGCAATCCCTTTTCCGGCGGAGATTTAGGCTTTGCCCTGTCGGCCATGTCTACGCTGGGAATCCTAACCGTGCAAAAAGGCATATACCGGGGCCTTATAGGGCCCTGCCGCCGGTTTCCTCTGGCAAAACGGCTGTTGGGGCCAGCCGCCCAGGCGGCGTCGGTCACTTTTGCGGCCACTCTCTTCACACTGCCCATCCAGATTGGCGTTTTCGGCGGGCTTCCCTTGCTGGCCCCCTTGGCGAACCTGCTGCTTTTGCCGCTGATTGCCCTCTTGCTATATAGCTCGGTGATTCTGATGGCCTTGGCTCCCTTTCCTGTCACGGCTCCCTTGGTTCAGCCTTTGGTCTTTTTCTGCGGCTGGCTGACCCGGGGTATTCTGTGGATTGCCCACCAGTTGGCGCGGATTCCCGGCGGCTTTCTCACCCTGCGGGATTCCCCTTGGGTGTGGGTCCTGCCGCTTTCGGCGGCGGTAACTTTCTACGGTTGGCGGCGGGGCCGGGACCGGTTGGTGAAGGCTAAGGCGCTGGCGCTGGCTTTGTGCTTTATCCTGTGTACCGGGATCATACAGCTGGCTTACTGGCAGGGCGTGGCCACGGTTTTGATAGGAGGTTCGCCGGAGAACCCCTGCGTATTGGTGGTCAAGGAGGGCCGCGCCGCCGCCTTGAGCCTGGGCGGTTATAACAGCTCCTTTGCCGGAAATCTTCTTTCCGCCCATAATGCTGTTTTTCTGGAAAGCGTGCTGCTGCCGGTGCAAAGCCCCCAGGCAAGAGCCATGGCCGTGGAGCTCTTAACTAGCCGGAGCCCTTCCGTCCTGGTCCTTCCCGCCGGGGCCTACGCCGGAAAGGACCTGACAAAGCCCCGGGTTCCGGTGGTTTGGCTGGAAGAAGACAGCCCCTATGAAGCCCTGCCCGGGGTGTGGGTGCAGTTGGGCCAGGAGGGAAAATGCCTGCGGGCCTGGGTCAATGGGCGGAGGCTTCTGGTGGAGCTGGACCGGTGCCAACCGGAACGGGGCGACTTTTTGGTTACAGGCTCTGCGGATTCGCAAATGAGCGCGGCGCTTCGGATACTGCTGGATCAGGAGGAAACCTGCGCGGCCTTTCAAGAGGCGTCTCCCGGTTACTACTTGCTGGCGGACGAAAACACCGCGGCCTGCCTGCGGATTTTCCCCGACGGGAGTTTTCGGGAAGAACCGTCTTCATAAAGAGGGAGGGAGCGAATGAGAATCTATATAGCCGTTTCCCCCGGCGCGCCCATGGACAGGGCCGTGCGGCGCCGGATCTCCACGCTTTGCGCCGCTGGCCACGACCTTTTCCTTTCCGGCATGGGAAGCCCGGGGCTGGCCGACTTTCTTTTGGATATGCATTATGACCATATAACCCTTTTCACCCCTGCCAGCGGCGGTTCTTACAACCCAGGCGACTGGCCGGCGGAAAAGGTTCCAGGCGGCGCGGATCTTTCGGGCTTCCCTCTTTACCGGCACATCAGCGGCTATGCCATAAAAAATGTGGAAGCGGGGCTTTTTTCCTGGGATGGCCAAAGCCGCGGCGTTCTTTACGACCTGCTGCTGTTGGCCGGGGAGCAAAAGCCGGCGCTGGTATACCTTTCCACTGTGAAAAGGCAGTATATCATTCGCAGCCGGCGGGGATTGGAAAAGCTTATAAGGGAAAGGGACTCTGGCGCTTAAAGGCCGGTATAGTAAACGCCCTTGAAAACCGGTATATCCCAATTTTTAAGCTGGGCGGCTACGCCGTCAGGCTCAAAAGAGGTATCCTACCCCTTTTGAACTGCGTTAGCAATACTGCCGCAAAGCATGCAGGCGGATTTATCCCCATGGGACTTGCTGGAAATTGTGTTGACATTTTTGCCGGGACCTGTTATCATAAATACATATGTAAAGCGGTGTGGGGAAGGGTCCCTGCGCCGCTTCTTTTCTAGAGGATCGTTGGCCGCGCCTTCAAATTTTTTAGCGCGGAAGATGGCCGCTTCTGGACAAAAAGGCAGCGTCCCGAGGTTTTAAAGCAGACTCTAGAGATATCTTGTGAAGGGAAAGGTCTCCTATGTATATTGCGGATTTACACATTCATTCTCATTACTCCCGAGCAACCAGCAAGGACTGCGTGCCGGAATATCTGGATCTGTGGGCGCGGCGCAAGGGCATCGGCATTGTGGGAACCGGCGACTTTACGCATCCGGCCTGGCGGCAGGAGCTGCGGGAAAAGCTGGAGCCGGCGGAAAACGGGCTTTATGTGCTGAAAAAGGAATTTCGCATACAGGATAACATGGCGGGGGCAGGCGGAGACCCGCATTTTGTCATTACCGGCGAAATCAGTTCCATCTATAAGAAAAATGGCAGGGTCCGAAAGGTACATAGTTTGATTCTGCTGCCTGGGCTGGAGGCGGCGGAGCTGGTCTCCCAGAAGCTTCAATCCATTGGGAACATCCATTCCGACGGCAGGCCCATATTGGGGCTGGACTGCCGGGACCTTCTGGAGATTCTTTTGGAGCTGTGCCCAGAGGCCGTCTATGTTCCGGCCCATATCTGGACGCCCCATTTCTCCCTTTTTGGCGCGTTTTCCGGTTTTGATTCTGTAGAAGAATGCTTTGGGGACCTGTCGCGTCATATCCACGCCATGGAAACAGGGCTTTCCTCCGATCCTCCCATGAACTGGCGGGTTTCCGCTTTGGACCGCTACCAGCTGATTTCCAATTCGGACGCCCACTCGCCGGCAAAGCTGGGCAGGGAAGCCAATTTGCTGGATGGCGGCTTGTCCTATGAGGGGCTACGAAAAGCCATCCAGACCGGAGCGGGATTGGCGGGCACTGTTGAATTCTTTCCAGAGGAAGGGAAATATCACTATGACGGCCACCGGAAATGCGGGCTCTGTCTGACGCCTGGGGAGACGGAAGCCTACAAGGGAGTCTGCCCGGTCTGCGGGGGAAAGCTGACGGTAGGCGTGTCCCACCGCATCGCCCAGCTGGCGGACCGTCCGGAAGGGTACCAGAGAGCGGGGGCGGCAAGTTTTGAAAGCCTGGTCCCGCTGCCAGAGGTGATCGGCGCGTCTCTGGGATGCTCAGCGGCCAGTATGAAAGTGGAGAAGGTCTATCGAAGCATGCTCCAAAAACTGGGGCCGGAATTCTCCATCCTGCGGGAAATTCCACTGGAAGAAATCAGCGGCGCGGCGGGAGAACTTATTGCAAGGGGCATTGGCCGGCTGCGAAGAGGCCAGGTGGCATGGAGGCCGGGGTTTGACGGCGAATATGGAAGGATCTGTCTGTTTACCCGCGATGAGATAGAAGGGGTGCAGGGACAGACCAGCCTGTTTGCGGAGAAAGCGGATATGCCGGTTCAGCCGGCCCATAGCCCCAAAAGGCATATGCCGCAGGGCGCGGAGCAGTCATCCCTCTTGGCGCGGAAGGAGCAAGAGAGCCGCCCGGAACCCGCCTGGAACCAGCGGCAGCGGCAGGCTATTGAGTCTACCCAGCGGGTGACCGTGGTGAAAGCCGGCCCCGGCGCTGGAAAGACAGGAACGCTGTCCGCCCACATTCTCCACCTGCTGGAGACCCGGCGGGTGAGCCCTTCCTGCATCACGGCGGTGACCTTTACCAACCAGGCGGCTAAGGAGTTGCGGGAACGGATCCAAAAGCAGCTGGGAAAGGGCCCGGCCGGCAGGCTGCAAATCGGCAGCTTTCACTCCATTGCCTGGAAGCTGCTGAGGGATAGGGGAATGGTCTTCTCGCTCGCCGGGGAAATGGAAACCAGAGAGCTGGCGGAGAGAATAAAAGAGGAATATGGACTGGAGCAGTCTGTTTCCCGGCTCCTCACAGAGATTTCCAACTGGAAGTCCGGGATGCGGGAAGGGGCCTTTCCCCTGGGGCAGGAGGTTTTGGAGGCGTACCAAAGGAGCCTGCGGGAATGGGGCGCTCTTGATTTTGACGATATTCTGTTGGAGGCGCTGCGGGCCGCCCAGGAGGAAAAAACCGGAAAAGGGAAACGCGGCACAGATTCCTTTTCCTATCTCCTGGTGGACGAGTTCCAGGACATCAACCCGCTGCAATACCAGCTGATTCGGGCATGGAACCAAGGAGGAAGGGAGCTGTTCGTGATCGGCGACCAGGACCAGGCCATCTATGGCTTTCGGGGGGCGGACGCTGGATGCTTTCAAAAGCTGGCGGAGGATTTCCCGGAAGCCCGGGAGATTGTCCTAGAAGAGAATTACCGCTCCACACCGCAGATCCTGGCGGCCGCGTCCCGTGTGATTTCCCAAAACCCCGGCAGGGAAAGGCGGCTGCATCCAAATAGGCCGGACGGTGTTCCGGTCAGGTTGGTGGAGCGGGATGGCGAACGGGCGGAGGCTATTTTTGTTGCAAAGGAGATCAACCGCCTTGCTGGGGGGATCGGAATGCTGGAAGCCCAAGACCTGCTCCCTACAGGAAAAGGAGAGGCTTGGGGCTTTGAGGACATAGCTGTATTATATCGAACGCACCGGCAAGCCGGGCTTTTGGAAGAATGCCTGAAAAGAGAGGGGATCCCCTATGTGGCGGCGGGAAGGGAATCCTTTCTGCAAGAGGAAACCGTGCGGGGGACTGTCTGCTTTTTTAAGGCCCTGCTGCAGCCCCAGGCCAGGCTGGCCCTTCAGACGGCCCAAAGGCTGCTGTGGGGCTGCCATGCGAAAGCGGCTTCCTATGAGGCCATGGCGGAAAAATATGGGGCGCTCCTCCCCCGGAGAAAGCCGCAAAAAATTCTGGAAGAATGGATAAAGGACTGGAAGCTGGAACAGAAGAAGGAGATGCAGAGCCTTTATCAGACTTCGCTGTTCTACCCCAAAATGCAGGAATTTCTGGAAGCCCTGGAAACAGGAGTGGAGAGCGACCTAAAGCGGTGCGGAGGAAAGAGGTACACAGCGGGGGCGGTGACGCTGATGACGCTGCATGGAGCCAAGGGGCTGGAATTTCCCGTGGTGATAATCTATGGGGCGAGAAAAGGGCTGATCCCTTTTGCGGGAGGGAACGTACGCGCGGACGAAGAGGAGGAGCGCCGCCTGCTTTATGTGGGCCTTACCCGGGCGAAGGAGGCGCTGATTCTCACGTCCTCTCAGGAGCCCTCCAGCTTTTTGCGTGAGATTCCTCCGGAGGTAATCAGCAGGGAAAAGGCGTATGCCGGCAAAAGAAGAGAGCCGGACCAGCAGATGAATCTATTTTCAAATATGTCCTAAACCTTAAGCCATGAAGGAGAGCGTAAACGAGCTTTACCGGTAACCCGGTAAAATAGAACAGAGAAAGGGACGTTATCAGATGATAACGTCCCTTTTGCGGTTATGGGGCGGCCGTTTTCCTCTTCCGCAACATGGAAGCGGCTCTCCGTCTGCGGGGCCCTCCCTATTCATTCCAAGGCTTTCGGCGTCCCTATTTAGAAGGTTTCGTAATTATGGGCGTCCTTGAGCACCATATCCTTTACCTTCATCAGCCGGATCTGCGTAGACCGCTCGTTCTCATCCAGCTTCATGGAGATATACTTAATATTGGTCTGAAGCTCTGGAATCATCACATGCTCCAGGGCGTTTACCCGGCGGCGGGTTTTCTCGATCTCCACCGCCATCAGCTGGCAAGCCTTCTCAGTCTCGGCCAGCTTCAGCATATCCGGGAATATGTCGGAGAGGGATTTCACCGCCCCGTCCAGGTCGCTGGAGGTGAAAGCGAAGCCGTAGGAGAAAATATCGTTCTCATCCGGCGAACGGGTTTTAAAGTCAAAGGTGGGAATATCCACGCTCATGACGTTCTCCACGCCGCTTTCCACCGAAACCCGCTGCTTGGGGGCCAGCATGGCCGTGTTCAATACCTGATCCTGCATACCCGCCCGGGCCAGCAGGAAGTTTTTGTTGGCGGCCTTAATGCCCTCTTCCACCCGTTCCCGCAGCGCCCGGTTTTCCCGAACCTTCTCCAGAAACTGGCGCATCAGCTCGTCCCGCTTATCCTTTAGGAGCTTGTGGCCCCGGGTGGCGGTGACCAGTTTTTTCTTCAGCCGGGTCAGCTCCATGCGGGTAGGGGTGATCTGTTTACTCGCCAAGGCGCATCACACCTTTCCGTAATACTGATCCAGGAACTTGTCGTTGATTCGTTTCAGCTCGCTTCTGGGCAGGATGGAGAGCAGCTTCCAGCCGATGTCCAGGGTTTCCTCAATGTCCCGGTTGGCGTTGTAGCCCTGGGACACGTACTCGCGCTCAAAGGCGTCCGCAAACTTGGCGTAGAGCTTGTCGATGTCCGTCAGAGCGGCCTCGCCCAGCACCACCATCAGCTCCTTGGCCTCCTTGCCACGGGCGTAGGCGGCGAACAGCTGGTTCATGGTGGCGGCATGGTCGGCGCGGGTGCGGCCCTCGCCGATGCCCTTGTCCTTCAGACGGCTCAGAGAGGGCAGCACGTCGATGGGCGGGGTCACGTTCTTCCGGTAGAGCTCCTGGCTGAGGATGATCTGCCCCTCGGTGATGTAGCCGGTCAGGTCGGGGATGGGGTGGGTC
>CANONE010000008.1 GCA_947567585.1 uncultured Clostridia bacterium | reverse complement strand
CCGCTTCGCGGACCAGGGAAACTCCGGATGTACGCTTTGCGTACATTATAGCATACATTCCGCCCCTTGGAAAGACAGAATTAGTAGGGGACGGTTCCGTTTTGCTTTAGCAAACTGGCAGGATTTGACATAAGTTCCAGAAAGGTGGAAAACTTTGAAGCCGGACAAGCCGGTGAAATCTGGGATTCTCCACACTTTCCACGGAGTTTTCAACAATCATAACAGGACAAAAGGGGTTTTCCGCATAAATGTGTTCGCGCGTCTATATTTACGGATCTCGGAATACATGGCCGCGCGCGGGCCATATGTCCTTTTCCGCAAACCTGCGGCGCGGACCTGGAATCGTGGGATAGGAAAGAAAAGCGCGGAAGCCGCGACGCCTCCGCCCCACTTTCTATGCCCTATAATTAATCAGAAGGGCGGCCCCCTTTTACAGGCGCCGGCCGTCCCGGGATCTTCGCTCCATATACCCGCAGGTAAAGGGAAAAAAGTCAAACTTCTTCGTGCCTACATGCACGAAGCCAAACCCCTAGTACCAAGTCCGCAGAATGCCGTTTTCCTCCACAATACCCAGGGACACACTTGTGCAATCCAGCTCTTCAGCCCGGCGCAGGGCAAACTCCAATAAGGTTCTCCCTGTTCCACAATGCCGGCAGGAGGGTTTTACGCACAGATTGTTCAACTCGCAGGTTTTCTCTTTTAGCCTTAAGAGGGAAACATATCCTATCAGTCCGCCCTGTTCCTCGCAGAGGTACATTTCCCGGCAGGGGTCTTCAAATTGTGACTCCAGCCGTGGCCGGTTTGTAGAGAAAGCGGTAAACCGCGGGGCGTTCTGGGGCGTAAACCCAAACTCATCCGCCACGGTAAGAAAGCTCTCTCGAATCAGCTCCACACACCCGGGGATGTCCTCCCGGGCAACCTGTCGGATCATATCCGCCACCGCGCGGTACGCATTCCCACAGGGGCCATGAAAACATGGCTCCTTGTGCCCAGTACCGCTCCTCTCCTTTCTTAAAAGCTGTACCATTAGGCGCAGTGCGCAGATTTGCGAAACAAAATCGTTGTTGGCCAGACAAAAAAAGCGTGGGAATACTGGGCGTATTTCAAGCTTTTTTAACGATATCAACGGCGATTTTGGCCGCAAAGATCCATGCTGAGGCTATTGATACAGCTTCTTACATCAATACTTGCGAAAGCGCCGGTACCGCGCCTCCAGCAGCTCGTCGGCGGGCATAGCGATGAGGCCGGGCAGCTGGTCTTCCAGCAGCTCCCGGATGGACCGGAACGCCTCGTCCCAGCCGGCTTCCGGGATCACCCGTTCCACTACGCCCAGCTCCTGCATATCCTGCGCGGTCAGGCGCAGGCACCCGGCGGCCTCCTTGACTTTTTTCGGGTCCTTCCAGAGAATACTGGCGCAGCCCTCTGGAGAGATAACCGAGTAAACCGCGTTTTCTAAGATCCATACCTGGTCCGCAAGGCCCAGGGCCAGGGCCCCGCCGCTGCCGCCTTCGCCAATGAGAATGGATATCACCGGCGTGCGCAGGCTGGAAAGCTCCAGAAGGTTCTCGGCAATGGCCTGGGCTTGGCCCCGCTCCTCCGCCCCCAGGCCGCAATAGGCCCCGGAGGTGTCTACAAAGCATACCACCGGCCGCCGGAACTTTTCGGCCTGCTTCATCAGGCGCAGCGCCTTGCGGTATCCCTCCGGGTTGGGGCTTCCAAAGTTCCGCCGCAGCCTCTCCTTGGTGTCGGCCCCTTTCTCAATCGCGATTACGGTGACCGGGACGCGTCCCAGCAATCCCAGTCCGCCGATAATGGCGGGGTCGTCGGCAAAGCGCCGGTCGCCATGAAGCTCTACAAATTCATCAAAAATATTGTCAATATACATGGCCCCAGTGGGCCGCCCTTTGGACCGGGCCGTCATCACCTTATCATATGCACTCATGGGTCTCGCCTCCTGCCTCCTGGGCCGTCATGCCGATACTGCCGGGATCATGCAGCTGCAAAAGTCTCGCAATGGCCTCCTTTTGCCGGCTCCGGGGAACAATCAGATCAACAAAGCCATGCTCTAAAAGGAATTCCGCCGTCTGAAATCCCTGGGGCAGCTTTTTACGGATCGTCTGTTCAATCACCCGGGCTCCCGCAAAGCCAATGGTGGCCCCGGGCTCCGCCATAATAATGTCCCCGTCCATAGCAAAGCTGGCCGTTACCCCGCCGGTAGTAGGGTCGGTAAGCACCGTTAAATAGAAAAGCCCCGCGTCGCTGTGCCGGCGAACGGCCGCGCTGGTTTTTGCCATCTGCATCAAAGAGAGAATGCCCTCCTGCATCCTAGCTCCGCCGGACACAGTGAACCCAACCACGGGGGCCCCCAGGCTGGTGGCATACTCAAACAGCCGGGTGATTTTTTCCCCCACCACAGTGCCCATGCTGCCCATCATAAAATTGGGGTCCATGACAAAAAGGGCGCAGGGCTGGCCGTCAATCAGCGCCGTGCCGGTTACAGCCGCGTCCTTCTCCCGGGAGGCGAGCTTCGCGTTGCGCAGCTTCTGGTCATAGCCGGGGAAGTCCAGAATATCCCGGCTGATCAGCTCTGCGTCCAGCTCGTCAAAGCTTCCCTCGTCGGCGATATAGGCAATCCGCTCTCGGGGGCCCACCCGAAAATGATACCCGCAGGCCGTACATACATTCATATTCTCCTGCAAATCGGAAAGCGGCAGCTGTACCCCGCACCGGGGGCAGCCCATGCGGATCCCCGCGTCCTCCGCCTCCTTGCCGCCTTTCTCCAGCTCGTTCTGCGGCGACCGGAATAGTCCCATCAAATTCATATGCCTGTGTTTCTCC
The DNA here is from genome assembly GCA_947567585.1 of uncultured Clostridia bacterium. Lineage (GTDB taxonomy): Bacteria > Bacillota > Clostridia > Oscillospirales > Acutalibacteraceae > Acutalibacter. Next base: position 26,235 of record CANONE010000008.1, on the reverse strand, counting down.
TTTCGGGGGAGTCTCTTACTTTTAGGCCGCAGGGGCTTTGGGTCTCGTCTGCCGACTCGGTCGGTTCGCAGAGCGTCTCCCACTGGGAGACGCTCACCCCCGCACCCCTACAAACTTTTTGAAAAAAGTTTGATCAAAAACTTTTCTGCCGGGTTTTGTCTTATTTTAACAGGCAGCCGGCGTCTCGGGGCCCAAGGCTTCAGCTGTCGCCGGCCCGGGGCGGCCGCCCTCGGTGATTGGGCGGCTCTAGGCTTGCGTATGCCCGGCTTGCAGGCAACATCCGCCCCCGGACCGCCTATCCGCCTTCGCCCCTCAAGAATCCAGGGCGCGGCGTTATATGGCAAAGTCAGTATAGTAATTTCCGGAGCGGAAGCGGCGGTCGCGGATAATGGAAATTTGCTGTTCGATATTATTCCCTGCGCCGTTGATAATTAATTCACATAGAGCGGACTGCATCTTGCGGATGGCCTCTCCTCGGGTGGGGGAGTGGACAATCAGCTTGCCCAGCATGGAATCGTAATAAGGGGGGATGTCGTATCCCTGGAACAGGAAGGTGTCAAAACGTACCCAGGGGCCTCCCGGCGGATGGAAAAACTCTACCTTTCCCGCGCCGGTAGCGTTGATCCGGCATTCAATGGCCGCCCCTTGCAGACGAATGTCCTCCTGGGTAAAGTCCAGGGGCACTCCGGCCGCTATGCGAATCTGCCATTTGACAATGTCAATCCCCGTTACCAGCTCTGTCACCGGGTGTTCAACCTGTAGGCGGGTATTCATCTCCATAAAGTAAAACCGGCTGTGTTCGTCCATCAGGAACTCCACGGTGCCCGCGTTTACATAACCGGCCGCCTTGGCTGCCCGGGTGGCCGCGTCCATCAGCTGGCGGCGGACCTGGGCGTTTACCCCCGGAGAGGGGGATTCCTCCACAAGCTTTTGGTTGTTCTTCTGAATGGAGCATTCCCGCTCCCCCAGGCAGACGGTGTTTCCCGTCTGGTCGGCCAAAAGCTGGACCTCGATATGCTTCACGGGGCTTAGGAACTTTTCCATGTATACACGGCCGTCGCCAAAGGCTTCCTGGGCCTCTGCGGAAGCCGTTTGAAAGGCGCGCTCCAGGTTTTCCGGGCGGTCCACCTGGCGGATGCCCTTGCCCCCGCCGCCGGCGCTGGCCTTGATGAGAACCGGGTAGCCAATCCGCTCCGCCGCCGCCCGGGCCTCTTCCACACTGGACAAGACATCGGTGCCAGGGGTGGTGGGCACGCCGTTTGCCTGCATCAGCTTTCGGGCGGCCTCCTTATCTCCCATTTTGGAGATAACCTCCGCGGGAGGTCCGATAAAGGTGAGGCCATATTTTTTGCATTTTTCCGCAAAGCCCGCGTTCTCCGAGAGAAAGCCATAGCCCGGATGAACCGCCTGGGCGCCGGTGGCCACGGCCGCGCTGATGATCCGTTCGGCGTTGAGGTAGCTGTCCTGGGCTCTTGGGCCGCCTACGCACACAGCCTGGTCCGCCAGGGCCGTGTGCAGAGAGTCCTTATCCGCCTGGGAATACACCGCCACAGTGGAGATTCCCATTTCCTTGCAGGCCCGGATGATGCGGATGGCGATCTCCCCCCGGTTGGCGATCAATATCTTGGTAAACATTCCGCCCGCCCCTTTCCTTTCACAGTCATTCCGTCTTTACCAGGGCAAAGGAGAATTCCGCCGAAACGCAGAGCTTTCCGTTTACATAGCCCGAGCCCTTGGCAAAATAGAAATTGCCCCGGCTGCGCACCAGCTCGCAGCGGCTTTCAAACACGTCCCCGGGCTTTACCTGGCCCCGGAATTTCACATTTTGCAGGCCGGTGAAAAGGGGCGTCATCCCCTCCGCCTTGCCAATCAAAAGCACACAGGCGGACTGGGCCAGCATCTCGCACTGAATCACGCCAGGCACCACCGGATTTCCCGGGAAATGCCCTTGCAGAAAGAACTCGTCGCCCCGCACCTGGTACCTCCCGTGGGAGGCGCCCTCCTCCAGCTCTACCTGGTCCACCAGCAGCATGGGCTCCCGGTGGGGCAGTATCTTTTTTATCTCTTCCCGGTTCATGCCGCCCCTCCTTTACGGTTCAACCCGAAACAGCGGTTGGTTGTACTCTACCACTTGGCCGTTGCCCACACAGATCTCCACCACGGTGCCGGCCACCTCGGAGGGAATCTCGTTCATCATTTTCATAGCCTCGATAATACACAGGGTGTCTCCCTCCTGCACCTTGTCTCCTACTTCTACAAAGGGCTTGCTCTCCGGCGATGGCGCCGCGTAAAACACGCCCACGGTGGGCGAAAGCACCAGGGAGCCCTTTTGCGGCGAGTGTTCTGGCTCCACCGGGGCCGGGGCAAAGGGAGAGGCTACAGGCGCGGCCTGCGCGGCCGGGGGGGCGGCGGCCTCCATCTGGCGCTCCAGTTTTAAGGTAACCCCTTCCTGTGAAAATTCCAACCCGGTCAGTCCGTTCTCCTTCATCAGCCGCGCTAAGTTTTCTATCGTCTTTACGTCCAAGCGTGGCGCCTCCTTCCTTTAAGGCCGTAGGGCGCCGCCCTACAACCCGCCACCTTTGAAAAGGTGGGCGAAACTGTTTCTTTCAAATTATTTCGGTTTGTGCCGGGGGCTGGGCGGCTACTCCGCTTTTCGGAAAGCCAGATACGCGTTGTGGCCCCCAAAGCCCAGGGACGCGGACAGCGCTAGGTCTATCTCGGCTTTTCGGGCGGTATTGGGCACATAGTCCAGGTCGCAGGCGGGGTCCGGCTCCTGATAGCCAATGGTGGGGGGCACGACGCCCTCCCGCAGGGCCATGGCGCAGGCGATGGCCTCCACCGCTCCCGCAGCGCCCAGCATGTGGCCGGTCATGGACTTGGTAGAGCTGATCATACAAGCTCTGGCCCCCTCCTCTCCCAGGCCCTTCTTGATAGCCAGGGTTTCGCAGGCGTCGTTTAGCGGGGTGCTGGTGCCGTGGGCGTTGATGTAGAGCCTATGGGGGTCACAGCCCCCGGCCTCGTCATACGCCAGGCGGAGGGCCCGGGCGCCGCCCTTGCCTTCCGGGTCCGGGGCGGTGATGTGGTGGGCGTCGCAGGTGGCCCCATAGCCGCAGATTTCCGCGTAGATAGCGGCTCCCCGCGCCTTGGCGTGTTCATATTCCTCCAGCATCAGCGCCCCCGCGCCCTCGCCCATAACAAAGCCGCCCCGCCGGGCGTCAAAGGGAACGCAGGCTTTTTGGGGGTCCTCTTCGGTAGAAAGCGCTTTCATATTGGAAAAGCCCGCCAAACCCAGGGGCACAATAGCCGCCTCCGCGCCCCCAGCCAACGCGGCGGAAAGATAGCCGTGCTTAATGGCCCGGTATGCCTCGCCAATGGCGTTGTTGCCGGTGGCGCAGGCTGTTACGGAGGAAACGGCCGTACCCTGGAAATTGTGCTTGATAGCGATCAGTCCTCCGGCCATGTTGATAATCAGCGCGGGGATAAAGAAGGGGGACACCCGCCGGGGACCCTTCTCGATCATCAGGCGCTGCTGCTGCTCGAAAGTACCGATGCCTCCGATTCCCGAGCCGAAATATACGCCGGTTTCTTCCGGCTCCAGGCTTCCGGCAATGCCGCTCTCCTCTACAGCCTGCCCTGCGGCCGCCAAAGCGTACTGACAAAATAAATCATACTTTCTAAGATCGGCTTTATCCATGTAGGGGCTGGGGTCGAAATCCTTAACCTCCGCGGCCACCTTTACCTTGTATTCCCCAGTATCAAACCTGGTAATGGGCCCGATTCCGCATTTGCCGGCGCAGAGCCCCTCCCAAAAGCTTTTCACATTGTTCCCGATAGGCGTTACCGCGCCCATCCCTGTGATCACAACCCGTCTCATACTAATCACCTCTGTTACTGGCTTTAAGGCCGTAAGGGCTTTGCCCTTACCAACCTACAAACTTTTTGTAAAAAGTTTGATCAAAAACTTTTCATCCGAATTTATCTTGATTCCGTACCACTGGCCGGGTGGGCGCAGACGTTGGTTTACTGCGGGACCGGCCCGCCCCCAATCGCCAGCTGACAGGCGGCCCCGGTAGCCGCTGCCGGACCACGTCCACAAAGCTAACGGACTTTCCACCCAAGTAGCGCGCCGCTTTGCGCACCCCTGCGGCATTGGGTGCAGCGTCACGCTGCTTACGTTGCCAAGCCGCCGTCTACTCTTATGGTTTCGCCTGTGATGTAATCAGATTCAGGGCTGGCCAGGAAAAGGGCCGCGTTGGCCACGTCTTCCGGGCGGCCCATACGCTTCATGGGCACCTGCATCAGCAGGGGGTTGTCTGCCTTAATGTCCTTGGTCATGTCCGTCTCAATAAAGCCGGGAGCAATACAGTTGCAGCACACGCCTCGAGAACCCAGCTCCTTGGCAACGGACTTTGACAGACCAATCAGCCCCGCTTTGGAAGCCGCGTAGTTTACCTGCCCAGCGTTGCCCACCAATCCGGCAATGGAACTGATATTGATAATTTTTCCCGCGCGCTTGCGCATAAAGTCCCGGTAGCAGGCACGGATCATGTGGAACGCACCCTTGAGATTGATGTCCAGCACCATGTCGTAGTCCTGGTCCTTCATGCCGACCATGAGGCCGTCCCGGGTAACGCCGGCATTATTTACCAAAATATCCACCCTTCCCAGATCCCGGCCCACGGCGGCTACAGTGTCGTTGCAGGCAATTTCGTCCCGCACGTCGCAGACATAGAGCTTTACCCTGCGGCCCAAAGCCTCGATCTCCCCGGCGGTTTCCAAGGCCGGCGCCTCCGGCCCCACATAGGCAATGGCAATATCCGCGCCGTTTTCCGCCAGCTTCAAAGCGATGGCCCGCCCCAGCCCCTGAGAGCCCCCGGTAACCAGCGCCACCTTCCCTTCCAGCTTCATTATATACTCCTTCCTGCGGGGCAGAACCCCCTGCAAAGGGCCAAGACTTAACGCCCAATGCTTTTTACAATTTCTTCATTTGGTTTCTATATCATTTTCGCTTTCATATTACAGAAAGCGGGATTGGCTCGTTTAGATTTTTGTGGCGGCCAACAAGGTGTCCTCGTCCTGCACTTGGAAGACCCGCGCTGTCTTTATGGTCTTTTTCACCAGGCCGCATAGGGTCTTACCCGGGCCGCATTCGTAGAAAGCGTCTACGCCCGCCGCTGCCAGGGCTTCTATGGTTTCCTGCCAGCGGACGGGGCTTTTTACCTGCTGGGTCAGCAGTTCCCGGGCGTTGTCTTCATAGGGCCGCGCTGTGGCGTTGGCGTAAACCGGCAGGCGGGGGCTGTAAAGCTCCACCCCGGCTAAATATTCCCCCAGCTCCCGGGCGGCGCTCTCCATAAAGGGCGAGTGAAACCCCCCGCTTACCGCTAAGGGCGCGGTCCGGCCTCCGGCCTCCTTCACCTTTTCGCCGAAGAGCTTCAGTTGTCCGGGCTCTCCGGCCACTACCAGCTGGCCCGGGCAATTGTAGTTTACCGGCCATACCTTTGTGAACTCCTGGCACAGAGCCTCTACCGTCTCATTGGGAAGTTTCAGCACCGCCGCCATGCCGCCGGGGTTTTCCTCCGCAGCCTTCTGCATGGCTTCGGCCCGCCGGCACACAAAGCGGAAGCCGTCCTCCCGCGAAAAAATCCCCGCAAACGCCGCCGCCGCTGCTTCCCCTAAGGAGAAGCCTGCCGCGAAGTCCGGACGGACGCCCCGCTCTTCCAGGGCCGTTGCGGCCGCCAGGTCCACACAGTAGAGGCAGGGCTGGGTGTTTTGGGTGACGGAGAGCTCCTCCGCCGTCCCCCCAAAGCACTGGCCCGAAGTTCCAGGCCGCAGCTGGTCCGCCAAATCAAACACAGCCTTCGCCGCCGGACTGCAGGCCGCCAGCGACCGCCCCATGCCTGGATACTGGGCCCCCTGGCCCGCAAATAGAAAGGCTATCTTACCCATTCTTTTTCTCCGTTTCTGTCTTATTCTTATCCCTCTCCGCCAGGGCTTCCAGCACACCGTTTTTCACGGCGTTTCTCATACTGGCCTCCAGGTTCCACAAAGCGTCCTTAATCCCCTGGGCCACCGCGGCTTTTATAATCAAATAGGAAACCCCCGCCGACGCGCCCAAAATTAAAACGAGAAGGACAATCGTAAATAAAGTAGGTTCCATAGCGGATGCGCTTCTCCTTTCAGCCGACTATACCAGCCACCGTCCCGCGCCTTTCAGCGCCTCTTCCGCCTCAGTGAACATCTCTTTAATAATTTCGGCGGCGGGCTGCTCCTTGTTTACCATGCCGGCAATCTGTCCGGCCAAGAAGTCCCCGGTCTTTTCATCGCCTTCCACAGCCGCCCGGTATAGGGCTCCCCGGCCCATTTCCTCCAGCTTTTCATCAGAGACACTGCTGTCATACTCGGCCTTGAGGAAATCCTTGGCGAACTGGTTTTTTATCTGCCGGACAGGGTGCCCCAAACGTTTGCCGGTGGTCATGGTGGCAATGTCGTTGGCCTTGAGGACCTTTTTCTTATAATTAGGATGCACCCCGCATTCCTCCGCTACCAAAAACCGGGTGCCTACCTGCACGCCTACCGCCCCCAGCTGGAAAGCGGCTGCAATGCCCCGGCCATCGCCAATGCCGCCGGCGGCCAGCACCGGCAGGTCCGTGGCGTCGCATACCTGGGGGACCAGCACCATGGTGGTCAGCTCTCCCACATGCCCGCCGGATTCCCCGCCCTCGGCTATAATGGCGGATGCTCCGGCCTTGGCCACCAGCTTGGCCATACCCACCGAAGCTACCACAGGAATGACCTTTACCCCGGCCTCCAGCCACATAGGCATATACTTGGCCGGGTTCCCCGCGCCGGTGGTGACCACGGCCACATGCTCCTTTGCCGCCAATTCCGCCACCTGAGCGGCAAAGGGCGACATCAGCATGATGTTGACGCCGAAGGGCCGGTCCGTCAGGCTGCGGGCCAGGTTGATCTGCTCTTTCAAATACTCCGCGTTGGCGTTCATGGCGGAGATAATACCCAGCCCGCCGCCATTGGAAACAGCGGCGGCCAGCTTTCCGTCAGAGATCCAGGCCATGCCTCCCTGAAAAATCGGATACTCAATCCCAATCAATTCACATAACGGCGTCCTAATCATTGAAACCGCTCCTCTACAAAAATATACAGCCCTTAAAAGGCCCGGGCTTCCAAAACCAGGGCAAAGCCCCGCAGACTTATCCCCACCGCACCACACAGGCCGCGCTGGAAAGCCCTCCGCCAAAAGCGGACAGCACGATATGGTCCCCCGGCTGGAACATCCCCGACCGGGCGGCCTCGTCCAAAAGGATGGGTTCGCTGGCGGAGGAGGTGTTGCCCACGCGCTCAATATTTACCAAAAACTTTTCCGGACTGATCTCCGGCAGGCGGCGCCGGGCCTCATTGATAATCCGCAGGTTGGCCTGGTGGGGGATCACGGCCTTTATCTCTTCGCCGGATATCCCCGCCTTCTCCATGACGGAGCGGATATCCCGAACCATGGAGGTGACGGCGAATTTATAGGTATCCTGGCCTTTCATATGCACGCAGCTTTTGGCGCGCTCATGGGTATAGAAGGGAGAGTTGTCCCAAGCGGTGGGAATGGCGATGATGCCGTCGCCCCCCTGGGTATGCAGCTCGCTGGCCAGGTAGCCGTCTCCTTCTCCCAGCACAGCGGCGCCGGCCCCGTCTCCAAAAATGCAGCAGGTGCCCCGGTCCGTCCAATCAATAAGCCCGCTCATGCGCTCAGCGCTGACCACCAACACCTTTTTTACAGTCCCCCGGGCGAAAAAACCCGCCGCTACGTCCAGGGCAAAGAGGAAGCCCGGACAGGCTACGTTCATATCAAAAGCCGGGCAGGAAGCCCCCAGGCGGTTTTGCACCATCCCCCCGAGACCTGGAGAAATGGTGTCCGCGCTGATGGTGGCCCCGATGATGAGGTCCAGCTGGGCGGCGTCCACCCCGGCGTTTTCCAGCGCGCGCTTGGAAGCCTCCGCCCCCAGATCCAAAGCCGTTTCCGCCGTGCAGACCCGGCGTTCCTTTACGCCTACACGCTGGGTAATCCACTGGTCGGTGGTATCGACCATGTGGGACAGGTCCTCGTTTGTAACCACCCGCCGGGGCAGGAAGCTGCCGGTTCCAAGAATTTGAAAGCTCATTGCGTATCTCCTTGTCTGCCTGGGTCGGGGACAGCCAGGCCAATATCCTCTTTATTTTAATGGATTTACCTCAATTTGTCAATGATTTCGGCGGGATGGGCGCAGGGTTTTGAGCCCAAGGGGGCAAGCGCCTCTTGACAGGCGGCGGAAAGGGCTGCTTCTGAATCTTCAGAGCAAATTCATGAAGATGCAAAAAATTTTTGAAAAAATTTATAAAAGGGGGTTGACAAATTTATAAAGCCAGTTTATAATATAGACACAAGGTGAGGGACACGAAAGAGTCCGGTAAGGGTCTCTCAAAGAAAGAGCCCCAGAGTAGGGGCGGTTGTCAAAACGGCGGTTGATTCCAACGCGTGTTGGATGTATTATAACCACAGAAACAAGAGAAAACGCAAGAAAGGGGTAGTTAAACCATGAAAAACACCTTAATCACTTTGGGCAGGACATTGAACGGCAAGCCGCGGGCAGCGGAAAGGCTGACTGCCCTGGGGGTCCGCCGGAGCCGCGTAAGCCTGCGCAGGTTCATGGAAAGCCTGGACGGAGAGGGGTTTTCGTTTCAGAGCTCTAAGGTATACACATCATCCAGGAGCTAGGCTCCTGAACAGAAACCGTAAACTTCATAAAATTTGAGAGGAGAAATGAACGATGAAAAACTATATTTCTAAGAAACTGGAAAAGAGCGTTAAGGAGAATGCGCACGACTACATGGCTCGCCGCCAGGCCGCGAATTTTCAGCGGTTTATGCAGGAAAAGGCCGGCGTGTTCCAGGTCACCGAGGGCAAGGATCAGGCTATGTTCTGGGCGTTTCAATAAGCTTTTTGCCCAGAGGCCGCAGTCAGGTTAAAAAATTGAAATTTATAAACTTCAAAGGAGAATTTACTATGAAATATACAACGAAAAAGCTGGCGGAGAATAGCAATACAAGCGTTCATGACTACATGGTCCGCCGTCAGGCCGCAAATTTTGAGCGGTTTATGCAGGAAAAGGCCGGCGTATTCCAGGTCACCGAGGGCAAGGAACAGGCTATGTTCTGGGTTTTCCAGTAAGAGGCGCAAGAAACGTCAAGATTTTTCCTACTTCCTGTGATATCATACCTAATATACGTGAAACAAACGCGAATTGGAAAGGAGCTGTTCGTATGAACAATTATCGTGTCAAAAAGATGAGCGCCGCCGGAAAAGCCGGACTGCGCCATTACCTGGCCAACCGTCAAAGCGCTAACTTTGAGCGGTTCCTGCAGGAAAAGGCCGACGTATTCCAGGTTACCGAACTAAAAGACCAGGCCATGTTCTGGGCCTTTCAGTAACCCAAAAGAGACAACAAGTTTTCGTCACTCCCAATATAAACAGGAAAGCCGCGATTGCCGCGGCCTTTCTGTTTTTTACTTTTTCTAGAAGAATAAAGACGCCTCCTGCGCCGCCCGCCAAGCTTTGGGCACAAGATAGACAAATCCTGGAGTAAGAGCCTTTTCGGGAAATCAGTGGAAAAGGCACCCTAATCAGCCCACCAAGGCCCCCAGTACTGCCGCAGCCACGCCGCCGGCGTCGCCCAGGCTGTTGTTGGTATCTTCGACAACCACGGCGAAAGCAATGGGATATTCGGCGGAGTCGCAGAAACCCACCATCCAGCAGTTGGGGTCCTGCGTCTCGCCCACCTCCCCAGTGCCGGTTTTGGCGCAGATCTGCAGGCCGTCGGGGAAAAGGTAGTCGCCATAGTAGTTCTCTACGTTATTCCGCATAGCGGCCCGCAGCTGAACGGCCTCGGTCCGGGAGAGCAGTTCCCGGCTTTTCCCAGGAATCAAGCCCGCGAAAAAGCTGCCGTCCCTTGTCAGGCGGGGCTGCACATATTCGCCGCAACCCGCAATAGCTCCCATCAGGGTCATCATGTGGTAGGGATTGGCCAGCAGCGTGTACTGGCCAATCCCCGCCCAGCCCAGCTGGTTGGCGTCAGCCCCGGAGAGCTTTGCCTCGCTCTGGGCGATTTCGATGGAGCCAAAGGACTGGCTTGCGTTAAACCCCATCTCATCAGCTTTTTTTTGCAGGTCCGCCGCGCCAATGTCATTGGCAAGCTTTGCAAAGTATAGGTTGCAGGAGTAGCCCAGCGCGCCGTACATATCCAGTTCCCCGTGCTCCCCCAGACAAGTGATATCGCTGCCGCCGATCTCTTCCGCGCCCCAGCACTCATAGGTCCGGGCGCTCCAGCTCTCCGGCCATTTCTCCATAGCCGCCGCCGCCGTCACCAGCTTGAAGATGCTTCCTGGGGTAAAGGAGCCAGAAAGGGTGTTGTCCAGGTACGCTCCCCGGTAGTCCTCGTTGCTCTCAATGTCCTCCGGGACATTTTCCGGGTCAAAGGTAGGGGCGCTGACTTTGCAGAGGATATCCCCGGTTTTGTAGTTATAAAAGATGGCCCCGCCCCTGTGCCCGTTTAAGGCTTCATAGGCTGCGGCGCAGGCCCCCGCGTCTATGGTTAAACCGACCTGATTGCCCATACGGTTAAACACGGTGTCGTTGAGCCCCGTGACCAGATTATAGCCGGTGAGCTTGGTGCGCAGGGCGTACTGGGCGCTGGTGCTGATGTACCCGGCGGAGTCTCCCACAGTGTGCAGAAGCGCCCGCCGGACCGTTTCGCTCTCGCTGTATACCCGCCGCCCCTCTTCATTGGTAGCGGCCAGAATCTCGCCATCCCTGTCGGTAATGTCCCCTAAGGCCACGGTGGCGTCTTCATCGTAAATATGCCCATTATAGGGCTGCATGGCCCACTGGCTTCCATGCAGGCAGAGGCTTACCACCAGCCAGCCCAGGCCCCCCAAAAACGCAAACAACAAAATATACAATGCAAAGGACCGAAATCCCACCGTCTTCATGTGTCTTCCCTCGCTTTCTCGCTCTAGGGCTGCGGGGCTCTGCCCCGCAAGCCGGCCCCCCAGCGCCCGCTGCCGTTTAAACCCCGAAAACCGCCGGCATAAAAGTTCCGCCGGCCTTTTCAAGGGCCGTGGGTTGAACGCCCTACGGCCTTACGAATAGATATCCTCCATACCGCTGTCCCGCAGGGGCTTCTTCTTGTGGCGGCCAGCGCGGCGGGCGGCGTAGGTGCGCTCGTCGGAAGCCTTCAAGAAGGCTAAGAGGCCCCATACGGAGGCCATACTGGAGCCGCCGGCGCTGATAAAGGGCAGAGTGACGCCTGTAAGGGGCAAAATATCCGTGACGCCGAAAACATTTAGGCAGGTCTGGAAAAGCATCATCCCCGCCGCCGCGCAGGCGGCAATGGAAAAGAACGTAGACCGGCTGCGGGTCACGTCGCTGCGGGCATACAGGATAAACAGGGCGATGGTCAAAATCACCGTGAGCCCCAAAAGCAGGCCCTGCTCTTCACAGAGCATCCCAAAGGCAAGGTCGCTGTCCGCCGCGAAAATGTATTTCAGATAGCCTTTTCCCAGCCCCATGCCAAACAGGCCGCCGCTGGCCATATAGGTCAGGACCCGGGTCTGCTGTTGGCCCGCGCCATAGGGGTCCTCCCACACATGGCCCCAGGAGCTGAAACGGTCCGCCACATAGGGCATAAAGGTCAAAATCAGAAAGACGCCGAACGCCGCTCCGGCCACAATCAGGATAATGGTACGGATGCTGCCCGAACGCATAAAAGCGATAATCAGGAAGGTGGCAAAAAAGATCAGCGCCGCTCCCAGATCCCGCATAAGAAACAGAAACCCCACGCATGCCCCGGTGAACACCAGAAACTCCGTGATATTCTTTTTGGTCTGGAGCCTGTCCAACGTGGAAGTGCCCACAAACACGAAAGCCAGCTTAATAAATTCCGAGGGCTGGATGCTGATGGGCCCAATATAAATCCAGTTTTTAGCCCCGTGGGTCACCGTGCCCAAAACCAGGTTGATGACAAACAGACACAGCGCCCCAATGCCGATAGGCAGGCGGAACCTTGCCACCCGGTCCATGTCCCCCATAAACCAGATGAGAAAAGCAAAGAAGAGGATACCTAAGAACATAGCCGCCAGCTGGGTCCGCACGCCCTCCAGGTCGAAGGCCGCCAGCAGGTTTACGCCGATGCCGGAAAGAAGATAGCCCACCGTCTCTATCTCAAAGCTGACCCGGTGCATAAAGCCCATGGAATAGATATAAAGCCCCCAGCCCATTACCAGCACCGCCGCTTCCGGCAGAAGCGCCTGGGGATTGAAATCTTTCCCGGCAAAGCAAGCCTCAAAGGCCATCAGCAGGTGGCATAGGGTCGCCGCAAATATCAGCTTAAAGGGTGAGGCGGCCTCGTGGAGCATGGCGGCGAAGGCTTTCCGCTTTTTTAGCGGGGCCTGCAGGGCGTTGCGCAGGGTCAGCGTCACATTTCCCAGGGTCATCCGGTCGCCGATGTTCACCAGCTTTTTCCCCGTAATCCTTCGCCCGTTTACCAGCACGCCGCCTTTGGAGCCGGTGTCGCAGATAAACCAGCCCTCTTCCCGGCGCATGAATACCGCGTGGTCCCGGGACACCGCCGCGTCCGGCAGGCAGATGTCGCAGCTTTTGGCGCGGCCCAGGGAATTCTCCCAGTAGAGCACCGGGAACTCCGTACCGGAAGCCTCGTCCACCAGCATCACCACCGGGTCCCGGCGGCGCTGGCCGGATTTAAAAGAGGTGTAGCAGCGCCAAGACACATAGATGGCTAAAAGCGGCACGATGATCCGGATGATCAGCAGGATCGTGGGCCCTACGCCGGTCTGTAAGAAATTCAAAATACCTTCCACGGTTTCACCATCCCCGGTCTATTTGATCTTTGCAACCTCCCCGGCCCGCTTATAGATAAAGCCCTCCGGCACAGCCCCCCGCACCATGGACAGGGGATACGCCCGGCTTCCCCGGCCAATGACCGTGCCGGGGTTTAACACCGCGCCGCAGCCCACCTCCACATGGTCGCCCAATATGGCGCCAAATTTTTTCAGGCCAGTCTCTATTCTTGCGTCTCCTACGGCTACTGTTACCAGGGACTTATCCTGTTTCACATTGGAAGTCACCGCCCCGGCCCCCATGTGGGACTTGTACCCTAAGATGGAATCCCCCACGTAGTTATAGTGGGGTACCTGCACATTGTCAAAAAGAATCACATTTTTTAGCTCCGTGGAGTTTCCCACCACGCAGCCCGCGCCCACCAGGGCCTTTCCCCGGATAAAGGCCCCGGGCCGCACCTCCGTCTCGGGCCCAATGACGCAGGGCCCCGCTATATAATTGTTAGGGAAGACCTTGGCCGTCCGGTGTATCCACACATTCTCTCCGGCCCGCTCATAGTCCCCGGGGGAAAGCCTTTCTCCCAAAGCGAGAATCAGCCCGCCAATCTCCCCCAGCGCCTCCCAGGGATACCGGGTTTTCTCCAAAATCTCCCCCGCCGCCGTGTGCGCCAGGTCGAAGAGCCTCTGTGTCAGCAGTTCTCTCTCATCCATGTCTACCGCCTCCTGTATCATGTTTGGCCGCCTATGCGCTTACTCAAACAGCAGCACCGTGCGGTCAATGGTGTCTAGTTGGTTTAAGTCCAGCTGGAGTTCGCCGGCGCTGGTTTGGAGAATGTCCAAGGCAATGGTGATACTCTGCTCCTGGTGCCGGATGGAGGCAATCTGCTCCCTGCAGTACTCCAGCACCTTATCGATATACAGCTCGTAAGCGTCCACCTGCGGGGCCGGGGTAGGCGTAGGGGCGGGACTGGGGCTGGGCGTCGGCTCATCTTCGTCTTCCCCATACCAGTCCTCTTCCTCTTCATCCTCGCTGTCCTCCGGCTCCGGGGTGCTGGTGGGGCTGGCGGAACGGTTCGCCGCCTCCGCCTCATTTTCCGCCTGCGCGCGAAGGGTGTCAAGCTGCGCGGAAAGCCCCGCGAAGTTTACAATGGGCGATACGTCCACCTCAATATAGTAGCCGCTGTTTACCTTTTGCTCTTCCTTTACCGTGTACCGGGCCTGGCTTAAGGCCAAGCCCATAATCTCCTCCAGCGTGGCCATCTGGGCCTCTGTGGGAGAGAGGCCGTAGGTGTTGCAAAAATTTACCGCGGCGTTCTGCACTGTAGAGCTGTTGTTCTCCTGGGCCGCCGCTTGGTCGGCCTGGGTGACCGTCATAAACGCTTCGTGGGCGTTGCGGTAGCTGCTGTCCAGAAGAGCCTGAATATAGCCTGATACATCGTAGTCGTCAAAGCCCATCATGGGCAACGCGTCGCAGCCGGAAAAGGCCGCCGCCAAAAGCAAGCATAGAAAAAGCGACGCCAGCTTTTTTATTGGTCTCATACCGTTTCCCCCATCCTCATTCATCGCGGCCGCAGCACTTCTTATATTTCAGCCCGCTGCCGCAGGGGCAGGGGTCGTTGCGGCCGGGCTTTTTCACTTTCTTTACCGGCTGTTTGCGAATCTCCTTTCCGGCCGCCGCTCCGGCGCCGGTTTCCTTGGCCACCTGCTGGCGCTGGGGGGCCTCGGGCGTGCGCAGCCGTACGGTGAGCACAGCTTTGGCGGTATTCTCCCGGATGGCGGCAATCATACTGTCAAACATATCAAAGCCCTCCAGCCGGTATTCCACCACCGGATCCTGCTGGGCATAGGCCCGCAGCCGGATGCCGTCCTGTAGCTGCTCCATGGCGTCAATGTGGTCCATCCACTCCCGGTCTACATTCTGTAGAAGCACCACCCGCTCCACTTCCCGCATCACGGGCGGGGTAAAGGCGGCCTCCCGCTGCTCATACAGGGCCTGGGCCTTTTTCATCAGCTCTTCCTTCATAAATTCCGGAGACAGGTCTTCCAGCTCCCGGCTGTTGTAATCAAAATCCCCTTCCGCGATGAGCCAGCCCATATAGTGCTCCCGCAGGCCGGGCAGATCCCAGTCGTCATGGGGCGCATCCTTGGGCAGGAAAGCGTCCACCTGGGCCCCGATGGCCTCTTCGATCATCTTCATGACAGACGCCTTCATGTCCTGGCCGTCCAGCACCTGATCCCGCTGGCCATAGACGATCTGCCGCTGGGTGTTCATCACCTCGTCGTATTGCAGCACGTTCTTGCGGATGCCGAAGTTCCGGCTCTCCACCTTGCGCTGGGCTCCTTCAATGGAATTGCTGACCATGCCCGCCTCAATGGGCGTGTCGTCGTCGATCTTCAGCCTATCCATCATCCCGGAAAGCCGCTCGCCGCCAAAGAGGCGCATCAAATCGTCCTCCAGGGAGATGTAAAACCGGCTCTTGCCCGGGTCTCCCTGGCGGCCGGACCGGCCCCGCAGCTGGTTGTCAATCCGGCGGCTTTCGTGGCGCTCTGTGCCAATGATATAGAGTCCCCCCAGCTCCTTGACTTCCCGGGCCTCCGGGGCGATCTCGTCCTCATACTCCTTATTAAGGCGGGCGAAGGTTTCCCGGGCCTCTAGAATCTCCGGATCCTCCGTGTGGCTGAAAGCGGTGGCCTCCACCAGCAGTTCTTCGCTATAGCCTTTTTTGCGCATTTCGGCCTTGGCCATAAACTCCGCGTTGCCGCCTAAACTGATATCTGTGCCGCGGCCGGCCATGTTGGTGGAGATGGTCACGGCCCCCTTGCGGCCCGCCTGGGCCACGATCTGGGCCTCCTTTTCATGGAACTTCGCGTTGAGGACCTCGTGCTTCACCCCCCGGGCCCGGAGCATCTTGCTGAGCATCTCTGACTTTTCAATGGTGATGGTGCCCACCAGTACGGGCTGGCCCTTCTGGTGGTGCTCCACGATATCCTCAATCACCGCCCGGTATTTGGCCTCGGCGGTCTTATAGACCACGTCCGGGCAGTCCTCCCGGATCATGGGCCGGTTGGTGGGAATCTCCACCACATCCAGCTTGTATATTTCAGAAAATTCCTCTTCCTCCGTCATGGCGGTGCCGGTCATACCGGAGAGCTTCTCATAAAGCCGGAAATAGTTCTGAAAGGTGATGGTGGCCAGGGTCTTGCTCTCCCGGGCTACCTGCACCCCTTCCTTGGCCTCAATGGCCTGGTGCAGGCCCTCGTTGTACCGCCGTCCGTACATCAGCCGGCCGGTGAATTCGTCGACGATGATCACCTCGCCGTCCTTTACCACATAGTCCTGGTCCCGGTGCATAATGCCCCAGGCCCGGATGGCCTGGTTCACATGGTGCTGAATGCGGATGTTGTCAGGGTCTGTCAGATTATCCAACCCGAAAAAGTCCTCTGTCTTCTTTACGCCCTGGCGGGTCAAAGAACAGGTCTTCAGCTTCTCGTTAACAATATAGTCGTACCCGGCGAAAAGCTCGTCGTTGTCCTCCTTCTGGTCGGTCTCCTTGACTCGAATGGGCTTTAGGGACCGGGCCAGGGAGTTGGCCCTGGCATAGAGCTCATCCGCCGCCTCTCCCTGGCCGGAGATAATCAGGGGAGTACGGGCCTCGTCGATGAGAATAGAGTCCACCTCGTCCACAATGGCGTAGTGGTGGCCCCGCTGAACCTTGCGCTCTTTATAGATCACCATATTGTCCCGCAGGTAGTCAAAGCCCATCTCATTGTTGGTGCCGTAGGTGATATCGCAGGCATAGGCCGCCTTTTTCTCCTGGGGATTCATGCCGGTCAGCGCTAAGCCCACCGTAAGGCCCATAAAGTTAAAGACCCGGGCCATCATCTCCCCTTGGTACTTGGCCAGGTACTCGTTAACCGTGACAATATGCACGCCCTCCCCGGAAAGGGCGTTAAGGTAAGCGGGCAGGGCCAGGGTAAAGGTTTTGCCTTCGCCGGTCTTCATTTCGGCGATGCGGCCCTGGTGCAGAATCACGCCGCCCTGAATCTGCACAGGGAACAGGCGCTTGCTGAGCACCCGGTCCATGGCCTCCCGGCAGGCGGCAAAAGCCTCGGGCAGCAGGGCGTCCAGGTCTTCCCCGTCCTTCAGCCGCTGGCGAAAACGCTGGGTCTCCCCCTTTAGCGCTTCATCGTCCATTTGCCTGTACTGGCTCTCTAAAGACAAAACCTTATCCACCTGGGGCTGGATGCGTTTGAGTTCCCGCTTACTATAGTTCCCGAAAAGCTTGGTCAGTATATTGTTTGCCATAATCTGTTCCTCGACCTTCCATGATTTCACTCTGTGGTATTATATCAAGTCTACCCAACTTAGAGAAAGCCCGCGTTTTTCACAAAGAAAATAGAAGCGCTTCTCCCCATGCATGTTTTACATACATTATACCATAAATCTGATTGGAGTTTTCCGGTGCTTTCGTAAAGCAAAAGGCGGCCGTTTTGCGGACGAGGGAAACTCCGGATGTACGCTCTGTATACATTATACCACGACTTACAGGGCGATTGCAAGAAAAGCCACAGTTTATTTACATTTTGCCGGCGTATGGAAAATCCTCCCTCCCCGAAAACCGGCGGGGCCCCAGCGCCCCACGCGCCTGGACCCCGCCGGTTTTTCTTTTGTACAAGCAATTCCTATGTCGCCGCTTCCACGATAGAGGTGTACTGTATATCCTTTAGGATGTCCTCCACATCCGCCCATTTTTTCTCGTAACTGTTCTTCTTAATGGAGCTGCCGGTATCGTACTGCACATCTGTGGGCCGCGCCGCCACCAGATGGAAGGTCTTGCCATGGACCTGAATGACCGACAGCAGGCTGTGGCCGGGAAAATGGACGTACTCGCTGGACCCAAACAGCTTTAAGCCGAAAAGATAGCCGCCGCTTCCTGTCTGCGCGTCGTGATTCGCCTGGTCATATACCCCCAAAAAGCCGTTGTTCTCTTTGGCTACATACCCTTGATTCCAGCTTTCCGGCAGAGTAACGGTGCAGACAGCCTCGCCGTTCCACTTTAGCTGGACCGTGTTGTCTTTGGGGTCCACAGGCGCGGGGGTAACGCCGGGGTTGGGAGATGGATCAGGATGCTCCGGCTCACTGGGATCTTCCGGCGCCGTAGTGCCGGCCACGGATTTGCAAAAGCGCATGAGGACGGCGGCCGTCTGTCCCCGCTTCGCCCCGCCCAGGGGAGCCAGCGTGGTTTCGGAGGTACCGGTGATGAGCCCGGCCGCGTTGGCCCAGCTCAGAGCCTCTTCGGCGTACCCCGCCTTAGACGCGTCCTTGTATTTGGAGAGATCGGCCCGGGGGCTGGTGTCATAGGTCTTATATTCGGCGTAGCGCTTGAGAATCAGCGCCATGTCCCGGCGGGTCAGGGCTCCATTGGGGTGAAAGCGGCCGTTGCCCACGCCGGTGACGATCTCTTTGTCCGCCGCCCAGAGCACCGCGTCCTTGTACCAGTCCGCCGTCAGGTCCGTAAAGGCGGCGTCTGTGTAGACGGCGGGTTCGCCTTCCATCCGGTACAGCATGGTTACCAGCTGGGCCCGGGTAGTAGCGCCGTTGGGAGAGAAGGTGGTCCCGTCGCCGGTACCGCCCATAATGCCCCGTTCATAGGTGTAGCGGGCCGCATCCCGGAACCAGTCGGTATCGGACACGTCCTCAAAGGGCAGCCGGGTGGACTTGACCCCGCTTTCATCCAGAGTGTAAAATACAGGCAGGCCGCTTTGAGTGGTATACCAGATCACCTGGCCGTCATGATAGATAGGCTGGCAGTCGGAGAGAAGCCCGTCCGCCCGCTGCACCTGGCCCACGGAACCGTCCGCGCTGTACCGGGCGTAGCAGAACATCCCGGCGTCGGGAAGATTCCACAGAATATATCCCCCGTCCAAGCCAGTGGAAACCAGCATGGGCGTGCCGCCGTCCGTGTCGCTGACCCGGGTTTGCTTGGCCCCGGCGCCGTTTTTGGGGGTATAGCCCAGATAGACATAGTAAGGCCCGCCGCTTCCGCCGGTACCGTTGTAATTATAGGCGGTGAGGTAGCCGCCGCTGGTTTCCGCAAGGCCCCCCAGAGACGCGCCGGTGGTGTTGTCGCCGGTCGCGCCGGGGAACTCCTGCACCACGGCGGAATCGCACCAGCCGCCGTACCCGCCTGTAAACCCATTGGCGCCCGCCTTGGCAAAGTACCGCTGGAGCACCACGGCCCGGGGGTGTGCGTCCCCGTGGTCGGCGGCGACAATATTCTGGTGGGAGTCGATTAGAATAAACTGGTTAAAGGAGTGGGAGATATAGCCGTAGTCCACATTCATCACGTCCCAGTAGTGGTCTACCAGGCGCATGCCGCTCTCCTGGATTTGCAGGGTCACATTGGCCTGGTGGTTAATGCCGTCGGGAGACGCATACATCTCGTGGCAGGTGCGGATATAGAGCATCCCGCCATATTCGGCCCAGCGCAGGGAACCCGCGTCAAAGGGGACGGTGGTGTTGGCCCCGGTAATCCGGCAGTCCCCCAGGCGCTGCCAGTCCTTGCTGTATTTTACAATGCGGATGACTTCCTGGGAACCGGACTCCTGCCGGTTGCTCTGGCCGTAGGCTACAAAATTGTAGTCCTCCCCGGCAAAGAAGCCGCCCCAGATAGGCAGCTCCATAGGCAGCTCCCGGGCGGACTGGAAGTAAAACTCATCGTCATAGTCCTCAATAACCGCCTTGTCCTGGGTGAAGGACTGCCCCAGATCCCAATCGTACCAGCTTTCGTAGATGTATTCTACCCGGGTGTAGCCGCCCTTTTGATTGGCGTACAGGTAGGAGTTTACGGGGTTGGCCCACCGGTTGTACGTGTAGTCGTTGGCGTTGGCATTCAGAGAGGGGCTGGCCGGCAGGACGTCTTCCTGGGCCAGAGCGTTTACCGGCAGCAACGCCAAAAGCAGGCAGGCCGCCAGTAAAACGGACAGGACTTTCTTTTTCATATTAGGACCTCCTTATGATCGCGGACGGGCGGAATAAGGCCCGCCGCAGCTTATCGCCATTTTATTATACCATTTGCTGGGGAAACCGCAAGGCTTTTCGCAATTTTTATCAAATTTTTTTGTGAAAAACCGGATATACTTAGGCATGTCAGGGAGGGATAGGCACATGGTTGAATGGAATCTGGCTGTGCAGAAAATGATCGACTGGGTGGAGGAAAACTTAATGGGGGAACCCACGCTGTTGGATATGTCCCGGCATGTGGGGTATTCTCCTTACTACTGCTCCATGCTGTTCCACCGGGTTTGCGGGACCACCATGAAAAGCTACGTAGCCAAAAGGCGGCTGACCCAGGCCGCCCTGGAAATTCGGGACACCCGCAAGCGGATTCTCGACATAGCGGTAGACTGGGGATTTTCTTCCCAGGAAGCTATGACCCGGGCCTTTCGGGGGGCCTTTGGCCTTCCCCCCGCCGCTTACCGGAAAAGCCCGCCGCCAGTCCCGCTGTTTCTCCGAAAGGAGGTCTTTTCCCCCTGGCACTATAATCAAATCAGAGGAGGAAGCGAAATGAGTCTACAGGATCTGAGGGAAGCCCGGGTGCGGGTGGAGTACATCCCCGCCCACAAGTACATTGGCATCTGGGACGACAGGGCCCTGTGCTACGGAACCTTTTGGGAGTACCACGACTGCGACCAGGTCTGCGGCGTGGTGGAAAGCATGCGGGACGCCTCCCACCCCGTGGTAACCGCCCACACCGCGGGGTGGTACTACCCCAACGGCCAGCGCCGGTATTTCTACGGGCTGGGCGTGCCGGAGGACTACGGCGGCCCCGTCCCGGAGGGCTTCCAGGTGAAGTCCTTCCCCGGCAGCTATTACCTGGTGTTCTACTATCCGCCCTTTGACTATATGGAAGACAACGGCGAGGTCATGGGCCGGGTGGAAAGGCTGGCCTGGAATTATGACCTTGATAAAGAGCGCATTGATCCCAGCGGGCTGAGCACCTCCGCCGGCGCGGGGCGCTTCCAATGGAACGAGGATGTGTGCCAATGCTACCAGCGCCACTATCCCGAGGGCATCGGCTACGAGGTGCTGCGGCCGGTACGGCTGGTCCGCTAAAGCCCTGGCGTATAGAATAAAGAGCCCGTCCGCTCTATCCCGCCAACGGTGATTCGCCGCCGTTGGCGGTTTTTTATACGCAAGTAAAGAGAGGGTAGATTTCACAGATATTTATTCATATTCTGGATTTATTTTGTCAAAGCGCTGATTTTTGAATTTTTGAGAAAAACATCTTTCATTTTTCAGTCTGTTCGCTATAATAGGGTAAGCTTCCGGGGCTCCTTCAAGGCTGCGGCCTTAAGCGCCCGAAGCAAAAACAGCAACTTTGCTTTTCAGGCAAGGAGGGAATTTCTTTATGTTCCAGCTCAGATGGGTATGGACGCGTATGGCGGGGTACCACAAGCGCTATGTGTTCGCCCTATTCTCCACCGCTCTGTTGGCCGTGCTGGCCCTGGGCAACTCGCTGATCACCGCCAACATTATGGACACTGTTTTCCGTCCCTTACAGGAGACCGGTATGGTGGACCCGGCCGCTTCCCGGCACCTGGCGGTGATGGTAGCGGTGCTGATCGGCTTCACGCTGTTTCGCACCGGGTTTGGGTATCTGTCCATCATGACCTATGAGACCGTCTCCCAAAAGCTCATTTACCAGCTGCGCCGGGACCTGTACAAAAACATGCAGGACCAGGACCAAGCCTTTTACAGCCAGTACCGCACCGGCGACCTGATGACCCGCCTCACCGGCGACATGGACATGATCCGCCACGCGGTGTGCTGGGTCATCCGGCAGCTCATCCACTGCACCGTGCTGTTTGTCACCACCTCCATCACCTTTTTGGCTACGGACTGGCTTTTCGCCCTGTCCATGCTGTGGGTGACCCCGCTGATCTTCTTAATCACCTTCCTGTTTTCCAAGAAGGTGCATCCTCTGTATGTGGAGCTGCGGGAAAAGCTTTCGGGGCTTAACACCGCCGCCCAGGAGAATATCTCCGGCAACCGGGTGGTAAAGGCTTTCGCCCGGGAGGATTATGAAAAAGACCGCTTTGACCAGAAAAACAAGGACTATAAGGAGGCCAACAAAACCGCCTCTCTGCTGTGGCTGAAGTACAGCCCCTTTGTGGACACGCTGTCCCAGTCCCTGTCCATCGCCGTGCTGCTGGTAGGGGGAATTTTCCTTATCAACGGCCGGATCACCATTGGCACCTTTACCATGTTTAACGGCCTGACCTGGACCCTCAGCGACCCCATGCGGATGCTGGGCATGCACTTAAACGACCTGCAGCGGTTCTTTGCCAGCTCCAGCAAGATTATCGAGCTGTACTACGCCCGGTCCACCATTGTCTCCCGTCCTGACGCCAGGAAGCCGGCGGGCCGGGTCAAGGGCGAGGTGGAGTTTAAGTCCGTAGGGCTGAAGCTTCACGGTACGGACGTGCTTTCCGAGATTAACCTAAAGATCAAGCCCGGGGAGACCGTGGCCATTATGGGCCCCACCGGCGCTGGAAAAACCTCTCTGGTCAGCTTGATTCCCCGCTTTACCGACGTCACCGCCGGAGAGGTGGACCTGGATGGCGTGCCTATCCGGATGTACGATCTAAACGCTCTGCGGTCTTCCATTGGCATTGCCACCCAGGACGTGTTCCTGTTCTCCGATTCCGTGGACGGCAATATCGCCTATGGAGACAGCGGCATGTCCGAGGAAGAGGTGAAGCGGTTTGCCAAAATGGCGGACGTGGACTTTGCCGAAAAGCTGCCCCAGGGCTTTGACACCGTCATCGGCGAGCGGGGCACCGGGCTTTCCGGCGGGCAGAAGCAGCGTATCGCCCTGGCCAGGGCCCTGGCTGTAAGGCCCTCTGTGCTGATTCTCGACGACACCACCAGCGCCGTGGACCTGGAAACCGAAAAGTATATCCAGGAGCAGCTCTCGCGCCTGGACTTCCCCTGCACCAAGATTATTGTGGCCCAGCGCATCTCTACCACCAAGCGGGCCGACAAGGTCGTGGTGCTGGAGAACGGGAGAATCACCGAGGTGGGCACCCATCAGGAGCTCTCTCAAAAGCCTGGCTATTACCGGGAGGTCTTCCTCCTGCAAAACGGCGCGGACGACTTGGAAAAGGAGGTGGTCTAAATGGCGCGCAACCGCTTTGACGTAGACGAAAACCTGGAATCCCCCTTTAATATAAAGCATCTGCTTCGGGCAGGCGCCTACATAGGCCGCCATAAGAAAAAGATGATCCTCTCCCTGCTGTTTTCCGGCATTTCCGCCGCCGCCGCTTTGGTGGGGCCTCTGCTGGTGCAAAGGGGCATCAACGTATCCGTTCCCAACCGGGATTACGGGGAGCTGGTTTTGCTGTCCGTGGGCATGCTGGCGGCCATTATCACCTCCATTATGTTCGGCAGGGCCCGGTCCAAGTACATGATTTCCGTGGGGCAGGAGATTATCTACGACATCCGCAAGGACCTCTTCGCCCACCTGCAAAAGCTGCCCTTTCAGTTCTACGACGACAGGCCCCACGGCAAAATTCTGGTGCGGGTTATCAACTATGTAAACAGCGTCTCCGACGCCCTCAGCAACGGCATCATCAACTTTGTGCTGGAGATTTTTAATCTGGTGCTGATCGCCGTCTTTATGCTGATCTGCGATGTGCGGCTCTCTTTGGTGGTAATGGCTGGCATCCCCCTGCTGCTGGTGGTGATCTTCCTGGTGAAGCCCGCCCAGCGCCGGGCCTGGCAGGACGTCTCCAACAAGAGCTCCAATCTCAACGCCTATCTTCACGAAAGCCTGGACGGCATGAAGATCACCCAGGCGTTCACCCGGGAACAGGAAAACGCGGAGATTTACGACAAGCTCAATAAGAACTGCTACCGCACCTGGATGCGGGCCCAGTACACCTCCAACCTGATCTGGGTATCTGTGGACAACATCTCCACCTGGGTGGTGGGGGCCATGTATCTGGTGGGTCTGGCCTTTCTGGGGCCCAGCATGCAGATCGGCACCATCATCGCCCTGTCCTCTTACGCCTGGCGCTTCTGGCAGCCCATGCTGAGCCTTTCGAACCTGTATAACACCTTTATCAACGCCGTGGCGTATCTGGAGCGCATCTTTGAGATGATGGACGAGCCCGTCACCGTAGACGACGCGCCCGGAGCTGCGGAACTGCCTCCTATTACGGGCGGGGTTGACTTTAAAGACGTGATCTTCTCCTACGACGGCAGCGTCAACGTGCTGGAGCACTTTAACCTGCATGTAAATCCCGGCGAGTCCATTGCCCTGGTGGGCCCCACCGGCGCGGGGAAAACGACCGTGGTAAACCTTTTGTCCCGCTTCTATAATCTGAGCGGAGGCCAGCTGCTTTTGGACGGCCACAACATTGCCAATGTGACCCTGCGTTCCCTGCGCAGCCAGATGGGCATTATGCTGCAAGACAGCTTTATCTTCTCCGGCAGCATCATGGACAATATCCGCTATGGCCGCCTGGACGCCACGGACGAAGAGGTAATGGCCGCCGCAAAAACAGTGTGCGCCCATGAATTCATCAGTCAGATGGAAGAGGGCTACAATACCCAAGTGAACGAGCGGGGCTCCCGGCTGAGCCAGGGCCAGCGGCAGCTGGTAGCCTTTGCCCGTACGCTGCTTTCGGACCCCAAGATCCTGGTACTGGACGAGGCCACCTCCTCCATTGACGCCAAGACCGAGCGCCTGGTGCAGCAGGGCCTGCAAGCGCTGCTAAAGGGCCGGACCTCCTTTATCATTGCCCACCGCCTTTCCACCATAAAAAACTGCGACCGAATCCTATACATCGCTGACAAAGGCATTGCCGAAATGGGCACCCACCAAGAACTCCTAGCCCAAAAAGGCAAATACCACCACCTCTACACCGCCCAACTCGAGGATTAGGACGCGCGGCGGGGGGAGGCCCCCAGGCGGGGATGGTTCTGACCTGGCCAAGCCGGCGGAAAAGACCCCAAGCACACAAAGAAAGAGAGAGGGAAATTTTCCCTCTCTCTTCCTTTGTGCGAAACAAATGCTGGATTTGCAAGGATTTCTTTGGAAACCGCCATGCAATCTAAGGCTTGATTAAAAAGCCATATATGATGAAGGAAACAGTAAAGAGCATGGACATATTGCCGGTTTCGGCAGCGCGTCCTTGGGTTTGCAAATCATAAGCGGTAATTTCCGCCCCATACTTCACCAGTTGGCTACGCCCCACAGCCTTTACCTGTGCAGGCTGCTTTCCTGTACGCCAAGGGCGTCATCCTGTACTTCTTCTGAAAGGCGCGGGTGAAATAGGAATGATTGTGAAATCCACAGTTCCAGGCCACGTCAATAATCTTATAATCCGTTTCGGCCAACTGCTTCGCCGCCAGCTCCAGACGGTAATCCACCAAAAACGCGTTAAAGCTTTTCCCTGTAAACTCCTTGAAAAGTTTCATAAAGTAGCTCTCTGAAAAGCCGCAGCGGTCCGCCGCCTCCCGGACGGAAACCTCCTGGTCGTAGCAGCTTTGGACGTAGTAGAGCGCGTTTTTCAGGCGGCTATAGGCTATGTGAAGGCCGTGGCCGCTGCCGCCGGCGGGCGCGCTGTGCCGCGTCATGATGTGGAGCAATTGAAATAGGCCGGACTTGACCAGCAGCTCATGGGTGGAGCGGCTCTCATGCCGGTGGGCAATCAGGGACAGAATACAGGGCGCGGCAGCTTGACAAAAGTCCGAGCCCGCCGGATGAAAGCTCTCCATAGCGCGCTGGCCGTTTACAAAGGGAAGGACATATTTTGCATAGCAGGGGTCTTCATCTGCACCCTGGAGAAGAGAAGGAGCGAAGATAATATTGAAATACTCCCCCTTTTCCTTTCCAAACCGTTGGATGGAATGGACGGCCTGGGGCAGGACTACCAGCAGGTCGCCGGCACAAAGGATGTACGTCTGCCCCCATAGGGTGGCCTGAATACGCCCGCCGCCGCAGTATATTATCTCAAAGCTCTCGTGCCAATGGAGCGGGAAAGAGGGGATCCAGTCTGGAATTCGTCCGTGATAGACGCTGTAGGGGAAGGCTGGGCTACCGTGTATTTTGGTTTCATGCAGGTTTATATTGTCCATATGCGGCCCTCGTAAAAATTGGATTGTGCTAATAATTTAGGATAATACTGCAAGAATTATACTCCAAAAGAGGGTACAATGCAAGGAGATAATGAAATGCAAAGGGAGAGGTGCGGCGATATGGAGCTTGCGGCGATCAAACATTATGACAATCGAAATTACTGCTATGCCCTGAAAAAAGGGCGCTTTCT
>CANONE010000007.1 GCA_947567585.1 uncultured Clostridia bacterium | reverse complement strand
AGGCATTTTGGAAATTATTTGGGATTGAAGATATGAGTGGTATTAGGTAAGGCAGCGTGTTTCGGGTAATGTTGAAAGCGTCCTTGGTCTTGAACAAATAGGTGAAGTTGCTAAAGCCCACCCAGTCGCTGCCCAAAATGCCCTTGCGCCAATTCACCTTTTTAAAGGCGATAATCAGCCCGGACATGGGTATATAGTTGTTCATGAACAAGTACAGAGCTCCTGGCAGGAACATCAAATACAGCGGCAAATAGCGTAAAAACCGCCGTCCTCTGTTGTTAGACGCTTTGGCGCGCTGCTGGGACTCCTGCGCCAGCGCCGCAGACCGATTCGGCATAGCTGCGTCATCTCCTTATGGTGTTGTGGGTCAGCCCTCTAAGGCCGTGGGGCGCAGCCCCACACCCTGCAAACTTTTCCTTCAAAGTTTGATCAAAAACTTTATACGCCGGGTTTCGTTTGGGCCCGCACAGTTTAGATTGCGGGCGGCGCGGAAAGCTTCTTTAGGGAGCGGGGGCGGCCTTTTGAGGTCTGGGCATGGGCAGAGCTTTGGGGTTCTGCCTATGCCCAGACCCCCTTCCTTTGTAAGGAACGGGGCTGGTAAGGCGGGGCTATTGGTTTATTTTGTCCCACTGGCGCGTGGGGCGTTGGCCGAAAGTAGGCTTATTTGTTTTCCGCCAGCCAAGTGTTCAGCTGCTCCTGCTTCTCGGCGATGATGGCGTCAATGCCGGCGTCCTTGAGCTCCTGATTGAACTTGGGCAGGGTCTCTTCGGGATCCAGAGCGCCGCAAACCAGAGCCTTGTGGTACTTATTGACCACGTTGGTGCAGGCGGTGATTTCATTGGCGGTCTTGGTGGCGTCAAAGGAGAAGCCGAAAGCCGCGGACTTATCAGAGTTGTTGTTGAAGTCCCGGGTGGCGTCCCAGTAGTCGGCGGGCAGATCCAGGCCCCAAATATCGCCGATAAACTGGTTGGGCATCAGCCAGGTGCCGCTCTTGCGGTAAGTGGTGGTGGTGGCGTCCAGGCCCTCGGGATAGTTGATGCGGTCCTGGCCGTTGGTGACGGCGCCTTCTTCAACAATCTCATAGTGCGTGCCTTCCACACCATACATGTAGAGGTTGGAAATCTCAGGATCGCTATACAGGGCGTTCAGCATCTTCATAGCGGCCTCGGGATGCTCGCAGGAGCCGGCAATGGACCACAGGCCCATGGTAACCCGGTCGGTAGTAGCCAGGGCAGGCATAATCTCCACAACGCCGATCTTATTGGTCAGGTTGGCGTTGTTCTCCTCGGCATAGTAGGGCTTCAGGTTGGTAAAGGTGCCGAAAGCGGTGCCGGCTTCCATCAGGGTGGAGGCGGTCTCTGTGGTGTTCACCGCGTCGGACTGGATCAGGCCCTCCTGCATCCAGTTGTACATGGTGGTTACCAAATTCTTGTACTGCTCGGTCTCGTAGAGGTTTACAATGGTGGTGTCCTGGGCATGGTCAGGCAGAACGCCCAAGTTGACCATTTCGTCGCCCACGGAGTCCCAGTCCCAGTTCCGGATGTTCTCACCGGCGGAAACGGCTACGGGCCAAACGTTCTCTTCCTTCTCCTTGATGACGGCCAGCACGTCGTGCAGGTCCTCAAGAGTCTTGACGGAAGCCATATCCAGATTGTGCTTCTCAGCCAGGTCCAGCCGGTAGGAGAAGCCCTGGGACGCGGCCAGGTCGCGGCCCTGGGCAGGCCGAAGAGCTCGCCGTCTACCCGGCCGCAGTTGATCATATCCCAGCCCAGCTCTTCAATGATGCCCTGGCCATACTCTTCCAGCAGGTCGTCGATAGGCATGATCTGTCCGCTGGTAGCGCAGGAGGCATAGGGTACCATGTACACCGCCATCAGGTCCACGCCCTCGCCGGAAGACAGCAAAAGGGTGGTCTGCTCGGCATAGCTGCCGAAGGGCAGGAAGGTCAGCTTAACGTTTATGTTGAACTTCTCTTCCAAAATCGCGTTCATGGCCTCTTCTACCTGAGCCACGCCGCTCTCCTCTTTGCCGGAGGCCATTGTCACAATATCCAGAGTCACCAGCTCCGGCTCTTTCAGGTCATCACCGGAAGTGCTCTGCGTCTCTCCTTCGGTAGAGGGGGTGGATTCCTCGCCGCCGGCCTCGCTGGAGCTGCCGGTTTCACTGGAGCCCTCGGGCTGGCTGCCGCCGTTGTCTCCGCCGCAGGCCGCCAGAGCGACAACCAGCAGAACGGCCAACAGCGCCGCCATCATTCTCTTTAGCATGGATTGTTCCTTCCTTTCCTATTTTCCTTGTGTAATTTCGGGCCGGCTCTTTCGCTGGCCCAGCTTTCGATATTAAGTATATCAGCTTTTGGGGGGGATTTCTGTAAAAATCGTGATTTGCATTATTGAAATTGTGACATTTTTTCGATTTTTTTGCATGTTGGGGGGTGGGATATTGCATCTGGCGCTTAAGGCCGTGGGGCGCCGCCCTGCAGCCCGCAAACTTTTTGAAAAAAGTTTGATCAAAAACTTTACCTCTGGTTTCGTTTGTTCCGTACAAGTAGACGGAGGGAGCGGCCGATGGGGCGCCGGATATTTTTTGTGGGTAAAAAAGCGCTTTGGTTGATTTGACCGGTTAAAATTTTTTTTCATGTCAAAGTTGCTAAAAGCCTCCAAAAACTTCTTGAAAAACCCTATTTTTGCTCCTGGGCTGTCTCCCTTCCGTGCAGTCCTGAAAAATCCTGCAGAAAATGTTGGTGACTTCGCCCAGCGAATCTCACTCCGCTCTTCAAAAAGCCAGGAAAGGGCACGGATAATTCCTTTCATCACTAAAAAACCCCGCGCCCAAAAAGCCGGCGAGGGGTTTTTGCAAGTTCTATTTTCAATTTCTGCAAAACGACTTACGCATTCCGATGTTTGCGGCGCTGTGCGCGGTACTCTCCGGGAGAAACTCCGGAATACTTTTTGAACACTTGAGAAAAGTAAGAAAAATTGGAGTACCCCACCCGGGAAGCCACCAGGCTTACGGGCACATCCGTATCCGCCAGCATGGAGTGGGCCACGCGCATTCGTTCGGAGAGGATGTAGTCGCTTAAGGAGCCGCCGGTTTCCTGCTTAAAGAGCCGGGAGAGGTACTCGGGGCTTAGAAAAATCGCCTCGGCAATCTGGCCCCGGCTCAACTCTTTGTCCAGATTCCGGCGGATATACTCCATGGCCCTGCGGACGGGGCCGGGGTCCTCCTGCCCGCCTTCCCCCTGGGCCGCCGCGCTGCGGTAGTCCTCATATTGGTAGTACCGCCGGAGCTTGCTGGCCTCCTGCACCCGGCCGGCGGCCCGGATCAACGCGTTTTCAATCTCCTCGTAAGGGGCCGGCTGAAGGATATAGTCGATACCGCCCAGCTTCACCGCCTCCTGCGCGTAACTGAATTCCGCGTGGGCGGAAAGGAACAGACAGACAATATTGGGCTTTCTCTTCTGGGCCCAGCGCAGCAGCTCAAATCCGTTGGAAGGGGGCATCTCAATGTCGCACAGCATAATGTCCACCTCTTCCTGGGTCAGGATGCTCTGGGCCTCCTTCACGCTATACGCGGGGAACACCTTCTCAATTTCCACCCGGTCCCAATGAATGCCGCTGAGCATTCCCTGCACCACCTCCGGTTGGTCGTCTACTACCAGCACATTCATTTTGGCTCCTCCTTTCCCAGCTCTTCGCTGCGGATGGGGATCAAAATCTCCGAGACGCAGCCCGGGTTTGTGTTGAAGAATGCATACATAACCTGGTCGCCATAGATAAGCCGCATACGCCTTTTCACATTATTCAGCCCTACATGGTGCTCGGTATACGCCCCCTGGAAGGGCCCGTTAATTTCCTGTAGCACTTCCTCGGAAAAGCCCCGGCCGCTGTCGCTGACGGCAAGATCCATATACAGCTGGCCGTCGCTTTCCAGCACGGTGGCCTTCACGTCGATTTCCAGAGGCAGGTCTGGGTCCGCTTTGTGTTTTACGGAGTTTTCCACAAAAGTGAGAATGGAAAAAGGCGGTATGGGGAATTCCCGCAGCCTGGGGTCCGCGGTAATGGTACACCAGGGCGGATACGCTTCGCTGAGGGCTTGCAGCTCCATAAAATTCTGTACATGCTCCAGCTCCCGGCCCAGGGGGACGAAATCCATGCTGTCCCGAAAAATGTAGCGGATATGCCGGGAAAACGCCAATGTCATCCGCTGTATCTTCTCATATTCCCGCTGCTGGGCCATGGCGTATAAGCTCTTGAGGCCGTTTAAAAAGAAGTGGGGCCGCATTTGCAGCTGTAAGTACCGCAGCTCGGCCTTCTGGTTCTCAATCTCTTTCTCATAGGATTCAATTTTCAGGTCCTTAATTTGCCCCATCATGGCGTTAAAGGTCTCGCTCATTTCCCAAAATTCCAAAACCCGGCTCTGGGCGGAAGCCGACGCCTGCAGGTCCCCCTCCCGAATCCTCGTCATGGTCCTTTTCAGCTCCTCCACCGGAGAGACGATCATCCGGTCAATGTGGAGGATCAATAGCGGCAGCAGCAGCACGGTTAGCAAAGACAGCGCCAAAAGCCAGATCTGCACTGGATCCAAGGTCTCCAGATAGCCGGCCCCGCCCACCAAAAACACCAGGGAGCAGTCGGCGTGGTTCAGCTGCCGGCCGATGATCATATATTTTTGCGGCGAGCCCGAAAGATAATAGTTGCCCCTTCCGCCGCCAAGGTCAATACTGTGGGCCTCAATAAACTCCCGCTGGGTCAGCGGTTCGTGATCCAGGGTAGTGAAGGAGGCCACCACCTCCCGCTCCGGCTCCCATTCCGCCGCGCTCATAAGCTTATCCAGCGGGGCCATAGCCACCAGGTACGTGCCCCGCCCGCCATAAAAACGCAGTAGGTAAGCCGCCTCATCCACCACAGCCCACCGCCAGCCCATCTTGGTGGAATAGCTGTCTTCCCGGACAGCGGCGCGGATGTATTCCCGGATGGCCTGCTTTTGCGGGTAAGTGAAATCCTCCGTAAAAACATCCCGCTCCGCATGGCTGGGGCGGCTATAAATGAAAAGCGCGCTTACCGCCGGATAGGAAGCCGCCATGGGTTTTATCTGGTTGAGAAGCGCGTAGGACGACAGATGGGCCTGCAGCTGGCCGGCGCCGGCGGAAAGGGTGCGAAAATCCGCGCTGCCGGCGGCAATGGCGGCCATGGCGTCGTCCACGGTGGAAAGCTGATTCTCAATCTGTCCCACATAGGTATCCACTGTGCGCTGGTTGGAATCGGCGATCTTCTGGTTAAACGCCCGGATGGAGTAGAGAGAGTTGACAATCAGCATCACCGCCAGCGGCAGCGCCACACAGAACACAGAGGCCAGCAAAAGCCGCCGGAAGGACTGTACCTTTCTTTTCTCCATGGCGTTTCCCCTCACGCGTCCCCCAGCCAAAACAGCGTCTTCTCCGACAGCGTATACCCGACCTTCCGGTATAGCTCCGTCTGTCTTTCGTCCCAGGCGGGGACATGAGCGAAGGGCGCCAGACAGCGCTCCAGGCACCACCCGGTGATAAAGCCCAGCAGCGCTTTCCCCGCCCGCATATAGTCCTCTTCAGGGCGTATAGCCAGCATGCCAACGCCGCCCTCTGGGTAAAGCCCCACCACGCCGGCCAAAGTATGGCCGCGGTAAGCGCCGTGCATCACGCCGCTTTGCAGCCGCCGGCCCAGTTCATCCTCTTCAAACTCCCCAGGGAATGCCTCCAGAATCCCATCCAACTGGCGTTCCTCCAGGGGCGCGACCGCAAAATGCCCGGAGACAAAGGGCGGGGCCGGGTCCAGATAAGCGGCGGCCCAGCACTCCAGCATCTGCTCATAGTGGAATAAATCCTGGAAAAGCGCCGGGTCCCCTGCGTCATGGACCGCCAGCTGAACCGGCTTTTTCATTCCCAGCACCAGCCGCTCTCCCGCTTCGCTGTTTTCCGCCGCCAAGAGATAGGCATGGCTGTTTTTCTCAAAGATCAAGGCCCCTTCCTCGCTTACCGCCGTCACGCTTCCGCCGCCCCGGCGCAGGGCCTCCAGCATATCCATACACAGCACCGGGTCCCTGCCCAGATAGGAATACGCCTTTTGTTCTAACTCTCTCATGTGGACTCCTCCATGGTCTTGGGTCGTGTGGCCTGCCTCCGCCCCGCCAGCGCTCCGGCGGCGCTGGATCCGCCTGTGTTTAAGGTCTTTCGCTTTTCTTATCCCCAGGCTTTCCGCCGCTTTACAGTTTTCCTAGCGCGCTGGTCAGCAGGCGGGTGGTTTTTATAGTGCATTCCTTTGTGAAGGCGGGGAAATTGATGGGAGAATCATTGTCGGCTGTGTCTGAGATGGCCCGCAGCACCGCAAAGGGCGTGCGGTTCATATAGCAGACCTGGGCAATGCTGCCCCCTTCCATCTCCACCGCCTTGGCTCCAAACTGTTCATGAATCCACCGGCTTTTTTCCTTGTCCGCCACAAAGGCGTCTCCTGTGGCCACTACCCCCATATGGACGCCGCTATAGATGCGCCGGGCCTCCTCAAAAAGCACCGCCGCCGCCTTTTCATCCGCAGGCAATTCCACCCGCTCTTCCGTACCGCCGCCTACACAGTAGAGAAACAGGTTCCCCAGGGGATGCCCCATGGCCGTAACGTCAAAATCATGCTGCACACAGGCGCTGGCCACCACCAGGTCGCCAATCCTTACGCCTACGCCCCCCGCTACGCCGACATTGATGACCAGCCGGGGGGCATACTTCAGGATCATCGTCTGGGCGCACACCGCCGCATTGACTTTTCCCTCGCCGCACTGGGCAATCACGCAGGCCGCGCCGCTGAGCCGGCCTACATGAAACACGCGCCCGGCCGCCTCCTCTTGGGCGGCCTCCTCCATCTGGGCAATCAGCGCCTCTACCTCTTCCTCCATAGCGCCAATAATTCCGATCATACTCCCGCGCTCCTCTCTGTTTTTTTCCATCAATGACTCATTTCCCATACGCCGGTTCCCCATGAAGCTCTCTGTCCCGCCGCTTTAGGGCCACACAATATTGCCTTCCTCATCCCGGCCAGCCGCTTCGTGGCGGACGCCTTCTGTGCCGCTGTATGGACCGGCGGGGTCCATCAGTTGGTCTAGAAGCGTTTTGTCAATTTTTCCGTTCGAAGGAGATGCGTAATAGCCTTCATCGCCGCCAAAGGCGATGGTCTTTTCATCAATGACCACCACGGTCATCTCCGCGAAGGTGGCGTAAGAATCCGGTCCTTCCCCTTCGTGCTTCCCCCAATAGACAAGAAGCCTTCCATCCTCTACAGGGTCCCAGGCGCTGCCCTTTACCCTTTCGCCAACGCGAAACTCCAAAGACCCCATGTTCTCTGCCAGGCGCTTTACCAGCTCCGGGTTTGTGATAACGGCGCGTTGATCGTTGGCACTGTTGGAGATCTGCACTTCATCCGCTGTAAAGGCCCCTTCCAAAGTTAAAATGGGGTTTACCTCCTCATATGCCGCCTGGGGCAGCTCTTCCAGAAGGCGGTTGATCAGATCCCAGTCAATCTCCCCGCCCATGACCTCGTACTCATACCCGCCGCCGCTTATTTTGTCCTCACCGTAGCCGGCAAAGCTGCCCAGCGTCCTGCCGTCCTTGTCATAGAGAATGACCACAACAGGGCAGCCAACGGTTACAGGGCACGCCTCTCCCTTTAGGAAGGTAAGCGGCGCAAGGTTTTGCCTCAGCTGCTGGAGATTCTCTCCCTTGACGGCTACCCGCTTGCCGCCCTGGGCGTCTCCGCCGTCCACAACGGCCCAGGCGATTTCCTCCGTGTCAAAGAGCTTTTCCGGCCCGGTCTCGTCGGGCTTTCCGGCCAGCAGCAGCTTTAGGCGGCCCAGATCCAGGTTATATCCATAATACTCCCAGAGCGCCCCTTGGCAGACCACTCTTCCTTCGGAGATATCCGTAAACTTCTCCAGGTAATTTCCCTCTTGGTCAAAGAAGATTAAGTCCATGCCGCTGCCCGCATACTGCGCCGGGGGAAGGCTCAGGTCTTTCCAATAGAGGTTGTCCAGCCGCTTGAGCCACCGTTCCAGAGCTTCCCCTTTGGAAATCCACGCCACGCGCCCCTGGCCGTCCCGCACCTGGATGGAGCCGACCTCTTTAAAGAACGCCATATGCTGGAAATCCTCGGGCCCCGGCTGGGGGACCGGAGTAGGGGCCGGACTTGGCTGCGCCACCTGCACGGTACGGGAAGCCCCGTCGTACCACACCTCCAGCCCAGCCGCCTCGCAGATGGCCCTAACCGGCGCGTAGACAGAACCGTCGTAAGCAAAGACAGGCATGACCCTGCCATTGGCGTCCCGGGGCGTAAAGTCATCGCCCCCAAACTGGATGCGCACGTCCTCGGAGACCTGGATCTCCCGGCGGGCGGCAATACTCTGGAATCCAACCCCCGCCGCCAGCAGGCAGCACAGGAATCCCGCTAAAAAACTTCTCCAACGCTTTTTCATAGTTAAAACCACCTTTCTTTTAGGGCTTGTTTAAAAATAGAGGAAATGACGAATGTTTGGCCAGAAGGGGCATTCAAGAAAAATAAACGCAAATCAATCTGGCGGTTGACGAGGATTTTGGACGCGGGAAGGAGCCGCTTTCGATATTCGCTTTGGGAAATCAGGCAAAAAGACAGCGTTTTCGATTTTTCAAACCAGGCCGAATCCTCATGCGCGTATTATAGCCCTGGGGCGGACTATTCCTTTTCTAGGTAAGCCCAGGATATTCCGGGGCCGTAGCCGATTTTCTGGTAGAAGGGATTTCCGCCGCCCGTCATATAGGCGGCTCCTAAGGGCCTCAGCCGCCGGTATAGTTCGGAAAGCGCTGCGGCGGCCAAGCCCTGGCGCCGGTATTCCGGCACGGTGCATAGGGGCTCCAGGTAGGCCAGCTTATTTTCCGGCGCCCACCACATGCCCGCATAGCAGACATACTCTCCCGTCTGATTCATCACCGCGATGTGGTGCTCCGGCGTGGCGTGGGGAGCGTTGACCAGCGCGCAGCCGCTTTCGAATTCTCCGTTCCAGGGGCCTTCCTCCTCCTCGTGGTCAAACCCTTTCCAGCAGCACTCCATGGCCTTGGCCACATCCACGCCGCCGGGCTTCGTAAAGCGGAAACCTGCCGGAAGCGGGTAGTCCAGGGGTTTCCCGCAGTCATAGACAAAGCTCTCATAACCGTCCCGCTGGATATATCCCGCCGCGTCCACCGCCCGCCGGAGCTCTTTCTGGTTCCCTACCAGCACCAGCCGCTGCCGGCCGTCTATCCGGGGCATGCATTTTTCCGCGTATTCCACCATCTCCGGAGCCAGGTCCTCGTATCCGGGGCGCAGGCTAAAGTACACGTCCGTTACCGGATTCTCGTAAAAGCAGAAGCCCACGATTTTTTCCCCGTCCTTCCACACCCGGCACCGGTGCAGATAGGATTTGTCCATCCAGCTGGACGCCAGGGCATACTCCCAAAAGGGGGCGGGCACGCCCTCCCGGCGGTCCATGGAAAAAATATCCAGCAGAAACTGGTATACGGCCATGTGGTCGCTGAGAACGCTGAACTGCTTTGTGGCAATATGGTTCATAGAATCCCTCCCTTTCTTTTCGGGGACGCCGCCCCAAGGCCGGCCTATCTGCCCGCCTTTTCCCGGATAAACTTTACAAAGTCCTCGGGCTCGCCCTGCTGGAATCCGTAAAGGTCTACCATGTAGGCGTTGTCCGGGCCGTAATACAGATAAACGTACTGGCCCCGGCGGCGGATATCCGTCAGCTGGAAATAAGGCGTCACGCTGGTGGACTGAATGCCGGAGATCCGAAAAGCCTCCGGATAAAAGGAGTAACGGGCAGTCTGAGAGGGCCCCCGGCTGTACACCTTGGTCTGCACCTTTTCCACGGCGGTGGACATGCTGACAATTTTATATACATAGTACCCCGCCACCGCCACGGCGGCCAGCTTCATCCACCAGACGGTATCCAGCACAAAGGCGGTGGAAAGCATAGCGGCAATCATCAGGCCGCTGACCACCAGCTGCCCCGCGTTTTTAACGTACGCCTGGTATACGCTGAACTGGTGGATCGCTTCCTTGGTGCAGTCGGTATTGTTGGCAAACTGGAGCTTCCCCTCCACCTGATTGCTGCCGTGGGTTTTGTGGTACGCGGAGAGCTGCTGGGCCAGCTGTGCTTTTTTCTTTTTGTCCCTCCGGCTCTTAATGGGTATATATGCCAGCGGAAGAGCCAGCGCCAGCAAAAGCAGCCCCAGCACCGCCAGGGTACCGGCGGATTCACGAGAGGTTACCTCCTGCTTTTCCAGTATCCGGGTAAATTCTATGGTGTCCAGCAGCCCCGTTACCATCTTTTCCTGCTCGGGCGTGATGGTCTTCTCGCTGCTGAACATGTGAAAATTCAAGGCGTAGCCATTGATGAAGGTG
The DNA here is from genome assembly GCA_947567585.1 of uncultured Clostridia bacterium. Lineage (GTDB taxonomy): Bacteria > Bacillota > Clostridia > Oscillospirales > Acutalibacteraceae > Acutalibacter. The sequence continues at coordinate 19,915 of CANONE010000007.1, read as the reverse complement.
CCGTATATCAGCTCGTGGAGCTCCTGCGAGTCCGGGTTCTCCTCTGTGGGGGATACGTCCAGCTTCACCCGGTAGAAGGGCCGGCCTCCTGCTTGGGCCCAGCTCTTGTCCACCTGCAGCTGGCCGCCGTCTCCCGGTTGGATAATGTCCTCCAACACCTGGTCCAGCTCCTCTTGGTCCAGAAGAGCCAGATCAAAGGCATTTTTCGCGTAGCTGGATTCCTTCTTCATCACCGAAACGCTGCCGGCTTCTCCCACAAACTCCACCAGCACCCCCATCTCCTGATATTCCTTGCGCTTCCCGTCAATATCCCCTACGCCGGCCAGCGCCCAGGCCGGGTCGCTCTCCGGTGTGTAGAGGCTTAGCTGCACAGCGTCTTCAGGGGGCGTCAGCGTAAAGTCCTCTCCAATCCAGGCGTCTGCCAGGGCAGGAAGGGGGATCGCCAAAATGAGCAAGCAGACTAGTACGGCGCCTATGGTTTTTTTCATATCTTTCGCCTTTCTCCGGAACGGCGGCCCGGGGTGTCCCTTAAGGCCGCAGGGCGCTGCCCCGCAGCCCGCAACCTCTAAAAAGGTTGACGAAACTTTTATTGCCGGATTTATTTGGTTTTGAAACGTTGGCTTGCGGCAAAACTAGCTTGAAAATCCATACACAAATCCTATCGGTACAGGTTCTTAGCTCATGGTAATAATGTGGCGGGGGCAGGCTTCGGCGCATTGGCCGCAGCCTGTACATTTTTCAGGATCGACGGACGCCAGGCCGTTTTTTACCGTGATTGCGCCAAATTCGCAGGTCTTTTGGCATTTCATGCAGCCAATGCAGCCCACCTTGCAGGCTTTCATGGTGTCCCGGCCCTTGTCGCAGCTGGAGCAGCGGACCACGGCCAACGGCTTCACCGGCTCGATACGAATCAGGCTCTTGGGGCAGGCGGCGGCGCATTTACCGCAGGCCACGCAGCGGTCCTGGTTGATCACGGCAAGGCCGTTGCAGATCTCAATGGCCCCGTAATCGCAGGCGCGCAGGCAGTCCCCCAGCCCCAGGCAGCCGAACCGGCAGCTGGAAGCCCCTCCCGCCAGCTGTGTGGCGGCAGTGCAGCTGGAAAGCCCGTCGTAATTCATTTTTTCTTCGGTATTGTCAGCGCTGCCCATGCAGTGGACCACGGCGGCCTTCTTCTCCATTGACACCGCGCCCGAGCCCAATATCTCCCCGCATTGGGCGGCCACCGCCGCCCCGCCAGGAGAACACAGCCCTGGCTGGGCCTCGCCCTTGGCCATGGCGGCGGCGTAGCCGGGGCAGCCCGAGTAGCCGCAGGCGCCGCAGTTGGCCCCGGGGAGAACAGCCTCCAACGCCTCGGCCTTTTCGTCCTTGGGCACAGCCATAACAATGGAAGCCACCGCCAGCACAATTCCAGCCAAAAGCCCTATAACGCCCACAATTATAATGGGGGTAATAATATCCATCTTCATCACTTTCCTTAACACATTTTGTATTCTGGCCGGGAAGGCCCCGGGGGCTTAGGCCAGCCGGTCCACCACGCCGTTGAAGCCCAGGAAGGAGACGGCCACCAGAGAGGCCGCCACCAAAGTGATGGGCAGGCCCTGGAAGGTCTGTGGGATATCGCAGTCCTCCAGCCGCTCCCGCACGCCGGCGAAGAGCAGCATGGCCACTAAGAAGCCAATGCCGGAGCCAAAGGCGTTCACCAGAGACTGCAAATACCCGAAGCTGGGATCCGCCGCGCCCTTTTCCAGCACCAGCATGGTGACGCCCAGCACCGCGCAGTTGGTGGTGATCAGGGGCAGGTAGATGCCCAGGGAGTTATAGAGGGGGGGCATGTACTTGCGCAGAATGGTCTCCAAAAGCTGCACCAGGGCGGCGATGACTAAGATAAACACCAGAGTTTGCAGGTATTCCAGACCGTTGGGCGCTAAAATATAGGTGTAGATGGGCCAGGTCACGGCCGTGGCGATGACCATTACCACGGTCACGGCACAGCTCATGCCAAAGGCGGTGTCCAGCTTTTTGGACACGCCCAGAAACGGGCAGATGCCCAGGAATTTATTGAGCACATAGTTCTCCGTCAAAATCGCGGCCAGGAAAATGGCCACCAGAGAGCGGATCATTTGCGCGTCCATTATTTGCCCTCCTTCTTCTCATTGATCTTGGAGCAGGAAGCCGCCAACGGGCAGTGGGAGCAGCCCATTGTCTCCGGGGCCTTGCCCTCTGCCGAGAGCTTGCCCGCCAGGGCGATGAGCATCCCGAACACGAAGAACCCCCCGGGAGGCAGCAGGAAGATGATGATGGGCTCCATGAACCCGGAGAGGATGGGCAGGCCGAACACCGTGCCGGCCCCTAAGAGCTCCCGGATGATGCCCATACAGAGCATGGCGGCGGTAAAGCCCACGCCCATGCCCAGGCCGTCGATGATGGAGGGCAGAATCTTATTCTTGCTGGCGAACATCTCCGCCCGGCCCAGAATAATGCAGTTTACTACAATCAGGGGCAGGAACACCCCCAGGGCTGTGTCCAGCGCGGGCGAGAAAGCTTTAATAAACATCTGCACAATGGTGACAAAGCCGGCAATGACCGTGATAAACGCCGGAATGCGCACTTTATTGGGAATCACGTTTCGCAAAAGGGAGATGACCGCGTTGGAGCATACCAGCACAAAGGTGGTGGCCGCGCCCATGCCAATGGCGTTGCTGGCCGCCGTGGTAACGGCCAGGGTAGCGCAGCAGCCCAGCATCAGCCGCAGCACCGGGTTCTCGATAATAATACCCTTGGTAAACTCCTTTAAGAGGCTCCTTTTCTCTTCCATTATCCGTTCCCTCCTTCCGACTGATAAGCGCCCTGATACGCCTCAATAGCCTGGTTAACCGCGCTGGTGACGGCATTGCTGGTAATGGTAGCCCCGGTCATGGCCTGGATCTCGCCTTCCTGGGGCGCCTGGAACTTCACCACCTGGATGCCGCCTGTAAGATTGCTTACCGGCTGCTCCTTATATTGGTCCCGGAAGCTCTCCTTCTCCGCGTTGGCCCCCAGGCCCGGGGTCTCGCTGTGGCTTAAGACGATCACGCCTGTGACGTTTCCCTGGGTGCTGATGCCGGTCATCACCTTCACGGTGCCTCCGTAGCCCTTGGATTCCGTCTCGAATACATAGCCCACGGTCTGTCCGGCGCTGTCCAGACCAACGTAGTGGCCGTCCCGTTCCTCAAAGCTTTCGGCTTGGGGGAGCGCCACCATACGGCTCTCTTCAGCCTTTTGGGCGGCGGCTTGGGCAATGCGGTCCTTCGTCAGCAGATTGGTGCCCGCCAAAGCGGCGGAGACCAATACGCAGATCACAAAGAGAATCGCCGCCGGCTTCAATACTTCTTTTGCATTCATGCCGCGCCCTCCTTTTTCTTCCGCTCCTTAGCCTTTCCAAAAGCCGTGGGCCTCACATAGCGCTCGATGAGCGGGGTGATAATATTCATCAGTACGATCGAGTAGCTGACGCCCTCGGGCAGGGAGCCGAATTCCCGGATGATGACAGTCAAGAGGCCGCAGCCAATGGCGAAGATCACCCGGGCCCAGAAGTACAGGGGGCTGGTGGTGTAGTCCGTGGCCATGAAGAACGCGCCTAACATCAATCCGCCGGCCAGCAAGTCGAACAGGGGGTCCCGGCCCAGAATGAGGGAGAACACCGCCACGGTGGCGAGGTATGTAACCGGAATCACCGGGCTAATCACCTTCCGCACAATGAGGTACAGCCCGCCTATTATGATAGCCAGGGCGCAGGTCTCGCCCAGACAGCCCCCGTGGGCGCCCAGCAGCAGCTGCCAGTAATCCGGGGCGCTGCTGGGGGAAAAGTCGTACATTACCCCTGATAAAGGCGTGGCGGTGGTTACCGCGTCCGCTGTGGCGGAGTAGTCGAAGGCCGCCGTCCAGTGGGTCATCCGGGCGGGGAAAGAGTTCATCAGCACAATGCGGGCGGTGAGGGCCGGGTTCACAAAGTTCTGGCCAATGCCGCCGAACATCTGCTTCACCACCACAATGGCCACCACCCCGCCAAAGGCCGCTATCAAGGGGTTGATGGTCACGGGCAGATTCATAGCCAGCAAAAGCCCGGTGACCACGCAGGAAAGATCCCCCACCGTCTGGGGACGGCGCATGGCCTTGCGGGAGAGATACTCGCTTAGCGCGCAGCTGAGGATGCACACCGCAATTACCAATAGCGCCCGGGGCCCAAAGATAACCACAGACGCGATAGCGGCGGGGCACAGCCCGATAATCACGTCCAGCATAATATTCTGGGTGGTCTTCTTCCCGTTAAAATGAGGGGAGGAAGATACGGTTAGCTTATCCATTACTTTTTCCCTGCCTTTCTCACATAGGTCTTGCCCATGCGGATGCTCTGCACCAGCCGCCGCCCCGCTGGGCAGGAAAAGGCGCAGCAGCCGCATTCCATACAGGTCATTACGTCCAGGTCCAAAAGCGCCTCTACGTCCTTCTTTTCCGCCGCCTTCTCCAGCTTGGTGGGCATCAGGTTCATGGGGCAGGCCGCCACGCAGCGTCCGCAGCGGATGCAGGCGGTGGTCTCGTACATCTTGGCCTCCTTTTCATCAAAGGCCAGAATAGCGTTGTTCTGCTTGAGAATAGGCAGCTCGTCCGTGGTAAGGGCAATGCCCATCATGGGGCCGCCCATCAGGAGCTTCTTGGGCTCCGACCTGTACCCTCCGCAGAATTCCATCACATCCTTAATAGGCGTGCCAATGGGTACAATCACGTTCTGGGGCGCATTCACCGCCGAGCCGTCAATGGTCACCCGTTTCATAGTCAGCGGCATTCCCGTGCGCATGTAGCTGGCCAAAAAGGACACAGAGGCTATGTTCATCACCAGGCACCCTACATCCGCGGGCAGGCCCCCGGCGGGGACCTTCCGGCCGGTACACGCCTGCACCAGCACCTTTTCCGCCCCCTGGGGGTAGCGGCTGCGAAGAGCCAGCACCCGCACCTCGTCCTTGGGATCCATCTGGGGGTTGTCCGCAATCTCCGTCAGCTTGGCGATGACGTCCGGCTTGTTGTCCTCCACGGCGATCAGCACCCGGTGTACGTCCAGAATCTCCTTCACCTTATAGACGCCGTCCAGCACGTTCCGGCCGTTTTCCAGGGCCTCCCGGTGGTCGGCGGTAACATAGGGCTCGCACTCGGCCACATTGATAATCAGCGTGTCAATGCTTTTGCCGTCGGGCACGTTCAGCTTCACATGGGCCGGGAAGCCCGCGCCCCCCAGGCCCACCAAGCCGGCGGCGCGGGCGGCGTCCGCCAGGGCTTTTTTGTCTGTGATTTTCTCCGGCGGGCGGATATCCGGGTCCGGCTCCATAAGCCCGTCCGAATCAATCACCACCGCGTCCACCAGCTGTCCGGCGGTAAGCATGATTTTTGTCACCTCCGCCACTGTGCCGGAAACAGAGGCGTGAATGGGCGCGCTGACATAGGCGTCGCTCTGGCCCACCACTTGGCCCAGATACACATGGTCGCCTTTTTTTACCACAGGGGCGCAGGGCGCGCCGATGTGCTGAACCATGGGCAGCACCACCCGCGACGGCGGCGGCATCCGCTTGGATTCCTGCTGCCAGGTGTTCTTGTGGTGGGGAACAGGCGCGCCGCCATGTGTCTTAAACGGCCGCTTGGGGAACAGCTCCTGCATGATTTACACGATCCTTTCATTGACAATGAATATGTACTATTTATTTTAACGCAAACTACAACTTTTCGCAACAAATTTTTAGCGGTAATTTTGGTAACCTTGAGGTTTTGCGTCCCCGCTACCGCGCCGGCCGGCCCGGGCCCCCAAACCCTGCCGGTTTTTCTTGATTCCGTACCGGCGGCTTTGTGGGCGGAGCGGAGGGATTGGGAAGTGATCCGCGTTTACAGCTTCTTCGCGTACATCACATACGTCCCCAGGCTGCGGATGCCCAGCTCCTTTACAGTGGGGGCGTCTTTTTCCTCGTGGAAGAAGTAGAAGCTCTCCATGCCGTCTGCCTTGCCCTGGTTCAGGGTGCGCAGCAGCAGGGCCCGCAAGGCGTCAAAATAGCGTGCGTCCTCCTCAAAATCCATGCCGAAAATCTCTACCATTCCGTCCACATACATGAAGTACACGCTGGCCTGGTCCCGGCCGTCTTGATGGTATACATAGATGTGCCACCGGTCCAGGGCCTCCCGCAGGTGGGCGTTGTCCCAGTACATTTTCCCGTCCATGTGGGCGTGAAGGGCCGCGAAACGGTCGAAGTTCTCCGCCGTGATGGGCGCCAGCTCCACAGTTTCCGGCCGGGGGGTGTAGTCCTCGAACTTCATCACCCCCACCAGGCTCTCCTCATCCAGAGGCCAGCCCAGCTCCACCAGGCGGTTCACCGCCCGGGTGTTCTGGACCCCGAAGCCGAAGTGCATGGTGAAGCCCGGGTATTTTTCAGCCAGGTAGGCCACCAGCTCATCGATAGCCTGCTCGGTCTTATCCTCTGTGCAGAAAGCCCGGGTGTCCAGATATTTGTCCTCGGGCAGGGCGAAGTAGTGGATATACCCCAGGGCCCTGCCCCCGTCCTCAAAGAGCAGGGCCCCCTCGTGCTCCCGCTCATGGGCCAGGGCGGCGGTCTCGTCGAACTCCGCCCGGGTCTTCAGGCCGTCGGCGTAGGTGGGGTAGCCGGAACGGCTCATGTCCAGGGCCATCCCATAAGCCCAATCCAAATAATTCTTATATTCCTCTTGATTTAATACTCTTAGCATATTCTTCTCCTTTTTGAGCTTTGTAATAAGAACCCAACCGCTCCGCCACAGAGCCGCCGGCATGAAATCGAGAAAACCGGTGAAAACAGTTTTATGACTTCCCGCAGCCAATGCCATCTCTTTCCGTAAAAGCGGCAGGGCGGAGCGTCTTCCGGGTACTTGGCCACGCCAAGTACAGCGGATTGAGCCGCGAACCGGCAGATAAGACCGCCCCCTACGAATTTAACAGCGCCGCCACAATTTCTTCCGTCTTCATGCCCCGGGAACCCTTTACCAGCACGGCGTCGCCGGATTTCAAAGTTCCCTCCAGCAGGCGGACGGCCTCCTGGTTATCCGCCGCCCACTCCGCCTGGGGGCCGAAGCCTTCGGCGATATCCCGGGCCAATTCTCCCACGGCAATCAAGCGGTGAACCCCTAAGCTTTTAGCATAGCGGCCTGTGTCCAGGTGGCCTTGGCGGGTGAAGTCCCCCAGCTCCAGCATGCCGGCCAGCACAGCCACCTTTTGCCCGCCGCTTTCCCGCGCGGCCAGCACGTCTAAAGCGCTTTGCATGGAATCCGGGCTGGCGTTATAGCTGTCATCAATAACCGTCACCCCATCCGGCCGCTGGGTAATCTGCTGCCGCATCGCCGGGGGGACGTACTCTCCCAGGGCCCTGGCCGTCTGTTCCAGGGACTGCCCCAGACTGTCCGCCACGGCCAGCGCCGCCAGGGCGTTGCGCACATTGTGCTCGCCCAACACCGGCAGGCGAACCGTTTGGGCGCGTCCATCCGGTGCCTTGCACAGAAAGCAAAGGCCACCGTCCGCCTCACGAATGTCCACGCCCCGCCACTGGCAGTTTTCCGAAAGGCCAAAGGTCGTCAGCCGGAAGCTTCCCCGCAGCCGGGGCAGCAGGTCGTTGTCCCCGTTGACAAAAAGCGGCGCGCCTTGGGGCAGATAGTCCGCCATATGGGCTTTTTCCGCCATAATATTTTCCCGGGTCCGCATAAACTCAATATGAGAGGTCCCGATGGTGGTGATGACCCCGCAGGTGGGCTTTACCACTTTGGCGATGCGCTCCATCTCCCCGGGCATGCTCACCCCCATCTCAATAACGGCGGCGCTGTGCCAGGGCTCTATGCCGCAGACTGTAATGGGCACCCCCACCTGGCTGTTGGCGTTGCCCGGCGTGCGGTGGACCCGATGCCCGGCGGAAAGCCCTTGGGCCACCATTTCCTTGGCGGTGGTCTTCCCCACGCTGCCGGTGATCCCCACAACAGGTATCGTAAACCGCTCCCGGTAAGCCTCGCCCACTTTTTGCAAAGCGGCGCGGCAATCCTCCACCAGCACCACCGGGCCGGAAACGGCAATGGGATGATCGCTGAAACTGGCGGCCGCCCCGGCGGCCAGAGCCTTAGGGATGTATTGATGCCCGTCCACGTTTTCCCCCCGAATGGGCACGAACATAGCCCCGGGCGCGGCCCTCCGGCTATCGGTAACAAACCGCTCCACCCGTGTCTGCGGGTCCCCGAAAAGCAGCTTCCCTCCACACATTTGTGCAATCTCCGCAATCCTGATATCCATACTCAACGCTTCCTTTCCGCAATACCGTTTCAAGCAAACCCGGAAGTCCGGCCGGCTGTTTCTCTATTCATTATATGAAAAACGAGGGCCTTTTGCAAGGCCCCCGCTGTGAATGAAACGATATCCATTCCTTTTGAAAGCGCGCCGGCCCCGGAGGCCCCTTAACGGGCTGTTTCCCACCGGCTTCTACGCCCCATTTGTTTCCTGCGCCTACATGAATTTTTTCTTGTACTTGCTGGCTTGGCGCTGCTGCTTAGAGAGAGCCTTTGAGGCTTGTCCCCGCTTCTTTCTCTGGCTTCGCTGGGATTCCCAGGCCAAAAGCTTATAGTTTTCCCAGCGCTCCTTGGAGAGCTCCCCGCTGCTAAGCGCCGCTTGAATGGCACAGCCAGGCTCCTTTTCGTGCCGGCAGTCGTTAAACCGGCATTGCCCTAAAAAGCGCTCCACATCGGGGAACGCCTCGCTGAGCCCGCCGGCGGCGTCCCACATGCCCAGCTCCCGCATGCCGGGGGTGTCAATAACCAGCACGCCGGAGGGCAGGCGCAAAAGCTGCCTGTGGGTGGTGGTGTGCCGCCCCATGGAGTCGCTTTCCCGAATGCCGCTGGTGGCCATCACCTCTTCTCCGGCCAGGCGGTTAATCAGGCTGGACTTCCCCACGCCGGAGGACCCCAAAAACGCCGCCGTGCTCCCCGGCCGCAGATAGGGCTCCAGGCTTTTCATACCCAGGCCCCTTTTAGCGCTGACCGCCAGCACCGGGACCTCCCCGGCCGCGCCTTGGGCCTCCTTCAGCATTTCCCCGTGTTCCCCCGGCAGGTCCGCTTTGGTCAGCAGCACCACCGGCTGGGCCCCGGAATTCCAGGCCAGGGTTAAATACCGTTCCAGCCGCTTTACGTTAAAGTTTTCGTTTAAAGACTGCACCGCAAAAGCCGTGTCAATGTTGGCGGCTACCGCCTGCTCGGTACCGTGCCAGGAATCCATCCGGGAGAAAAAGCTCTTTCGGGGCAGGGTTTTCACAATCTGCCAGTCCCCGGGGACGGGCAGGGCCAGCACATAGTCTCCTGTGGTGGGGAAATCCTCCCCGCCGTCAAAATAGTACTCCTTGGTTTTCAAGCGCCCATAGCGCTCCCCCTCCGGGGTAATCAGCTGCCAGCGCTCTTTAAATACCGCCGTCACCCGGGCGGGCGCGGCAGGTCCTCCCTGGGGCAGAAGCTCCGCCGGAAAGCCATAGTCTAAAAGATTTGTCATTCGATTCCTCCAATCGGAAATAAGTGTTCCTCCTGCTTACAAAAAATCTACTCATAAGACATCACTCCTTTCAAGATTGTGGGAACCTTTTAAAGGCCGTAGAGGCGCCGGTCTTATCCGCCGGTGCGGCCAGTCCGCGGCTTACTCCGCCGTACTTGAGAACCCGCGCCCATAGGCTTTGCGGAATTTTTGGGCTTGGCCGGCCACTTTAGGCGTCCGTTAGGATGAACCTTTCGACGGCTTGGGCCAGGCCGTTTTGGTCGTGGGGGGAGGTTTGGTATTTGGCGGCCGCTAGGGCCTGGGGGGCGGCGTCTCCTACGGCTACCGAGTATCCGGCGGCTTGCAGCATGGTGACGTCGTTGCCGTTGTCCCCGATGGCCATTACCTCCGAGAGGTCTATCCCCAGCTTGTCCGCCAGAGCCCGCAGGGCTCCGCCCTTGTGGGCGGCTTCGCTGTTGATCTCAATGTTGTCCGACACGCTGGAGGTCAGCCGCAGCCCGCCCAGCTTTTCCAGACGCCCCCACAGCTGGACCCGGTCCTCGCCCACAATATACGGCAGATTGATTTTCTCCGGGCACAGGCCCGTCTCTTCCAGCATTTTCCGAAAATCCTCGGTAAAGGTGTAATTTTTCCCCTCGAGAAACCGCCACTTTTTTGGGGGCAGCATCCCGGCCTTGGCCCGCTCCGGCAGCCCCCGGCGGGTAATGGCGGATCCGTCTCTATAATACTCCACGTAGATAGGGTAATCCTCAAGAACCGCCTGGATTTGCAGAGCCTTCTCATGGGGGATCAGGTTTTGCACCACCGCCTGTCCGGTCTTCATGTCGTACACCCCGCCGCCGTTGGAGGTGATGGCGTAGCCAATGGGCAGCTGGGAAATCTCTTTGGGAATATAGTCCCGCATCCTGCCGGTGGCGGGGACCAGCAGCACGCCCCTCTTTGCCGCCGCCAAAAGGGCTTGGCGGTTGGCCGCCGGCAAAAGGTGGGGAGAAATCAGCGTGGTGCCGTCCAGGTCAAAGGCCATGAGCTTAACCATGCTGTTCCCCCTCGATCCGCTTCAAAACGCCGTCCACCACCTGATAGCGGCGCTTGCGGTTGATCTCCATTTTGCGCACCACCTGTTCCTCCAGGTCAAAGCCCAAGATCTCCGCCAGCCCCAACAGGTAGATGGCCACGTCCGCCAGCTCCTCTCCCAGGTCCGGCTTGCGCTTGTGATAAGCGGCGTGGGCCTCCGCCACCTCGCCGTAAAGATGGCAGAATTCCAGATGCACGTCCGTCACATTAAAATGGTGGTCCAGCTTATTCTGATAGACTTCCTTTTGCAGCTTCTTCCAGTCTTCCAAAGTATGATTCCTCCAGTAGGGCGTATTTTTAGGCTGCGGCGGCCCTTCCCGGGGCCATTTAAGAGATGGCTCCGCCCTGCGGGGCCGCGTCTTCCAGCTCTATAAGCCGGAAGCGGCCGTCTTCCCGGATAAACTGACGGAGCAGATGAAGATGGCCGGCGCCATACAGGGCAAGAACGCGTTTGCGGCCCTGGGCCAGCCGCTGGATATTGGAAAAGATCTTCAAATTGCGCTGGTACCATTGGGAAATGGATGAAGCCCCGCTATAGTCCTCGCTGGACCCGGTTTCATTGGCGCGAAGATAGATGCTGTGGTTCAGCTGGGACCACTGGGGCTGGTTGCAAAAGCGCAAAAGGGCGGTGAGCCCGGCAGGCGCGCGGCCGGCAAAGGCGGCAAAGGCATCCATGGCCTCCTGCGCCGCCGGAATAGGCGCTTCAAAGGGGGCGCCGTCCATTTCGCTGTCGTCGTCTATGGCGAAAACCCGGGGCAATTCCAGAAGCTTTCCCAGCCGGAAGCCCAGCTGAACAATTTCATTCCGGTAGTTCATGGGCTTATCCTCGCCAAACACATGGATGGTCCCCAGCGTATCCCGGCGCATTTTGTCCGGGCTTTCTAAGTCCTCTAAAGAAAACCGCCGGTAGGCTTCATCTATGACGGCTTGCTGATGGGCGGCGGCTTCCACCGCCACCGCGTCAGGGGCAAAAGCTGCTAAGCCGCCGGCCAGCGCCTGGAGCTGGGCCTGAGACTCTGGCGAGAAAATATCCAGGGCGCTTTCCTCAAAATGGAAACAGCCCACAATAAGAATCTCCACCACAAAAAGTCCTCCCTATAAAATGCGGACGCTGAACTGATACGCCGCCTTGTCCCCGGCCGCCAAAAGCGTCATGCCTTTTTTCTCCTGGAACTGGTCGCCCTCTGTGGTGAGGGTGGCGCAGCCTGTCCAGGGCTCCAGGCAGACATAGGGGCCGTCGTTGGCAGCGGACCAGACGCCCAGCATAGGGAAGCCGGAGAAATCCATCTCCACGCCCCTGCCTGTGGCCTTATTGACAATTTTCACCCGCTGGGATTGGAGTTTTTCAAAAACCAGCGCGTCCTGATAAAAGAGGGAGTGGCGCAAAGGGATCTCGGCCCCTTCCAGCCGGAAGCCCTCTTTCGTCCAATCAATGAGGCCGGCCCGCATGTCGATTACCGGGCAGGTCTGGCTTTCCGGCTTCTCAAACTGGATGGTATAGTCTTCAAAAGCGGCCTCCTCGTTTGCGGGGATGTTGAAGCCCGGGTGCCCGCCCACAGAGAAGGGCAGGGGCCCGGTTCCCGTATTCTCCACGGTGAAGCGGGTAGAGACGCCGGTTTCCGTCATGGTATAGGCGACGAAGAGGGCAAAGTCGAAAGGATAGGCTTGCTTGGTCTCCTCATTGGCCCGTAGGCACAGAGACACAGAGCCCTCGGAGCGCTCCTTTAAAGCGAACTCCATCTTTTTGGCAAAGCCGTGGCGGCCCATCTCATAGGTTTTTCCGCCGATGATGGTTTTCCCGTCCCGCAGAGCGCCTACAATGGGGAAGAGAACGGGGGCGTGCTCCCGCCAGTAGGCCGGGTCGCCGGTCCAGAGATACTCAAAGCCCTGGGGCCCCTTCAGTGAAACCAGCTGCGCACCTAAGGAGTCCACCTGGGCGGTGAGCGTACCATTGGTGATTTCGTATAGCATACATCGCGCTCCTTCCAAATTTTATCCGTCAATCAAAAAACACGGCTTGTATTGAAGGACAAGCTTTCATCTATTATAGCAAAATTCCAGACGGGTTGCAAGGGAAGATTGACAGCGGATGAAAAGCCCTAATACCGGACTTCCGATTCCCCTTTGCCGGAAGGTTCCTCCTCGCTACGGCTCTGGACGCTTTCCCCGGCAGGCTCCCCGATGGCTGTGCGCAAAGCGAATTCCCGGGCCGCGAAGAGGTCATGGATCATCACTTCCCCAGTGTCGCCGTTTACCAGCTCCAGGCGGTCGCAGGGCCCGTTTCTCAAATCGTCAAAGACGCCGTCCTCATCTGTGGGATAGAAAAGATTTGCCTCAATAACGCAGTAAGGCGCGTCCACCTCCTGAAACAGGCGCAGATCGTTTATACTATACTCTCCGCTGTCCGTTTTGTCGTATTCATTCTTTCTGTCCACCACCAGAGACTGTATCTGCTCCCCGCCCCGGTAAGCGTTGAAGAGCAAAAGGTTGGGGCTGTTGTCATAAGAAGCCAGCAGCTGTATGTACATAATCCCGTTATACCCCTCGACGGAAGCCTCGCACACTCTAAAGCCGCCTGTAAAGCCTTTTTCTAAGACGCCGGCAATGTCCCTTTCCGGATCAACCTTTTCCCTTCCTTCCTCCTTGTAACGCTCGCTGGGCATGATCCGGCCCGTATCCAGATTGATGGTGAATTCCGCCACTACCCGCCTTGAGGCAATCTGGTCAAGCACACGGCCCTCCGCGTCTTCTTCCGGGGTCTCATACAGGGTAAGCGCCAGGGGGCCCCGCAGAGCCCGGGGATTGCCGCTGCTGCGGAAGACAAAAGGCCGCTTCCACACGCCGTCCCGCAGGCCGCCGTCCCAAAGGTCTTTTTCCCCATCGGCCTCCGCGGCCTCCGGAACCGCGTGCATGTCCTCCAGCCGGTAAACAACCTGAGAGCCATCCAGGGTCCTTAGCTGGGCAAAACTGCCCAAGGGGGCGGGCGCCAGGTCGGTATGGATGAAAAGATCCTGGCACCAGCCAATATAGGGCATCTCCACGTCCACCTCCACCTTGCTGGGAGAGAAATCCACCTTAGTTACGGTGGCCCCGTTATCCTGGGCGGGAATGGTAATGGCGTAATTCCTGGAGGAATCTGTGGAAACTGTCAGGTCTACATGGAAGCCGGGGGAAAGGCACCATACATCCTGCATTTGAATCTTCTCACAAAAGTCCAGTTCCTGAATCTCCAGGGACACTTTCGTCTGGCCCTCAACCTCTATATCGCTCAGGCGGATAAGTGCCTGCCAGTAGACCCTGTCTTTCCCCTCCATGTCCACAACCGGCATCTCCGTCAGATGCGTGGCGTCCAGGTCATTGAGCCAAACCCCCCAGAATGTGGGAAGCAGGACAAATTCGCCCCCGGCGGGGAAGCCATCCGCTTTGCCCCAGCTATCCTGAAGCTGATAAAAGAAGGACTCGGCAAACCCCAGGCTCAGGTTTAAATAGATGGTGTTTCCGTCGCACCAAGCGTCCTCTACCGTCAGGTCGGTTAAGGCGGGGTCCTGGCTGGGCACGGTCACAGGCTGGAACCGGGGCTTCTCCTTTTCCTGGACCGGGGGCGCGGGCGGGACCTCCTGACCGCCGTTGACGGCGCGGAACACCTGCCCCAGGCCGGGAATCGCCTCGGTAAGCTGGGGATATGTGCCGTTCACCCCCCAAAGCCCCGCAAATACCAGGACCAGCGCCGCCAAAACAGCCGCGCTTCTGCGGACAAAGGCGCGCACCGGCCGGTGGGGCCTGGGCATATCCTCCGGAAGCCCCCGGTAGGCGGCCTCCATGGCGTTTTGAAAGCTCTCCGGCACTTTCTCCACCTGGTATTCCCTGGCCAGCGCCTCTCGAAGCGCCCGGCTCCCCCGAAGGCCGGGATCTTTAGGGTCTTTGCTTTTCGCGTGCCTCATTTTCGGGATCATACAGAAGAGCCTCCTTTCCTTTCGCCGGCAAGATAGGCTTCCCGGAACTTTTTCCGCCCGTGGGAGAGGCGCATTTTCGCGGCGCCTTCGGTAATAGAAAGAAGCTTTGCTATCTCCTTCACGGGTAAGTCGTTGAGATAGAAAAGGGTGAGGATCAAGCGGTCGTTTTCCGCCAGGGAGGCCAGCGCCGCCCGAACGTCCATGGGCGTGTCGTTGTCGTCCTCCCGGCCCTCCTCGGGAATGACCTCCAGGGGAACCAGGCCCTGGGCGTGCCGGAGCTGGTCATAGCAGCAGTTGATCACCACCCGGGTAAGCCAGGTCTTAAAAAATCGGGGCTGCTTGATGGTATGTATCTTATAAAACGCCCGGTAAACCGCTTCCTGGATGGCGTCCTCCACATCCGTTTCATTGTGGAGGATTGCCTTGGCGGTGCGGTACATGGAAAGCTGACAGCTGTCCATCAGGCGGAGGAAAGCGTCCTTATCACCGTTTTGCGCTTTGCGCACAAGCCTCTCCACGCACTCACCCCTTTCCCAAAACAACGCTTTGCTATTAGACTTCAAAAAAGATGAAAAAGTAAGCGCTTAAAACTTAGAACCTATACCGATGGGATTTGTATATGGATTTTCCAGGAAATTTTGTGGGCGGCAAGGTTTCGCAACGCGGTCCAGCGGCAAAACTTTCCGGAAAGACACGCGCAATATCCTATCGGTACAGGTTCTTATTATAGCGGAAAGCCTTCCGTTTGGCAAGCGGTCAATGAGGCGGGAAGCCCGGCCCTGCGTACCGGATAATAGCGGAGAAGCCGAAGGCCCGCCGTATCCGTCATGGATCGGGGAGCCTTCGGCCTCTTTTCGTTTGGCTATACGGCCAATACGCCGTGATCGTCCTTTCGCAGGATATACAGCTGTTCTTCCTGGCCGGTCCCGGCGTTGATATAGCTGAGGAATTCCTTGCCGTCGGCCGATGTGCAGTGGAATTCCCAGCACAACAGCTCGTCCAGGCCCGGGCTGGGTATAACCGCCAGCCTGACGCTCTGGGCCTTCAGCAGCGGACTTAAGGATTCCTCCGCCTGCTGGGCGCCGTATTTTGGGGCGGGAAGGTTCCGGGAGCGATGGTTCATCAGGTATCCGGAGCAGTCCACCTCCACCGCGCCTCCCTGTTCCAGCTCGACGACTACCTTCACAAGGTCCGGGTAGCAGAGGACTTCCTCCGCCGCCTGCTGGCACACGCTGTGAAAATTGATGGCGCAGAGATTGTCGTTGACAACATAATAGCTCTCCCTCATATTCTGGTACCCCAGCCGGGAAAGAATCTCTTTGGCCGATTGCACAGCCTCATGGGCGGTCAGCCTGGCGCTGGCGGCCGCGCTGGCCTTCCTGTAATAGGCCACGCGCCCCCCTTGCTTGGTAATGTTTACCATGGCGTCTCCGGCGGTAAAGCTGTAAACCGGCAGCTGGCCTCCCCCCTCTCCGGAGGATTCCACCTCTTCTTCCTCCACGCCGAGAAAACCGGCCGCTTCCTTTCGGGCCCGCTGGATATCCACAGGGTTCTCCGCCTCCAGAGCCAAGGGCTTGCGCCGGGAAATATGATCGGAAAACGGGCCGTCGTACAGCAGCGTGGGAAGGCCCGCGAACTCCTGGGCCACGGCGTCAAAGCTATCGTCCAGGTAAGAGAGGGCATCCGGTTCCTCTAGATTGTTCAGCAGGCTCTCCGTTCGCAGCAGGCTGACGTTTTCCACCTTCAGCCGGGCCTGGATTTCCGCCAGGGCCTCCGCCAGCTTTCCGGCATATTCCTCCAGGGTGTAAAGGCCCTCGACGTCGCTTTGCTCCAAAGCCGCGCCGGAAAAGGTTTTCCGGTTTAACGCCAGGGCGTAATCCCCGGCCTGGGACAGAAACCGGCTGATGCCCTCCGCCTTCTCCTGGGAAAACGGCAGCGCGGCCATAGCGGCTTTGGCGCCGCTGCTCTGCTCCAAAAGCTTGGCGGAAACCGCGCTCCGGGTAGAGGCTGTTCCCACATAAGCGGCTTTTTCCAAGGTGGCGCGCATCCCGGCCACATGTCCGGCCAGGTCGCCCAGGGCTCTTTGGTAAACGTATTCCAATTCCTGACGGCTGGCTTGCAGGCTCAGCCGGGTATCCAGCCAGCAGCCGCCCGCCAGAACCAGCGCCGCCGCCGAAAAAGCCGCCAGCCGGACTTTTGTATCTCTTTTCATGGTGGGCCTCCCTTTGGTTCTTAAATCTATATCCCTAGCTTCCCACAGGGAGCCGAAAACATGCAAATTTTTTCCCGCCTGTTCCTCCGCAAAAAAACGCCTTTACCTTTGCCGCGGATTATGATAAGATAGGCGTAGGAAGGAGGTGGTTGCATGCGAGCGGTTGTTCAGCGGACAGGTCCGGCCGCCGTGACGGTCAACCATGGCGAGACCCGGTCTATCCCTTATGGCTTGGCGGTTTTTCTGGGCGTCCTCAAGGGGGACTCCCCGGCCGAAGCTGCCGCTTTGGCGGAAAAGGTCTGCGGCCTGCGGGTTTTTTCCGACAAGGAGGGGAAAATGAACCTTTCCCTTTCCGATGTAAAAGGGGAGGTTCTGCTGATTTCCAATTTCACCCTGGGCAGCGACTGTAAAAAGGGCCGCCGCCCCTCTTTCGACCTGGCCGCGCCCCCTGTCGAGGCGGAGGCGCTTTACCAGCTTTTTGCCCAGCGCCTTCGGGAGCTGGGCGTGCCCGTCGCCACCGGGGAATTCGGCGCGCATATGCAGGTGAGCGTGGAAAACGACGGCCCGGTTACTTTAATTCTGGATACAGAAAAATTTGGGAATAAAAAATGAAGGAGACTTCTTGCCATGAATAAAGACTTCTTACAGCTTTTTATGGAAAAAACCGGCTTTCCTCAGGAAGCCAAGGACGCTTTGACCCAGGCGGCGGACCAGCTTTCAAAAGCCGGGCAGGAGGAGGCCATGGCCGGGGCTATCGCTTTCTATTATGAAAATGATTTTTCCGCCCAGACCACCCAGCCTCTGATTGAGGAAATGGCCCAGGCGGCGGGGCTGAGCCCCTATACGGTCTGGGCGCTGTTTCTGATTTTTGCCGCTGAAACCGCCCGCCGGGATTATCTGGACCGGGGAATCAGCGAAGAAATTTTTTGGGCCACCTTTACGGACGTGCGCTATAAGGCACTGGAGTGCAAGGCCAACAAAGGGGTATGGGGAAATTTTGTAGCTTTCTGGTACCACATTTTCTTTAGCTGCGATATTGTAAAGCTGGGGCGGCTGGAATATGAGACTCGGGTTTACGACGGCCCCGCCGGCACGGTGGGCGGCCGCGCCCTGAATCCCGGGGACAAAGTGCGGTGCATCCACATTCCCTCCAGCGGGGAGGACTTCAGCAAGAAGGCGCGGCTGGCCTCCTATAAGCTGGCCTATGACTTTTTCAAGGATGAGCTGGACGGCGGGCCCCTGATCTGCGCTTGCCATTCCTGGCTGCTCTACCCGGAGTATAAAAACGTGCTGCCCGCTTCCTCGAATATTGTCAGCTTTATGGGGGATTTTACCATTCTGGAAACCGAAGACGCCGGGTTTGACGACGCCTGGAGGGTATTTGGGGCGGACGCGGACAAGCCGGCGGACCAGCTGCCGGAAGACACCAGCATGCGGCGGGCCTTTAAAAAGCACCTGATGGCTGGCGGGAAAACCGGAGCGGCCCTGGGGATCCTCGCTTTCGACGGGGAAAAGCTGCTGTAGGCCGGAGAGGGACGAGAATGGAGATTCAGTTTCAAAAGCTGTCGCCCCAGGCGCAGCCTCCCCAAAAACAGACGGCGGGCAGCGCGGGATATGATCTGCAGGCTTGCCTTACGGAGCCTATGGAGATCCCCCCCATGCAGGCGCGGATGGTTCCTCTGGGTTTTGCGGCCCAACTGCCGGAGGGCGTGGCCGGGTTTGTATTTTCCCGCAGCGGGTTAGGAGCGAAAAAGGGCGTGGTGGTGGCCCAGGGCGTAGGGGTGATTGACAGCGATTACCGGGGGGAATGGTTGGTCCCCCTGCGGAACCTGGGGCCCGCCCCCTACACAGTGGCGCCGGGGGAGCGCATTGCCCAAGCGGTTTTTCTGCCTGTGCTGGCGGCGGACTTTATAGAGGCGGAAAGCCTTTCCGGCACCCAGCGGGGCCAAGGCGGTTTTGGCAGCACAGGCACGTCATAGGGTCTGCACATCTTGTGGAAATCTCAAAGTTAAACCTGCATATCTTCCGAAAAATGCCGATTTCCCGCCCGGAGGCCAACATTAAGGTTGAGTAATCCCCCAAAATGCGCTATAATATAATCTGTACACCCATTCCATTATAAATAACCCCGCAACATTGGGAAATACTAGCAGCGTGACGGGAGCGTGACGCTCCACCCAATGTCGCGGGGTCGGGCAAAGCTTCGCCCTCGAGGATGGGAACTTGTTGGCTTTGCGGGCGCGGTCCGTTGGATGCTGCCGGGGCAACGTGACGTTGCATCCACTTCACGGGGTCGGGCAAAGCTTCGCCCTCGAGGATGGGAACTTGTTGGCTTTGCGGGCGCGGTCCGTTGGATGCTGCCGGGGCAACGTGACGTTGCATCCACTTCACGGGGTCGGGCAAAGCTTCGCCCTCGGGGATGGGAACTTGTTGGCTTTGCGGGCGCGGTCCGTTGGATGCTGCCGGGGCTCACTGTTAGTTGGCGCTTGGGACGTAGGCCGGCGTCTGCGCCACCCAGCCAGCGGTACGGAATCAAGATAAATTCGGATAAAAGTATTTGAGACTTCATGAAATGAAGTCTTCACCTCCTTTCAAAAGGTGGTGGGGTGCGGGGCGAAGCCCTGCGGCCTTAGGAGCCGGCATGGCCGGAGAAAGGCGGATAGGTATGGCAGGATTTTCGGGATTTCTTTCCATGTTTTCTATGTTTTCAAAAGATATTGGTATTGACCTGGGCACGGCTAACACGCTGGTGTTTATGCGGGGCAAGGGCATTGTCATGCGGGAGCCCTCTGTGGTGGCAGTGGATGTGCGCTCCGACGAGGTACTGGCGGTGGGCAAGCAGGCCAAGGAGATGCTGGGGCGCACCCCCGGCTCTATTGTGGCTGTGCGGCCTTTAAAGGACGGGGTTATCGCGGACTTTGACGTGACGGCGGCCATGCTGAAATACTTCATTAAGAAAGCGCTGAAGGCTGGGGCTTTAAGCCGCCCGCGGATTATCATCTGCATTCCTTCCGGGGTTACGGAGGTAGAGCGCCGGGCGGTAGAGGACGCGGCCCGGCAGGCCGGCAGCAACAATGTGGACCTGATGGAAGAGCCCATGGCCGCGGCGGTAGG
>CANONE010000006.1 GCA_947567585.1 uncultured Clostridia bacterium | reverse complement strand
ATCCAGTGCTGGAAGTAGTCGCCCATGTGATAGCCGCAGAAGGGCAGCATGGCCATGGGGTCCCGGCGGACTACGCCTACAGCGCCGGCGGCGGCGGCGGTGGTCTCAGAGCCGGTGATGGAGCCTACGAATACGCCGGCGTTCCAGTCGCGGGACTGATAAACCAGGGGCACGGTGTCGGGACGGCGGCCGCCGAAAATAATGGCGGACACCGGCACGCCTTCACCCTTGTCAAACTCGGGGCTGATGCAGGGGCAGTTCTTGGCGGGCGCGGTAAAGCGGCTGTTGGGATGGGCCAGCTTGCCGCCCTCGGCGATGAACTCGGGGCCGTTTACATCGGCGCCCTTCCACTCCTGGGCGTTGACAGGAGGATTCTTATCCAGGCTCTCCCACCACACGGTGTTGTCGTCCAGATTGCGGCCCACATTGGTGAAGATGGTGCCCTTCTGGGTGGAGATGAGAGCGTTGGGGTTGCTCTTCATGTTGGTGCCGGGGGCCACGCCGAAGAAGCCGTTCTCCGGGTTAATGGCGTACAGGCGGCCGTCGGGGCCCTGGCGCATCCAGGAGATGTCGTCGCCAACCGTCCATACCTTGTAGCCCTTGGCCTTGTAGCCCTCGGGAGGAATCATCATGGCCAGGTTGGTCTTGCCGCAGGCGGAGGGGAACGCGGCGCAGACATACTTCACCTCGCCCTGGGGATTCTCAATGCCCAGAATCAGCATATGCTCGGCCATCCAGCCCTCGTTCTTGGCCTGGTAGGAGGCAATGCGCAGGGCAAAGCACTTCTTGCCCAGCAGCACGTTTCCGCCGTAGCCGGAGTTGACGCTGATGATATAGTTGTCCTCGGGGAAATGGCAGATGTAGCGGTTTTCCTCGTCGATATCTACCTTGCAGTGCAGGCCCTTTACCCAGTCAGTGCTGTCGCCCAGCACGTCCAGCACAGCCTGTCCGGTGCGGGTCATGATGGACATGTTCAGCACAACGTAAATAGAGTCCGTAACCTCCACGCCGATTTTGGCCAGGGGGGAGCCCACAGGGCCCATGGAGTAGGGGATGATATACATGGTGCGGCCCTTGTAGCTGCCCCGGGCGATGTCGAACAGCATCTTGTAAGCCTTCTCAGGGTCCATCCAGTGGTTGGTGGGGCCGGCGTCCTCTTCCTTCTTGGAGCAGATGAAGGTGCGGCCTTCTACACGGGCCACGTCGTTGACAGCGGTGCGGTGGTAGTAGCAGTCGGGCAGCTTCTCCTGGTTGAGCTTAATCATTTCGCCGGTTTCGCAAGCCTGACGGCGCAGCTCTTCCACCTGCTCCTCAGAGCCGTCGATCCAAACCACATTGTCGGGGGTAACCAGCTCTTTCATTTCTTCCAGCCAGTTAAGGACGGTCTTATTGTTGGTCATTGGGTATATTACTCCTTTCGTTTCGCCGCGGGGGCGGAAAAATAAGGTGAAGATAGAAAAATGCATTGTACGCGATTCTAGAGATATTGTATCACAGACCCCCAAAATAATCAATGGTATTTTTCCAAAAAAAGTGAAAGGAGGCGGAGGACTTGGCGGGCGGGGAGGAGAGATTTGCGGAAAACATTTCAGATATGGACCGCTTGACATTTGCTTTTGCGCCATGTAAACTTAATATTAATACTTCGATCTCAAAATATTAAAGGAGGTTTTTTCATGCAATCGATTGTTCAGACCGCCCAGGGCCCGGTACAGGGCGCGCTTTCGCAAGACGCCCGGACCGTTATTTTTAAGGGGATTCCTTACGCCCAGCCCCCTGTGGGAGAAAGACGCTTTCGCCGCCCCCAGGCCCACGCGCCATGGACCGAGCCCCTGGACTGCCGGGAGTTCGGAGCCTCCTGCCCCCAGACGGACCTTTCCGTCATGGGTTTTTACAGCAAGGAGTTCTACGATGTTCCCTTGCCTCCCCTCAACGAGGACTGCCTGTATCTCAATATCTGGACCCCGGAAAGCGCGGGGGAGGATTCCCGGCTTCCCGTGCTCTTTTGGATTCACGGCGGGGCTTTTATGCACGGCAGCGGCAGCGAGAAGGAATTTGACGGGGAGGGCTTTGCCAAAAAGGGCGTGATTTTGGTCACCATCAACTACCGGGTGAACGTCTTCGGCTTCTTTGCCCATCCGGATCTGGAGAAGGAAAATCCGGAAGGGGTCAGCGGGAACTATGGCATTCTGGACCAGCTCTTCGCCTTGGGCTGGGTTCGGGAGAATATTGCCCATTTTGGGGGCGACCCGGAAAAAATTACCATTTTCGGCCAGTCCGCCGGCTGTATGAGCGTGCAGACGATTATCTCCTCGCCTCTTTCCAAAGGGATGCTTCGCGGGGCGATTCTCCAAAGCGGCGGCGGCCTGCGGGCTCTGCATGAGACCCCCGCGAAGGAACAGGCGTGGGCCCAGGGCCAAAAGCTGATGGAGCATCTAAAGGTCAACGCCATTGAAGAGCTGCGCCAGGTTCCGGCAGAAGCTCTTCGGGATGCGGCCTATGCCGCCGCCGGCCAGCAGCTGGGCTGGACCCCTCACATAGACGGCTGGCTTCTTCCCGGTTCTGTAGACCAGCAGGCGGAAAACGGAGGCATCCTGGATATCCCTTACATGATCGGCTCTCTGGGAGACGACATCGGCGGCGAGACCCTTCTCCAGGAGGCCGGGGCCCGTTGGTGCGAGAACCAGCTGAAGCTGGGCCGCGCTCCCTCTTACCTTTATTTCTTTAACCGGAAGCTTCCCGGGGACGACGCCGGCGCCTTCCATTCTGCGGAGCTATGGTACGTGTTCGAGACCATGGACCGCTGCTGGCGGCCCTGGGAGCCCAAGGACCGGGAGCTCTGCGGGCAGATCTCCGCTTACTGGGCCAATTTTGCCAAAAACCTCGACCCCAACGGCGCGGGCCTGCCCCATTGGGAACCCTACGCCTCTACCCACAAAGAACCCATGGTGTTCCAATAACCCAAATCCCCCAAAAGCCGTCTGTGGGAAATAAAGATGAACCCGCAACAGGCAGTTGCTCGACATTTCTTCCGGCGGGGTGTATACTAGGGCCTGAGGTGATCAGAATGGAAACAAAAGACGTGCTGTCTTCCCTTCGGGCAAAAAGCGGGCTCTCCCAGGACCAGCTGGCGGAAAAGGTTTTTGTGACCCGGCAGGCGGTCTCCCGCTGGGAAAACGGGGAAACCACGCCCAATGTAGAGACATTGAAGCTCCTGTCCCGGCTTTTTGACGTGTCCATCAACACGCTGCTGGGCTCTCCCCGGCAGTTGTTCTGCCAGTGCTGCGGAATGCCCCTGGAGGACGCGTGCATCAGCAGGGAGGAGGACGGCTCTTTTAATGAGGACTACTGTAAGTGGTGCTATGATAAGGGGGAATTTGCCTATACATCTCTGGAGGGGCTTTTGGACTACCTGGCGGCCCATGTACCCTGCCCTGGCAAATCGCCGGAAGAGGCCCGGGCGGCTTTCCGGCAGGAGCTGCTGAAGCTGAAGCATTGGGAATCTATGAAGGAGTGAAAAACCCGGCGCTCTGGGCGGTATGCCTGAGAGCGCCGGGCTGTTTTTGCGGAAAAAGAGCATTCGCGGTCAAGAGATGGGCGGACGGCTGTGGTATGCTACTGACTGGGAGGCGGCGGAAATGGAAAGTGTGGATTTTGTAGAGCGGACGCTGGCGGTGATCGAGGCGCGGCTGCGGGAAAGACTTAGTGTGGACGATCTGGCTGAAAGCGCGGCTTTCTCAAAATATTACTACCAAAGGCTGTTTCGGGAGGCGGTAGGGGAGAGCGTCATGCGCTATGTGGCCCGGCGGCGGATGGAGCTGGCCGCGGTAGAATTGGCGGGCGGCGGCGCCACCGTATTGGAAATCGCCCTCAACTGCGGCTACGACTCCCACGAGGGATTCACCCGGGCTTTCAAGGCCCACATGGGCGTGACCCCGGCGGACTACCGCAAATTCCGGCTGTCCCCGCCCCCCATCTACGCTTTGAATGGAGGAATCACAATGAGCTATTCAAAAACCACAGAGGAAATCGCCCGAACCTTGAACCGGCTGACAGTCCAGGCCCGGGCCGCCGCGGCCCAGGCTCATGCCTGCGGGGAAGAGGCGGAGCATTACCGGTCTTTCTGGTTCTGCATGGAGAGCGGCGCCGCCAAACTGGCCGGCGGACTGGAAACCGCCCAGGGGCAAGTGCGGGAGATGCTTACAAAACCCGAGGATTTTCTGGCCCGGTTTGCGCTGCTGAAAGCCATGGAGGAAATGGCGTTTGAGGCCAATGTAACCGCGTTCCAGGCGCAGCTGATGGTAGCCAGGGCCCGCCCGGCGGACCGGGACGCGTTCGCGCCTGTCTGTAAACGATTTCAGCAGCTGGCGGAGGATGCGAGGCTGGGCACAAAAGGGATGGCCGCGTTTTTAAAAGAACTGGCGGAGCTGATTCTTCGGGACCGGGAGAGCCGGCTTCAGCGGCTGGCGGAAGAGGCGGTGAAGGCGGGCAGGGAGGCGGCCGCGGCGCTTTCCCCGCCGGAGCTGCCGTATGGATATCTGGCGCGGCGGACACAGCGGCTGGCGGAAAAACTGGAGAAGTCCGCTGGGTGCGGGCTGATGGCCGGAGATATAGAGGACTGCCTGCTGCGGCTGGATATTCTCCTTTCCGCCGCCGGGATGGACCTCTTTCGCGCGCCGGCCCACCGGCCTCTTTTTACCGGCCTTTTCCGGTTCCGGGAGCTGACGGCGGAGATGGCGGAGTACCTACAGGGCTGGAAAGAGCCTGCTGCAAAGGTTTTGCCGCAGGGAACCAAAGGCATGGAGGAATTGGTAACGCTTTCGCTGAGAGGGGAGTTTGAAAAGCTGGGCAGGGTGGAAGGTCTCGCCGAGAGAGAGGACAGCTTTGAAACCATCTGCCTGCAACTGGAACGGACCTTAGAATCCCCTGAGGGCCGGGAGCGGGGGCTGGAAGAGGCGTATGCCCGGCTGCGGGAAATAGCCCTGGAGCTGGGAGAATACGGCGGAGCGGTAGCCTGGCTGGTGGAGCGTGTAAAAGGGCTGGGATAAGTAGGAAAACACAGGGCTCCTGCCGGAGAAAGCAGGGGCCCCGCCGGAAGCCTTACGCCTCCGCAGTGCTGGCAAAGAAGTTTTTAAGACCTACCATGGACCGTTCGTGGGCCTCCAAAATAGACTGGTAATAGGCGCGGCCTAGGTCGGTGATATGGTAGTATACCCGCAGCCGCGGCTTGCCCTCTCCGGCCACCTCGCGCTTGTCTGTTACGTACCCCTTTTCTACTAGACGGTACATGGTCACGTATATGGCGGCCTCAGCCAGCTCCAGGTACCCTTGGCTCCGACGATTGATCTCCTGGGTGATCTCATAAACGTACATGGGCCTCTCGTTGAGCAGGGAAAGGCACAACAGCTCGGCGGAAACTTTTTTGGTAGTACCAACGTGCGGCATGTCTTACACACTCCTAATAATTTTATCAAACTTATGCTACCACAGCTTTTCCTTCTTGTAAAGCCCTAACACTTAATTTTTTTCTCCGAAGAAACAAGTTTGTAAAAATTATAATGATTTCAACAAGAGTGCTGGAGAAACTTTTGTGCATGGCTCCAGTGTGCCTGCGATAGGGGAAAAGGCATTTGTGAGGAGTGCCTACAACCCGGAAAAGACCGCCCCTTTCGCGCGAAAACTCCCGGCTGGAGAGGCGGAGCGTTTTGCAGCGCTTGGGAGCTTCGCGCTACCCTCGATCTTCTAAAGCTCTGCGCTGGCGGCAGGATTCTCCGGCGGGTAACGGAATTGACAAAACGGAGAAAATATTGTAAAATAACAGCAAATGCCGCCGGAACCAGGGTCGAAGAAGAACTCCCTGTATCTTGCGCGGGAAAGATGAAAAGGAGATGACCCTATGGACCCCAACTTCGTTGACGCTAACGAAGCGCCCTATGCCGGCCCTCCCTTTACCCGTCAGGGTCCTCCGCCGAAGCTGGGCGTGCTGCGAAGCGTAGTGTTGGCGCTTATGGCGGCGGTTGCCGCTGTAGAAATCGTGCTGCTTTCCGGTGTTTTTATGCTGGGCGCTTTTCCTTCCGGCATTTTTGGGGGCTTCCAAGGGACGGCCGGTTACGGCGGCGCTGCCGGGGCGGCCCCCGGAGGAAACGGAACCGCCGCCTTGCCGGTAAATACAGCGCCGGTAAATACCGCGCCGGTGGCGGGAGGCGGCGAAACCTCTGGCAACGGCGCGGCGCCTCAGGCGCAGGATACCGCGGCCGGCGGCGCTGGAGAAGAAGGGCACGCCATTTACATTACGCGTACAGGTGAGCGCTACCACTATGACAGCAACTGTAACGGCGGAACCTACTATCTGTCCAATATTGAGGAAGCTCTGTCGCTGCATTTAACGCCTTGCGAAAAATGTGTGAAATAGGACCTGTGCCCTGAAAAGGCGCGGGTCCTATTTTTACTATCCCGGCAAGTCTATTTTCAAACAGACTCTAGGCGGCTACAGACCCTGGCTTTTGGCGGCCTCCTCTCTCTGTTGGCTTTCGTACAGCTCCTTAAACCGTCCGCCCTGAGCCAGCAGCTGGTGGAATTTTCCTTCCTCTACCACTTTGCCGGCCTCTATAACCAGAATGCGGTCCGCGTTCTCAATGGCGGGGAGCCGGTGGGCCACCGTTACGGTGGTCATTTTGCTGGAGATGCGGTCTAAACAAGCCTGCACCTCCTTCTCAGCCGCTGAGTCCAAAGACGCCGTGGCCTCGTCCAGAAGCAGCACAGGGGCGTTTTTCAGCACGCCCCGGGCAATGGCGATCCGCTGCCGCTGCCCGCCGGAAAGCTGCCCGCCCTGTTCTCCTGCCGGCGTGCCGTAGCCCTGGGGCAGGCTCTCAATAAACGTATGGATATCCGCCGCCATAGCGGCTTGGACGACGTCCTCTTGGCTGGCCTGAGCCCTTCCCAGGGCAATGTTTTCCCCAATGCTGCCGTCGAAGAGGGTACATTCCTGGGGCACATAGGCAAACAGGTTCCGAATGGCTTTTCGGGAAAGCCCCGTTTGCCCAAAGTAGGCGATCTCTCCGGAGGTGGGGGCGTAAAAGCCCTCCATCAGCTTGATAATGGTGGACTTTCCACCGCCGGAGCCGCCTACAATCGCCAGATGCTCCCCCCGGTACAGGGTTAGGTTCAGCCCCTGCAGCACATTGTCCTCACCGTTATAGGAGAAGGTGACGTCCCGAAAATCCACGGCTACCTCCCTTTCCGTGTCAACCTCCTGGCCGCCGCTTTCCAGATCCTCCAGCGGCTGGCTCAAAAGTTCCCGCACCCGCTCCATGGCTACCAGGTGGGGCTGGGACAGCAGTAAAAAGGTGCTCAGCCGGTAGATGGCGTCGCCCATCATCCCCATCAGCGTGGCGTTGAACACCACCCCGCCCAGGGTCTGCCCCTCTTTTGCCAGCAGCACGCCGATGATCAGCCCTACCGCCAGGGCCGATTGGGCGAAAAAGTCCACTACCCCATAAGTAATGCCGATGACGTTTTGATAGCGCATCCGCTTTTTGCGTATCTCTTTGCAGATGCCGGCGTAGCGCTGGCTGAGTACCTGATGCAGCACGAATACCCGCACCACCGGAATGGACCGCAGCGCTTCCACCAGGAAGGAGGCGGAGTTTACGATTTCCAGCTTCGCCTCTCCTTCCAGCCGCTTGGCCAGGGGGTTCAGGTAGAGGGAAAGCGCCAGGTTTACCCCGCCATAGAGCAGGCCCGCTACCGCGATATGCCAGTCGTTCGCCAGCAGCAAAATCAGCGTTGCCGGAAAAACCGCCGCAAACCGGATGAGATTGAGCATTCCAAAGGAGGAGAAGACATTGGTGGTGCTGTTGGCGTCATCCCGCAGGCGGGTAAGGTAGTCCCCGGTGCGGTACTTTACCAGCCCCGCGTAGGGCATGTGGAGAATGTGATGGAACATCGCCTTATACAGCCGGGCGGTCCCCTCCTCGGTAGCGGCGGTTTGCAGGTATTTCCCTACCACGATTGGTGGTACCAGCAGCAGAAACACGGCCAGCATTTCCAGAAGGATCCACATGATATTTCCCTGCCGCGCTCCAGTGACCGTGTCGATGAGAGCCTGGTTTACGTAGGGCGTCACAAAAAGCAGAGCCAGCTCGCAAGTTCCCAGCAGTACGCCCAGCAGATATTTTTTCCGCTGGGGCCCCAGAAAGGAGAAGGCGAAAAGGTAGAGTCTCACTGCGGATGTTTTCTTCATATTCAGTCCTCCACCAGGCCCTGGAGCCTGCACATTTGGTAATACCGGCCCTTTTGCGCCAGCAGCCGCCGGGGCGGGCCTTCCTCCGCCACCTTGCCCTGGTCCATACAGTAGATATAATCGGCGCTTTGGACGGTAGAGAGCCGGTGAGCAATGATAATGGCGGAGCGGCCCTCCAGCAGCCGGTCCAGAGATTTCTGAACCTCCCGTTCGGTCTGCAGGTCCAGGGCGGAGGTAGCTTCGTCCAGAATGACCAGCGGGGCTTTTTTCACCATGGCCCGGGCAATGCAGAGCCGCTGCTTCTGCCCGCCGGAAAGATCCCGCCCCCCTTCGCCGATGGAGTGGTCCATCCCATCTGGGAAGGCGCTGACAAAATCCCACAGGCTCACATCCCGAAGGGCGGCTTCGCACTCTTCCCGGGACACATCCCCAGAGCGGCCATAGGCCACGTTCTCATAAAAGCTGCCGTGGAACAGGCAGGAATCCTGGGTGACGATTGCCAGGCTTTTCCGCAGGGCGTCCGGGTCCCAGCTGGCGGAATCTATTCCGAAAAGCCGCAGGCTGCCGCTTTCGGGAAAGTAGAACCGGCACAGAAGCTTTACCAGGGTGGATTTGCCGCAGCCGCTGGCCCCCACCACCGCCACCCGCTTTCCAGCCGGTATGCCCAGGGAAAGCCCGTTGAGCACCCGGTCTCCCCGGTTGTAGGCAAAGGCGAGGTCCCTGGCCTCGCAGGGAATGTCCGAAGCGGGCTTGCGGGTATTCCCCGGCTGCTCGCCGGGCACGTCCATAATCTCGTAGTACCTCTGGGCGCTGGCGGAAACCCGGCGTACGGAGCTGATCATGTAATCGGACGTGGTAAAAGCCTCGGTGATATAGTTGCTTAGGGTAACAAAGGCAATGAAAGTGCCCACGGTCAGCTGGCCGGTGGATACCAGCCAGAATCCAATGAGAAAGAGGCTCATGGTCTGCAAAGCGTTGGCCAGATACTTCACCCCGGTCATCTTCATGCTGATTTTTGCCGACTGCACCTCCAGCCGGCAGGCGTGTTCGGCCATATGGCCAAAGCGCTTTTCAAACTCATCCTGGCAGCCGAAGGCTTTCACGGTCAGCGCCCCGGAAATCAGGTCTACCACCATGCTCATGGCGGAGCCCGCGTTGTCCATGGACTTCTTTGTCTGGGCCTGGATGGGCTTGCTGATGGCGTTTACTAGGCCCAGAGATAAAGGCAGGATCACCACATAGGCCAATGACAGCTGCCAGGACATGAAGATGCAGGCCGCCAAACCGAAGAGCCCGGAAAAGATCAGCCGGGAGAAGTGGCTGACGTTTCCCGCTGAAAAGGACCCCAGCTGGTTGATGTCGCTGTTGAGCCGGGCGGCCATGTCCCCAGAGCGGAACTTCTCTTCCAGGATTGCGGGGTCCCCGTGGGTAAGCTTGGAAAAAGCCTTGCTCCTGACCTCCACCATCATGTTTTCGGTGATGCGGCCAATAAGGTGGTAGTGCAGGGCGGTGCGCCCGCAGTCCAGAAGGATGAAAAGCGCCATCATCCCGGCGGTAAGGAGCATCATATCCACCTCTCTGGACACGCCGTAGTCCACGGCCTGGCCGGAATAGGTGGCGGCCAGCATTTTCAACACCCCGGAAACCAGAGATAAGCCTACGATCACCGCAATTCCCGGCAAGTATTTCTTGTTGTCAAAGTAGAAACGGAACAGCGGGCTGCCCTCCATGGTCAATTCTCCCCTTCCTCCACATCCAGCAGGGGTAGCTCTTTAATGGGCTTGCCGCCCTTTTCCAGCCAGAGCTGCACCAGAGGGTGATCCTTGTGCTTTTGCTTTAGGTATTCCTTATTCTTCAGCCACCCGGCCCGAAAGTCCGGGTCGTTGTGCAGCCGGTCATAGCTGCGTACCTTGGCCGGGTAATGGATGGCCTTGGCCTCTCTGGCCAGCACGAACTTCCCGCCTAAGCCGTGGAGGACGATGCCGAAGTCGTTGTCCTCGCAGCCCCAGGTGCAAAAGAACTCGTCAAAATATACGTTGTTGTCCCGCATAAACGCCGTGGGGACCGAAAAGTGCAGGCTCCATAGCTCCATCCAAGGGGCCTGCCAGCGGTAGAGTATGTCGCCTCCTACCGCGTAATCCCGCTCCCGGCCGTCCAGCATCTGGCGCTCTTCCATGATGGCGGCGGCTTCGTCCGGGGCATGGGTATCAATGATCTCCCGCATTTCGTCCAGGTCCGAGTGCAGGTCGTTGCCATAGATGTAGCCAATGGCAACCATTTTAGGTCCATGCTGCTGGTAGAGCCGGTAGTGTTCTTTTAAGCAGCCGCTGGCGACGACCACGCCGCTGTCTAAGAATAGGCACAGTTGGCCCCGCGCAGCCCGAATGCCCATATTTCGGGCCGTCCCCGGGCGGAAGCCCAGGTCCTCCTGCCAGAAATGCCGGAAGTCGATACGGCCCGCGTATTCCTCCGCCACCGCCTTCATGCTGGGAGAGGAACCATCGTCGCAGACTAAAATCTCCACCTCATCCAAAGGAAAGTCCGAGCCCAAAATGGAATCCATGGTGAGCCGCAGCTCTTTCGGGTTGTTATAGACGGGAATGATGACAGAAATCTTTTTCATAGTGTTGATCCTTTCCTAATCATATTCTTGGGCAAGGCGCAGCTGCCGGCATGCCTGCTTGCGGCTGTCCTTTCAGCAGTAGTATACCAAAATCCACGAGCATTGCAACCCACTTTGCACGAACGGTCAAATAAGGGCAGGTTTTGGTCAAAAGAGAGGGGGAATGGGAGGAAAAACAAAACAGCGCCATGCACAGGGTACATGACGCTGCTTTTAATAAAAGAGCGCGGCGGTCAAGGATGCGGCGGGCCTCACCGGTCTGCCCGGTGGTTCATCAGCCAACGGATGGCGGCGGAAAGGGCCATACTCAGCGCCCCTAACAGAATGTGCGAACCGGAAGACTGCAAAATAGGCAGCAGTTGGAAGCCGCAGGTGCGCACTACCCAGTAAAGCAGAAAAAGGGCGTTGACAACTGGATAGAACCAAAGGGACTTTATATAGCGCCCCGCCAAAACGCCGGTGATAACGCTCAACAGGGGGAAGAGGAAGTAAAAGAACATTACCATGCCAGCCAGCAGCCCGAACAGAACGATGAAAAGGATGGGCAGCAGCAGCCCGCCTACAGCGGACGCTATCGCCAGCTTGAGAAGAAGAGAGCGGGCTGGTTTTGTCATATGCCCGCGGCCTCTTTCACAATTTGCCCCATTTCCCTCCGGAGGTCTTCCATCTGCTTCACCAGGTGGAACTGATTCCGGGCCCGGTCCAGGTTATGCTGGGGATAAGCGGTGCGGAAGTAGACGTCTCCGTTCAGGTAGTCGGCCAAAAAGCGGATGCCCACTTCAAAGGTCATCGCCCAGGCGCCGTCGGGAAGGGTTTCCAGCTCAGCGGGGGTCAGGGCGGAGCCGGCGGCGGAGAGGAAGCCCTGGGTGTAGGCCCGGTATAGCTCCAGGTCAAATTTTACTTTGCTCAGGTCTGTCTCGTCTTCAGCGGCTGTAGAGGCCCCGGCGCGAATGGAGTCGCCAAAATCAAAGGCGGCCAGCCCGGGCATCACGGTATCCAGGTCAATGACGCAGACCGCCTTTTTGGTCTTGTGGTCAAAGAGGATATTGCTCATTTTTGTGTCGTTATGGGTAACCCGCAGGGGCAGCTGGCCCTTTTCCAGCATACCGGCCAAAAAGCCCGCCTCTTCCTGGCGGGACAGGGCAAAGTCCATCTCCGGCCCCACTTCCGCCAGGCGGCCTTTTGGATCGGCGGCAGCGGCGTCCTTTAACTGTTGAACCCGGGCGGGGGT
This sequence comes from uncultured Clostridia bacterium, assembly GCA_947567585.1. Classification (GTDB taxonomy): domain Bacteria; phylum Bacillota; class Clostridia; order Oscillospirales; family Acutalibacteraceae; genus Acutalibacter. The sequence continues at coordinate 19,214 of CANONE010000006.1, read as the reverse complement.
ATTGTGGAAGTTGGGGATAATTTCGTGAAGGGTGGCGGCAGGATAGCCGGTGAGCATGGCCTGGAATTCGCCGAAAGCCCGGCCGGCCTCCCAGAGCATCTGGGGGCTGTCCGGGGTCTCGAAAGAGTCGGTGCCGGGGATGCACAGGGTGCAACGCCAATACTGCCCCTGGCTGTCAGTAAAGCCGGGCTGTCCCGCGGCGGTAGAGACCACCTGGAGAATTTCCCGGTCCGGGTCGCCGCCCCGCTGCAGCACCCTTTCCCGGAGCTGGCGGGTAACGCCCAGCATATTGTCCATGATATGTGCGGGATGAGCGAATACGAAGGTATTAATGCGCTGGAGGACGTATTTTTCATTTACTAGATATGTGTCGTTGATGTGCCCGCCGTGTAAAACAGACACGGGGCACTCCGCAGGAAGCCCAAAAGCCTCCAGAACCTCTTTTGGAATCACAGATAAATTGTCCATGGGTATCTCTCCTAATCATTTGGTTTTCCGCGTGAAGGACGCAAGCCTTATATGCCGGGCTGGCCCTACCTGTACATGTACAGAAAGATTGGCGGGCGCGGCGCGGGGCTTTTATGGGTTTACTTTTGCTGGCGGGGCCTTTAGTAGCGCAGCTTGGCCCGCAGAATAACTTCATCGCCGGCTCCGGCTACAGTTAGGCTGCCGCTGTGTGACAGGGCGATCTCCGCTGTGTTTTCCAGGCCCCGCAGCTGGGTGGCCTCATAGGGAGAGTCGTCAAAGAGCCAGGACAGCAAGTCGGTGAGTTTCTTCCCTTTAAAGGAGAACTTTTCCTTTTGGGGAAGGCTGCCGGAATATACCGCCTCCAACCGCAGGGAATCCTCTCCGGGAATAGCCGTAAACCGCAGTTTTCTCTGGCCCTCAAAAGCGGCGGCTTCGGTACAGCCCCGGGTAAGGAACTCGTTGACCATGATGCATAGTTCCGCAGTGGTAAAGGGCAGGTCCCCGGTAGCGGCGTTGCACTGAAAATCAATCTGGTTTTGGGCGGCAAAAGCGGCCTTAACGGCGATAATGGCGTTCAGATAGGGATTATCGTGATAATTGGCTAAAATAGGGTTGTCCAGGGCGTTGTGCCGGGTCATGTTTATGTATACGGGAATCTTCTCTACTTGGTCTTCCCGCATCAGCTGGGCAATGGTATCCAGGGCGTATTCCCCGCCTTTCTGGGCGGCGCGAACCTCCCGCACAGCGGCCAAAAGATCCATATAGTCCACGGATTCCATCTCAATCATCTTTTTGCGGGCTTCCTGCAGGGCGGTCTCCATTTGAAAGCGCCCAGCGTGGTATACGCTGCGAAAACAGAAGACCACCACGGCGTACAGGGCTGTGGCCAACACCAGCCGCCGGTAAGGGGAGGGGGCGCCCAAAATGAGATTCAGCTTGCCGATGCACAGTAAAAATTGCAGAAGCAGAGCCAGCGTCATACCGGTAATGAACCAGGAGGAGCCCCGGTCGCGAAAGCGCTGCAGGGGCCGGTACAGGCAAAAGCCCGCCAACAGGTTAAGAAGGATAACGCCGGCGGCGGAGATAACCGCCCCGGGTACGCCGGCGGCGGAAAAAGGCAGCACCCCAATAAAAAGGGGTAAAAGCAGCTGGGCATAGGAGAAATTTGCCATGCACAGAACAAAGAGAAAGATTTTGTGCAGAGGGTTATTGGTAAAAATGAACAGCGACGCAAGGAGAAAAATCATGGTCCCGGCTCCGCACCCCACATGGGGGGCAAGGGGATTTTCCTCCAGCAGTCCTTCTGTCATATAGGCGGCCAAAAGAGAGAGCCCGTAGGCCCCGGCGGAAACGCCCAGCGTGGTCCAAATCCGGTAGCGGTCATGGAGAAGGCTCATAAAAAGCCCGGCCACACAGAGAAAGAAAATGGGATAAAAAACCATGGGCATCGCTCCAAACTAAAAAAATAAGCCGTGGGCACAATGCCCACAGCCTATTGTATCATACTTTCACGAATAATACTAGACCCAATCGAAAATATAGACAACCTGCCGACAACAACTGCAAACTTTTGTTAATTCCGCTGAAAGGCGTGGTATGCCGGCCGCTGGGGGGATGGAACCGCTAAGGCGCTTTCAGTCTGCGAACATGGCGGTGGACAGATACCGGTCCCCGGCGTCGGGCAAGAGAACAACAATAGTTTTCCCCGCATATGCCGGGCGTTTTCCCAACTCCTGGGCCGCCCACAGGGCCGCGCCGGAAGAAATGCCCACCAGCACCCCTTCTGTAACGCCCATCAGCCGTCCCATCGCGAAAGCGTCCTCCCCCTCTACAGCGATTACCTGGTCGTAAACAGCGGTGTCCAAAACCTCCGGCACAAAGCCCGCGCCAATACCCTGCAGGGGGTGGGCCCCGCCATGGCCCTGGCTCAGCACAGGGGAAGCGGCGGGCTCCACCGCTACAATCTCCACCTCTGGATTGCGCTCCTTGAGATAGCGCCCTACGCCGGTGACGGTGCCGCCAGTGCCTACGCCGGCCACGAAGACGTCTACCTTCCCACCGCAGTCCTCCCAGATTTCCGGCCCTGTAGAGGCCATGTGAGCGGCGGGGTTAGCGGGGTTGACAAACTGCCCGGGAATAAACGCGCCGGGAATCTCTTGGGCCAGCTCTTCGGCCTTGGCGATAGCTCCGGCCATGCCTTGGGCTCCGTCGGTAAGCACCAGCTGGGCGCCATAGGCTCTCATTAGCTGGCGGCGCTCTAGGCTCATGGTTTCCGGCATAACAATGATCACCCGGTAGCCCCGGACTGCGGCCACGCTGCATAGCCCAATGCCGGTATTCCCAGAGGTGGGCTCAATGATAACGGCCCCGGGCTTCAGAACGCCCCGGGCTTCCGCGTCGTCCAGCATGGCCTTGGCTACCCGGTCCTTGACGCTGCCGGCGGGGTTGAAGCCCTCCAGCTTTCCCAACAGCCGGGCCTTTTGATCCAGCTTAGCGGCGAACCGCCGGAGCTCTAAAAGCGGGGTATGTCCAATGAGATGTTCCGCTGTGGGGTAAATGTGTTCCATAGGGGCCTCCTTAGGCTTTTAAATCAACTTGAGTGGGGGTGTTGGCGTAATCCGTGCAGCCGGCTGTACTGGAATAGGCGGCTGCCGCCGCTTTGGCCCGGGCCTTTTTCACCTTGCGCTGTTCAGGGGAATCTGTATGAATCTGGCTGGCTTCCCAGCGGCGCTTCTCCGCTTTGTCTGGCTCCTGCTTTTCGGCGGATTCCGGTACAGGCTTCTCCTCCTTTTCGGGATTTTTCGTCTTTTCTTCGTCCTTTTGAGCTTTGGCGGCCTCGTTTTCCGTAGGGAGCTGTCCGTATTCCCCCGAACGGGCAAATTTCCGATAGCTTTCCCCCAGCATATCGCAGCGCTGCTTTTCATGCATACATATTTCCAGTTTCTTGTTTAGAGGAATGGCGGAATTGTGCTCTACAGACTTCACCACGGTTAAAGAAGAGCTGAGATAAGTCATTTTCAGCCGCTCCACTTCCTCCTTGGTCCGGCACTGACGCAGCTTTTGCTCAAACGCCTTTTGGTCCCGCTCATTGGCTTCCAGCTTAGCGTAGGCTTCCGGGTCCTTGGCTTGAAGATACCGGCGTTCCTCAGGGGTCAGCTTGCTCCCGGCCTCCAGCTTTTGATGGATAGCCCGCAGAGCGTCGTCCCCTTTTCCGCCGGGCTCATCCCGGGCCTGGGTATCTCCCAGCCACTCCTCCAGAGTCTTGTGACCGGAATAGTCGCCGTTACGCTGTTTGAGCTCCCATTGGGTTTGCAGCTTGATATTCTTTGTATATGCGTTTATGGAGCCAATCATGAGCACTGCGGGTCCCTCCTTTTTCCTATATATAAGTAGTCGGCAGAATCCCAGAAAAACTTAGAGCATGCCCTGGTTTTCCATGAAAGCCCTTTGCGCCGCCCCCAAAGCCAAGACGAATTTGCCAAAGAGGTTCGTCCAGCTTTACAAAGGCGGGGGATTATAGGGGCGGACATTCCGCGAACCGGCCGGCGCCCTACGGTCCTAAATGCGCTCATCCTCATTGGCCCAGCACTCCCGGAAGCGCCCCGCGAAGGCCGGGGGCTCCCCATGGGCATAGAGGTGGGAAATGTCCCCAAAGCCGTTTACCCGAAAATAGGCCAGCCCTTCCCGGCGCTCCTCGGTGATGACTGTGGTGACGGAAGTGGGTAGCGCCACCAGCCCATGCCAAAGCTGAAAAGGGGAGATGTTCAAAAGGTGGCTGAGCAGCACCGCCTCTACGCCAAAATGGCAGAAGAAAACGATGGTATCATTGTTGCCGGAAACAGCCCGGTAGCAGAGCCCCTCCCGGCGGTAGCCGTGGCGCTCCAGCAGCTGGTCCAGATTTTCGGTGACCCAGCGGTATTCCTGGGGCACATTGCTGGCGGCTACCACCTCCGGCTCCATCCAGCGGTCATGCTGGAAAAAGCGGGGCTCGCCGGTCCAGTCCTGGGGCAGCCAGTCCCAGCAAAGGGTGATCTCCCCCTCCCGGTCCGGGCGGGCCAGGGCGCCCTTAAATTCCCGGAGCCAGAGGCATTCCTGGGCGGTGCGCCCCAGCTTTTCCAGGGTAGCCCGGGCGGTATCCTTGGCCCGGCCCTGCGGGGAGCAGTAGTAAGCGGCGGCCGGGACCGCCGCCAGCCTATCCGCCAGATACGCCGCCTCCTTCCACCCCTTTTCCGTAAGCGAATCAATGGAATAGTCCGGGTCCCCATGGCGGACAATGAACAGCTTCAATGCAATCCTTCCCTTCTGTAACAAGATGCTTTCCCCTCATTGTACCTGTTTTTTGGATGGATTGCAAGCGGCGGGGCACGGTTCTTTTAGGTAAGGATGGAGTATCTCTGACAGCGCTGCATATTCTTTACAGAAATACCTTGACAGACGAAGTATGTTGTGCTACAATGAGCCCAGAAAGGAAGGGATGACATGTCTATCGCGTCGGATGTGATAAGGGGCCATACCGATACTATTATTTTGGCTCAGCTTATGCAAAGCGATAGCTACGGATACAAAATCAACCGGGCTATCCAAGAAAAAACCGCCGGCCAATATGAATTAAAGGAGGCCACGCTGTACACGGCTTTCCGCCGCTTGGAACAGACCGGCTGCATCACCTCCTATTGGGGGGATGAGAACACCGGCGCCCGCAGGCGCTATTATTCCATTACCCAGCAGGGGATAGACACATATTACCGGATGGTGGCGGAATGGGAGCAGTCGAAGCAGCTGATTCAAAAGCTCATCACACCATAAAAAGCGGCAAAGCGGCAGTATGCAATGAAGGAGCCATCTGCGCCGCGCAGCAAGCGAACGGCACGGAATCAAGAAAAACCGGCATAAAGCTTTCGTCCACCTTTTACAAAAGGTGGCGGGTTATAGAGGTGAGCGTCTCCCGGGTACTTGGCGCAGCCAAGTACAGGAGACAAAGCCGCGAACCGACCGAGTCGGCAGACGAGACCCAGAGCCCTACGACCTTAAGAACTCACAAAAGGAGAAAACACTATGGAATACAAGATCCGCGAATATATGGACTCGCTCTTTGAAAGCGCCCCGCACACCCAGCGGGCCTATGAGCTGAAGATTGAACTGACCCAAAACCTCATAGAGAAGTATTACGCCCTGGTGGGGGAGGGGAAGTCTCAGGAAGAGGCATACAACTTGACGGTGGGCAGCATCGGCGACGTGCGGGAGCTCTTCGCCCAGCTGGAGGACGATGAAAACGGCCAGCCGGTGCCCCCGCCGGTGTACTACCCCCAGCCCCAGGTAAACCAAAAGCGGGTGCTCTGCCGGGTGCTGGCCATTATGCTCTTCATTCTCTGCCCAGTGCCCCCCATTTTCTTCAATGAGGTTTTCTACCTGCCGTCGGGTATAGGCGCTATCGGCATGTTCATGATGATTGCCGCGGGCGTGGGGCTGCTGGTATATGACAAGCTGACCCACCCCAGAACGCCCCAGCCGGCGCCGGGAACGGTTGTGGAGGATTTTCGTCAGTGGCAGCAGGGGAAGACCAAAAAGAGTCATTGGCGCGCGGCATTTAACGGCGCGTACTGGCCGCTGGTGGTGGCTTTCTATTTCCTGCTGAGCTTTGGCACGGGAAAATGGTACATCACTTGGGTTATTTTCCTAATTGCCCCGGCGGTAGGCGTGGTGATCAACACGGTGCTGGGAGCCATGGATCAGAGTAAAGGAAAGTAGGGGGGATAATGTTGAAAAAGTCGCAGATTTTTACAATTGCGGCATGTTCGGCGGCGGCGGTTCTGCTGACGGGCGTGCTGGTGGCTGGTATGGCTGGAGACGGCTTCTCCTTTGGCAAAGAGGAGGCCGGCCCCGGGAACTGCCAGAACCGGGAGGATCTTTCTTTGGACGGCGAAAAGCTGGCCGCTGTGGAGGTGAGCTGGGTAGCGGGCCCGGTAACCATTGGTAAAAGCCCGGATGGAGATATTCATATTATAGAAAGCGCCCGCCGGGAAATTACCCAGGAGGACGCCATGCAGGTTACATTGGGCGGGGGAAAACTGACGGTGCGCTGGGACGGCCAGTGGTTCCGCCGGTGGATCAACTGGAACTTATTCGGCAGCGGCCACAAGGCTCTGGAAGTACAGCTGCCCGCCCCGGCGGAGGGAGAGCTGGTGGACATGAAGATCAGCAACACCTCGGGAGACATAAAGGCGGAGGGCTTTTCCGGGAACGAGATGCATTTTTCCTCCACCAGCGGCGATATCCTTCTAAAGGCTGTTTCGGCCCAGGAGAAATTTCAGGCCAGCACGGTCTCTGGAGACATGACTTTCGAAGAGGCCAGCTGTGGAGAGTTGGAGGCCAGCACCACCAGCGGCAGTATGACCTTTGAAGGCATAACGGCGGAGACGCTGGGGCTCAACACCACCTCTGGGGACTGCAAATTTACAGGGGGCGCACAAGCGGTTCATGCCAATACGGTGTCGGGAGAAATTTGGGTAGAGCTGTCGCGCAGGCCGGATGAGGTAGAGATGGACTCGGTGTCCGGCGACGTGTGGCTGGGGATACCGGAGAACGACGGGTTTATCGCGGACTATTCCAGCGTGTCGGGGGACTTCGAGACAGAGTTTGGAGAACCTGGCGGCGGAAAAAGCGGAAAGCTGCGGTATGGGGCCGGTGGCGCGGAGTTTGGCTTCCATACCACCTCTGGCAGCATGAGCATCTTTAGAACGCACTAAAAAGCGGCAAATTGCGCGGTCCAGGCGCCGGGAAGATTGCCAGTGGCAATCGTTCTGACCCCACCGGGCCGGCAGGCGAGACAGCCCCACGACCTTGCCCTTAAGCGGCGCGCTCACACCAAGTGCATCTCTCGATTTTCAGCAAACCGCTTACTTCCGTCCCCCGTCCGGCGCGCCGCTTTTTCTGGCAACGTCTTTTCAAAGTCTTTTCAAAAATGAGCCCTGTGAATATTTGAAAACAGCGGCCCTCTCGCTATTACCGCCTGTAGGCGAAAGTTGTCCTTCGCCTATGGCCGGTGATGCAGAGAGGGCCGCTGTTGCTGCGCAAGACGCTGATGAAAAGCGGCGCGATGTTTTTTGTTGTTGGGGGCGGCGCTGTTGTGGTTGTGGGAGGGGATTCTAATTGTTCTGCGCCGTTTTTCTAAGGTCGCCTCCGGCGGCTTAAGACACTTTCTGAGGAAAGTTTCTTAAGGATCTTCAAAGACTTTTATTTGCTTCGCGCTTGTTACCGGTTGCGGAATTCTTCCAGGTCTATCAGCTTGCCTTCTGCTTTCCGGGATTCCTCGGCCGCCAGCGCAATATAATGGCTCTCCATGGAGTTCACCAGGGTGGTGGTCCGCTGGGTGGGCGGGGCGTTGTCAATGAGCATATCCAGGAAATCGGCGATAATACCGCTGTCTCCGCCGCCGTGTCCCTTCAGGTCCTGGGCCAGCTTCTTAAGATCGATGACCTCCTCCTCTTGACCGAAAACCCGCACCCGGATGGTGTTGGACTTCATATCCGCCTCTATCTCGCCCTTTGTGCCCATGGCCTTGAAATAGCGGTAGCAGTCCTCTGTAAAGGCGCACATGGTAAAGCTGATGGTGCTGCCGTCTTCCATCAGCAGGTTGGTGGTTTGATGGTCCACTACATCGTTATCGCAGTGGTAGACGCACCGGCCGTATTGGCCGTTTTCCAGGGCCGCCCGGACGGATTCCTCGGTATTGTCCACGCAGAGAATGGAGCTTAGCCAGCTGCTGCCGGAACGGATGCCGGTTTTTTTGCTGGTGATATAGATCTTCTCCGCGTCAAAAATGCAGTTCTCTTTGGCCTTGCAGCCGCCCAGACAGTAGGGCGTGGACCCCTCCGGCGCCCGCTGGGCTTTAAAGAGCTCAATGCCGCCCATGGAGGACACGGCCTTGCATTTTTTGCCAATCAACCAGGTAAGTATGTCCATGTCATGGCAGGACTTTTGCAGGATCATAGGGCTGGTCTCCTGAGAATTCCGCCAATTGCCCCGGACAAAGGAGTGGGCCTGGTGCCAATAGGCCACGTTCTCGTTGGCGCAGATGGATACCACCTTGCCGATCTTTCCACTGTCGATGATGTCCTTGAGGGCATTGTAAAACTGGGTGTAGCGCAGTACATGGCAGAGGATGATGTACTGGTCCGGGTGCTTCTGTGCGGCGGCCAGCATTTCCCGGCATTTGCTGATTTCCGGGGAAATAGGCTTCTCCATCAGCACATGATAGCCCCGCTCCAGGGCGGGAATGGCGTGGTCCACATGCTGGCGGTCCATGGTGGAGACAATCATCACGTCTGCCAGGCGCTCATGGGCCAGCATCTCTTCGCCAGAGGCAAAGCAGTTTTCCTCGGGGATCTGATAGAGCTCCCGGGCTTTTTTGACCTTGTCAGGGTTTAAATCCGCCACAGCCACAACTTTCATCTTGTCGGGGAACAGCTCCTGCATGCTGGCATAGGTGCTGCCCCGGTCTCCAAAGCCGCAAATGGCAAAGGTAATGGGTGCGTTCATAGTGAGTGCTTCCTTTCTGTGCGTGGTGTTCTTTAAGGCTGCGGGGACTTTGTCCCCGTCTCGCCTGCCGGCTCGGCCGGTGCTAGACGATCGCTACTGGCGATCAGCACCCCTACCACCGTTGTAAAGGTGGACGAAACTTTTTATGCCGGGTTTTGTCGATTTTGTACCGGCAGCGGGCTACTTTGTCTTTCCGATATCCTTCCGGTAGAAGCTGCCCTCGAACCCGATCTTCTCCACAGCGCCGTAGGCTTTTTCCAGGGCTTCGTCCAGATCTTTGCCCAGGGCGGTGACGCCCAGCACCCGTCCGCCGCTGGTGAGAAATTTCCCGGATTCGGCCTTGGTGCCCGCGTGGTACACAGTGGCCCCTTCCGCCTGGCCCTTTTCGTCCAGGCCGTGGATCTCCTTGCCCTTCTGGTAGCCGCCGGGGTAGCCGCCGCTGGCGATGATCACGCAGGCCGCAGCCTCTTCGGCCCACTGAATGTCCAGCTCCGAAAGCCGCTCCTTTGCCACGGCCTCCACAATCTCCGCGAAATCGGTCTTCAGCCGGGGCAGCACCACCTGGGTTTCCGGATCTCCAAAACGGCTGTTGTACTCGATGACCTTGGGCCCGTCCGGGGTGAGCATCAGCCCGAAGTAGAGGCATCCCTTAAAGGGCCGGCCCTCCTGATTCATGGCTTTCATGGTGGGCAGGAAAATTTTCTCCATACACTCTGCCGCGATTTCCTCCGTGTAGAAGGGGCTGGGGCTGATGGTGCCCATGCCCCCGGTATTGGGGCCCTGGTCGCCGTCAAAGGCCCGCTTGTGGTCCATGGAGGAGACCATGGGGCACAGGGCCTTGCCGTCTGTAAAGGCCAGCACGCTTACCTCGGGGCCGGTAAGGAATTCCTCCACCACTACCTGGTCGCCGGAATCGCCGAAAATTTTCTCATCCATCAGGGAATGCAGCGCGGCGGCGGCTTCCTCTTCGTTCTGGGCAATGATGACGCCCTTGCCCACGGCCAGACCGTCCGCCTTGATCACAGCGGGGTACTTCCCCTGAGACTTGATATAAGCCAGCGCCTTGGCCGGGTCGTCGAACACCTCGTAGCCTGCGGTGGGAACGCCGTACTTTTTCATGAGCCCTTTAGAGAAGACCTTGCTGCTTTCAATCTCGGCGGCCTTCTGGTTGGGCCCGAAGCAGAGAAAGCCCCCCGCCTCCAGATAGTCCACCATGCCCGCCCCCAAGGGGTCGTCCGGGGCTACAAACACCAAATCCACCGCTTTTTCTTTTGCCAGGGCCAGCACGCCTTCCTTGTCCATGGCGTTCACGTTGACACATTCCGCGTCCTTGGAGATGCCGCCGTTGCCGGGAGCGCAGTACAGCTTGCCCACCCGGGGGCTTTCCCGCAGCTTGCGCACAATCGCATGCTCTCTGCCGCCGCTGCCGATAACCAATATATCCATGTTGTATCACTTCTCTCTGTTGTTAAGGTCGTGGGGACGTTGGTCTCCGCTGTCGCGTCGGTCGGTGCTTGACGGTCTCCACTGGAGACCAGCACCCCACACCCTGCAGCCTTTGAAAAGGCTGGCGAAACTTTTGATCCGAATTTTGTTGATTCTGCGCCGTTAGCCGCTGCCTCGGGGCCGAAGGTGAGCGGTGGCTGGGGGCTTTCGGGATTTCATCTATTCTTTATAAGTATTGGGGGAGTTCGGCGAGGGACTTGATGGTGACTTCCGCGCCGGCAGGGGGGGCCCCAGGTCTACTTACATACACAGTGTGCCAGCCGGCCTCCTTGGCCCCTTGTATGTCGGCGATGGGGTTGTCGCCCACCAGCCAGATCAGGGAGGGAAAATTAGCGGTTTTCTCGGCGGCGCGGAAAATGCGGACGTCCGGCTTATTCAGCCCTACCGCCCCGGAGACCATGTATCCAGAAAAAAACTGTCCCAGCCCCAGCTTGGCCGTCACCTGTTCCAGCTCCGGGTAGTTGTTGGAAAGAATGTAGTTCCGCCAGCCCTTGTAGGCGCATACGGCCAGCGTCCCCGCCGCCTCCGGCCTGACCCGGTAGCTCTCCTTGGCCAGTACAATATTTCGAACTTGCTGGGCGCATATCCGCGCGGAGGAAGGGGGGAGGCCCAAAGCGGCATAGATCTCTTCAAACCGGGCGTTCATATAGGCCCAGAATTCCGCCCCCTTCAAATCCCGCCGCCCCCCGGGATTCCAGGGGAAACAGTCCTGTAAGCCGGGGCGCAGCCGCTCCAGGGTGATGTGGTACTCTTGGGCCAGCGGCCCCAGGGCTTTTAGCAGGGAGCCGCTCCATAAATGCCCGGGATAGGTGAGCGTACCGTCAAAATCCCAGAATATGGCTTTTCTCATTCAGGCATCAATGGTGGAACAGCCGGATGCCCGTAAAGGCCATGGCAATATGATACTTGTCGCACACTTCAATTACGTTATCGTCCCGAATAGATCCCCCCGGCTGGGCGATAAACTCCACCCCGGACTTGTGGGCCCGCTCGATGTTGTCTCCAAAGGGGAAGAAAGCGTCGGAGCCCAAAGCCACGCCGGACATGCCGTCCAGCCAGGCCCGGCGCTCTTCCCGGGTAAAAGGCTCTGGCTTTTCGGTAAAGAAATTCTCCCACTGGCCGTCCGCCAGCACGTCCATGTACTCGTCGGAGATGTACACATCAATGGTGTTGTCCCGGTCCGGGCGGCGGATATCCGCTTTAAAGGGCAGGTTCAGCACCTTGGGGCACTGGCGCAGATACCAGTTGTCAGCCTTGTTGCCCGCCAAGCGCGTGCAGTGGACCCGGCTCTGCTGGCCGGCCCCTACGCCGATGGCCTGGCCGTTTTTTACGTAGCACACGGAGTTGGACTGTGTATACTTTAATGTAATAAGGGAAACCACCAGGTCCCGCTTGGCTTCTTCCGGGAGATTCTTGTTGGCGGTAGGCAGGTTGTTCAGCATATCGCCGTCAATTTTCAGCTCGTTGCGGCCCTGCTCGAAGGTTACGCCGAAAACGTCCTTGTGCTCCACAGGGGCGGGCGCGTAGTTTTCGTCAATCTGCACGATATTGTAATTCCCCTTGCGCTTGGTCTTCAAAATGGCCAGGGCCTCCTGGGTGTAGCCGGGGGCGATGATGCCGTCGGAAACCTCCCGGGCCAGCAGGGCGGCGGTCTCCTTGTCGCATACGTCGGAGAGAGCGGCCCAGTCGCCGTAAGAGGACATGCGGTCCGCCCCCCGGGCGGCGGCATAGGCGCTGGCGATGGGGGAGAGGGGGAGGTCGTCTACAAAATAGATTTTCTTCAGCGTGTCGGACAGGGGCACGTAGACGGCGGCCCCGGCGGGGCTGACATGCTTAAAGGAGGCCGCGGCGGGCAGGCCGGTGGCGGCTTTCAGCTCCCGGACCAGCTGCCAGCTGTTGAAGGCGTCCAGAAAATTGATATAGCCCGGCTTGCCATTGAGCACCTGGACGGGGAGCTGGCCGCCGTCCTTCATGAAGATCCGGGAGGGCTTCTGGTTGGGATTGCAGCCGTACTTCAAAAGAATTTCATTCGCCATAATGTACAACCTTTCTTTGTGGGTAACTTTTGGCTTTCTAAGGCCGCGAGACGCTGTCTCGCGCTCTGCAAGGGGCCTGACGCCCCTTGACCGCGCAATATTTTCTTTTTTTACCTTATTTCTATTTTGACTGTCATATGATGGGGTTTGTTACTTGTTTTTGTTTAGGATTCTGGTTTCGAAACTTCTGGTTTGCAAATTGACGTACCTTACAAATAGGGAGACCTTATTGTCCTCGTTTAGGCTTTCCCATAGGGTGTTGGCGAAGCTGTCGATGTCCCCCGCAATTGTCACCGGCTTAGGCTCTCCCTCAAAGGAGGGGACTGGGTCGCCGTCGCGCTTGTAGGTATGGATGAAATGGCCAAGACCCGGCAGGGGATCGTAGTCGAAGAACTGGCGCTGGGCCGCCGCTGGGTCGCCGTCGGTGCTCTTGAGGATGGACAGCCGGTAGGAGAAGTCCCCGTCCGCCAGCTCGATAATGCCGGAAATCCTGGGGGTGAACAGCGGCGGGTCCGGCTCAAAGGTGCGGGTGCGCAGGGCTCGGATGAAGCACCCGCCGGGGGTGCAGGCTTCCGGGGAATGCAGCAGATCGTAGATGGTGTCGGTTTGGTCGCCGTTGGTAACAATCATTCCGCCTTCAAAGGTGCGTACGGGATAGTAGATCACCAAAGAGGGGTCCGTGAGCAGCATGGGGTCGTGGGCCTGGGTGCGGAGATTGTCACCCTCGGCCACAAAGACGCGGTTTCGGGAGTTCACGCTGCGGCCCATAATAAAGTAGGCGGTAACGGCGTGCAGGCCGTCCGCACTTTTCCCGATGACGATGCCCCGGCCAGGATAGGCATTGTTTTTTAGGTCTTCAAAAATGTTGATAGGCTTCATAGTGGCAGCTCCTTTCATGATGGCTTGACAGGGTAGAGGCAGTACATGCTGGGGCGGGGCAGGCTTACCGTCTCCTGAGGATATACCTCCACGGAAAAGGGGGCGCTGGCGTCAAAGAGAATATTTTGTGCCTTTGCCCAAGCCTCTACCTCTGGCCAGAGGTTTGGCAGCGCCTGGTCCACCAGCTGGGAAAAGTCGTCCGCCGAGAAGTCCGCTTTTAGGTAAGACCCGGGAGAGACGGTGAATTCCGCCAGCTCCGAAGGCCCACAGCCCGCCTGAAGCTGGCTGCCTACAAGGTAGTCGGACGCGGTGCATACGGCAACCTCTACGGGGGGCTGCGCCTGGTTTTGGACCTGGGGAAGAATCTCCTTGTGGAAACGGTCCCACAGCAGGCCCATGGATTCGAAACAGCCGGGTAAACCGGAGTTTTTTAGGCTGAGCCCGGCAAAGCGGATGGGTTTTTCCAGAGTAATGATCTGCATTTTAAGACCGGATTGGCTCATTTTCTATTCTCCTTTCACGGCTGGGGGGGCGATGTGTACCACCCCATCCCGCACGGTCAGCCGCTCCTGGCAGAACAAGGATACAGCCTGGGGCAGCAGCTGCCACTCCGCCTCCTCCATCACCCGGCGCTGGAGGGTTTCCGGGGTATCGCCCTCTTTGACCTCCACCGCCTTTTGCAGAATGATGGGTCCGCCATCGCAGACTTCGTTGGCAAAGTGTACGGTAGCGCCGGTAATCTTGCAGCCTCTTTCCAGCACCGCCTCATGGACATGGAGCCCATAGCAGCCCTTGCCTCCAAAGGCCGGCAGCAGAGCAGGGTGGACGTTTACAATGCGGTTGGGGAAAGTCCGCACAAAGGAATCGCTGGTGATGGTAAGGAAGCCGGAGAGCACCACAAGTTCTACGCCCCGCTGCCGCAGGGCCTCCGCCAAAGCCTGGCTGTAGGCTTCCACATCCGGGTAATCCTTCCGGCTGAGGGTGACGGCCTCAATGCCGGCTGTTTGGGCCCGCTCCAGGGCATAGACCCCCGGCTTGCTGGAAATCACCGTGCGGATGACGCCGCCCCCCAGCTTTCCGGCGGCCTGGGCGTCGATGAGCTGCTGAAGGTTGGTGCCGCCGCCGGAGACCAAGACGCCGATGCTTACCACAGCAACACCCCCTGGTCTCCCGGGACGATCTCGCCCAGCGCCACCGGGTCTTCGCCGGCGGCGCGCAGGGCCGCTATAGCCTGGTCCGCCGTCTCCTTGGAGACCGCCATACACAGCCCAATTCCCATATTGAAGGTGTTGAACATGTCATGCTCGGGAATATCGCCGGTTTTTTGGAGAAGCTGGAAAATGGGGGGCGTGGGGATGGCGGCCTTCTCTATTTTCGCGGTGAGCCCGGGCTGAAGCATCCGGGGAATGTTCTCATAAAAGCCGCCGCCGGTAATGTGGGAAATGGCCTTTACGTCTGCGGCTTGGATAGCGGCTAAAACAGGCTTTACATAGATTTTTGTGGGCCGCAGCAGGGCTTCGCCCAGGGTGCAGCCCAGCTCGTCGTAATACCGGCCGGCAATCTCCTGGTCGCTATGGAGCATTTTCGCCACGGAGACCGCCAGCCCCATGGCCGCGCCCACCAGGGAGTCCTCCCCGGCGGCGTCCATCCTGCCAATGCCGAAGACCTTGCGCACCAGCGAAAAGCCGTTGGAGTGTACCCCGGTGGAGCGCAGCCCCAGCAGCACGTCTCCGGCGGACAGCCTGGACCCGTCGACGACCTTTTCCCGGTCCACCACGCCTACGGTGAAACCGGCCAGGTCGTAGTCGTCCTGGGGCATCATGCCGGGATGCTCGGCGGTTTCCCCGCCAATGAGAGCGCAGCCCGCCTGGACGCAGCCCTCGGCAACGCCCGCCACGATTTCCGCGATTTTTTCAGGGAAATTCTTGCCGCAGGCAATGTAGTCCAGGAAAAAGAGGGGCTTCGCTCCACAGCAGATCACGTCGTTGACGCACATGGCCACCGCGTCTATGCCGATGGTGTCATGCTTGTCCATCAGCATGGCAATTTTCAGCTTGGTTCCCACGCCGTCGGTGCCGGAAACCAAAATGGGCTCCTTCATCCCAGAGAGATCCGGCGCGAACAGCCCGCCAAAACCGCCGATCCCCGAAACCACCCCGGGAATCATGGTCCGCGCCACATGCTTTTTCATCAGCTCCACCGATTCGTACCCGGCGGTGACGTCCACCCCGGCCGCCTTGTAGCTGTCGCTGTAGCTCTTCAGCCCCTGCTCCCGCCGGGGCGCCAGTTCATCCTTCTTGCTCATTTGTGTCCTCCCTTATGCGTATCATTTTCGGCCTTTTAAGACCTTGGGGCGTTGCCCCAAACTCCACGGCCTTTAAAAAGGCCGGCGAAACTTTTTATCCGGATTTATTTTGTTCCGGTCCCCCGGTACCCGGGCGGCGCCGTAAGCTGCCACGGAAAGCAACGGTGAGCTAAGGGCAAGGGAAAAGGGCGGCTCCACCAAACCGGCAGCTAGTTGCCCGATCCCTAAAGGCTGGTGACCTATGGAACCTTCGGCCTCGCGGCAGCAGCCAACGTTTTAAAACCAGAAAACGTCGGAGGAAAAGTTTTGTCCACTTTTTCAAAAGTGGCGGGGTGTAGGGGGACCCCACGGCCTTAAAGCGCCCAGTTCCCCTCCCGGAAGATAGCCACCTCTCTGCCGTCGCGGGTGTGGCCGGTGATGGAGAGGTCTTTGCAGCCGATCATGAAATCTACATGGATCATGGAGTCGTTGATGCCGGCTTCTTTCAGCTGTTCCTTGGTCATATCCGCAAAGCCGGGCAAAGTCTCGTTAAAGCCCCGGCCCATGGCAATGTGGCAGGCGGCGTTTTCGTCAAAGAGGGTGTTGTAGAAAAGCACGCCGGAGTTGGAGATAGGGGAGTCGTGGGGCACAAGGGCCAGCTCGCCCAGCATACAGGCTCCCTCGTCCATAGTGATCATCTTTTCCAAAAGCTCCTGGTGCTCTTCGGCATGGACCGCCACGGCCTTGCCGTCTTTAAAATCCATGGAGAATTTGTCAATTACCGTGCCCTGGTAGGAAAGAGGCAGGGTCGAGACCACCGTACCCTCGCACTTACCCCGCATAGGGGAGATGAAAACCTCTTCGCTGGGCATATTGGGGTTAAATTCAATACCGTTTGAGAGGGTCTCGCAGCCGCCCTCCCACTTGCTGCCGGGAATCAGCCAGCACTTAAAGTCCGTGCCGTTGGGGGCCTGGTAGTGCAGGTACTCCAGGTCCAGGGCGGTGAGCTTTTCGCACTTTTCGCGGAGGATCCTGTTGTGGCTGTCCCACTCGTCCGCCGGGTCGTTGTCCTCAGTGACCCGCACGGCCTTGAGGATTTCAGTCCATAGCTTCTCCACAGCGGCGCTGGCCCGCTCCCCCGGGAAGACCTTCTTAGCCCATGCTTTGGAAGGGACGGCCACAATGGTCCACTGGTACTTGTTTTCCATCTCGTCGCTGATGGGCTTAAGCACCTTGCTGGTGGCCACCATGGACTTTTGGAGCTTGGTGGGGTTCAGGCCCTTTAGGCCGTCGGGGTCGGCGGAGGCAATGGAAATCATGCAGGGCAGCTCCCTCACGGTGAACTTCAGCTTTTCTACCTCCCAGTCCTCTACGCGGCACAGCTGGGTAACGCTTTGGTGCCGGTAGTGTAGCTTGGTAACCGCCTGGTCCGTCCATTCCATGCGCACCCATTTGGCCCCGGCCCGGTAGGCTTCCTCGGCCACCATTTCGGCGAACTCGTGCTCGCTGACGCTGGCCCGGATTACCGCGCCCTGGCCCTTGTGCAGGTTTACGCCCTTTTGTACGGCCAGTTTGGCGTACTTCCTCATAATGTTCTTTTTCATTTGGATACTGTTCGTCCTTTCCAAGTTAAAGATTAAAATATTGCCTATTAGAAATTCTATGAACGGCCTACCAGTCCTTATTTTGTAAAGCCGCGTCCTTATCAAGGGCGGCCTGCTTCATCCCGGCCTTGAGAGCTTCCAGCTTCGCGGCCAAGTCATTGTCTGTGACGGCAAGGATCTGGGCGGCCAGCAGGGCGGCGTTGTCAGCCCCGTCGATGGCCACGGCGGCCACCGGCACGCCGCTGGGCATCTGCACGGTAGAGAGCAGCGCGTCCAGCCCATCCAGGGTGGAGGACTTTACGGGAATACCGATTACCGGCAGCGTGGTATTGGCGGCCAGAGCTCCGGCCAGATGGGCGGCCTTCCCTGCGGCGGCAATGATAGCGCCAAAGCCCGCCTCCCGGGCGTTCTGGGCAAACTGGGCTGCGGCTTCGGGGGTGCGGTGGGCGGAGATGATGTGGGATTCCACGGGAACGCCCAGGGAATCCAGACGCTTTTTGGCGGGAGATACGACGCCGAGGTCGCTGTCGCTGCCCATAATCAGGGCCACTTTTTTTGACGGCATATAAAATGACTTCCTTTCCGTTTTCAGCAGCTTTCGGACGTATTGCCTGATTGTATAGAGCCTTGTAGTAAAATTGTAGTAATTTTGTAACTGTCATCCAGGGTCCGAATGTGCTATGATTGCCTTAAAGAACGGGGCGCGAACAATTTCTACCAGGCCCAGTCCTTGGTTTGATGAAGATTGACATATACCTGGGCGGCTCCAAGCTCCCGCTTTAAAATCTTCACGGCCTCCTGGCCAAAGCGCTGGAAATCTTCCGGCGTGGTTTCGCCGAAAATAGCGGTCTCGGCCATGACAATCGGGCCGTTCCGGCTTCCGGCAAACCATATCCGGCAGTTTTCGGTAAAGGAGAGCATCAAATGGCTTTCCGATTTTCCTGGGATGAGGGAAATTGCCTCGCCCAGGGCTGCCTTCAGCCGGACCTCCTGGTCTTCGCTGATGGGGCAGCTGGCCTTTACGTTCATAAACGGCATAATAATCGTCCTTTCCTTATCACTTTTTCACAGGCTGGCCGGAAAGCTTCCGGTACAGCCAGTATACTCTAAATTCCTGGAAATAGCAAGCGATTCGAAACAGATTTCTGCCGGAGCCTTTATGGTGATAAAGGCGAAAAAAGCGGGACTTGTGGAGGGGATTCAGAGAGTTTTTCACAGCTTGTCGGTATAGTCTACAAATTTTTTGCAAAAACTCTCCTGCTTTCTCTTGCTTTTTGTGTAAGACTGTGCTATG
The DNA here is from genome assembly GCA_947567585.1 of uncultured Clostridia bacterium. Classification (GTDB taxonomy): domain Bacteria; phylum Bacillota; class Clostridia; order Oscillospirales; family Acutalibacteraceae; genus Acutalibacter. The sequence continues at coordinate 605 of CANONE010000006.1, read as the reverse complement.
ATACTTATTGTGGATTGTACAAATTCCTTGTACATTTTGCGAATTTTCTGAATGCCGTAGGGCGCGGGTTCTGAACAGACAGTCCCAGCGAAGCCACTGAAAAGTAAGCGGAGCGGCGGCGAAGCCGTTTTCGCGGCACGGGGTGGAGCGGGGCGGCAGAACCTAACATGAAACGGCGGCAAGCGCATGACGGGGCCTGCTGTATCAGGCTGAAAGCGCGGCCGGGGTTTCGCCCAGAACGCGGCCTAAACGCCACAATAGGGAGGGATAGCCAAGTTTACCTATAGCCCGGAATTTTTTTGGCGGGGCATGCCCCGCTGCATTAAAAATGGCTTCCCCTTCGTGGAAGCCAATGGGAGTGATGAGCATTGACTAATCCGAACGCAGCCTCCGCCCCAAGAAAGAAAAAAGGTTTCTTTTTGCGGGCCATTGAACAGTGGGACCTGCAGCTGCTGGTAATCCCCGGCATTATCCTGCTGTTTGTTTTCAGCTACATACCGATTTACGGCTTGGTGATGGCTTTCCAGGAGTACCGCCTAGGCGACTTCCCTGGCTCCAGTGAATGGGTAGGCTTCAAGCAGTTTATCAGCCTCTTTACGGATTCC
>CANONE010000005.1 GCA_947567585.1 uncultured Clostridia bacterium | reverse complement strand
TTTTCAAGGTTTTGCAACGCAGCCAACGGCAAAGATTTGCCGAAAAGATGGGTGCAAATTCCTATTGGTACGGGTTCTTAGAGTCTGTTTTAAAGCAGGCTCTAAGTTCACGCCCCCAGCAGCCCTGCGGGGTCCCGCCGTATATCGCCGGTACAGACGAAAAGAGCCAGCGTAGCGCTGGCCCTTTCCTTTGCTTGAGGGGTATTAATTGAGGAGGGTAGAACATGTACCTTAAAGAAAGTTGGGAATGCTTCCTTTTGAGTACAGGCTTATTATATCTCAAAAGCGCTGGGGAGTTGTTACAGCCCTGTGAATAAACCATAAAAGAATTTCTGCGGGCAAATCGAAAAAATTTTCTCAAAATTCCAAACGAACGTTTTGCAATTTTTCTAAACATATGTTATAATGTATGCAAAGCGTACGTCCGGAAGACTCCCAGCAGATTTATGTTATTCATGTATGCAGAGCATACGTCCGGAGAAGCCCTGAGACCACCGGACCGGCAGATGCGGGGGCAAAGCATTTTCTTTGCCCCCGCCATAGAGAAAGCCCCCAGCAAGGAGGAACCCACATGGATGGTTTGACAAAAAGCCAGCAGAAAGTGTATGACTACCTGGTAAAGACAATGCCCGGCGGCGTGCCCCCAACCGTTCGGGAGATTTGCGCGGCCACTGGGCTGCGCTCCACCTCTACGGTTCATGCCCACCTGAAGACCCTGGAACGCATGGGCTATATCTCCCGGGACGCCGGACTAAACCGGTCCATTCATATAGAGGGCAGCCAGCCCGCCGCCCAGGTGCCGGTGCTGGGCAGGGTCACCGCCGGCGTGCCCATTTTGGCGGTGCAGGATATTGAAGGCTATATTCCCTTTCCCCAGCGGGAGGGCAAGGAGCTTTTTGCCCTGCATGTGGTGGGGCTCAGTATGCGGGACGCGGGGATTCTGGACGGCGACTATGTCATTGCCGAGCGCGCCCCTACCGCTGACGACGGGGAAATCGTGGTGGCTATGATCGACGACGAGGCCACGGTAAAGCGCCTTTTCCGGGAGCCCGACGGCGTCCGCCTGCAGCCCGAAAACCCGGATTTCGCCCCCATCTACTCCGACAGGGCCAGCATCCTGGGCAAGGTCATCGCGATTATCCGGTACTATTAAGCCGCCGGGGGCAAGAGTTGGCGCTTGGCATGGACCAGCGCTGTGGTTTCCTGTGAAAGCGGGGATGATAGGACGGCGTACACTGGCCTTTAGCTCCTGAGGTACTCTTCCAGAGGAGCCAGGTTTTCCCGCTGGGTTTTGTCGAAGGAGTGGCTGATATTTTGCAGGGTGACGCGTTTGTCGGGGGTGTCGGCGCTGGCCTTCAGGGTTTGCCGGAAGACGGCCATAAGGGCCTTGTCCAGCGGAGTCATCCCGGCGTAATTGAGGCCGCCCTGCAGGTAGAAGATCCGGACCTGGCTGCGCTCTCTGGGGGTGAAGTTCTCCCACTCCAGGCGCTGGATATCCGCGGGATCAGGGCCCATGGCGCCGGTAAAAAACACAGCCAGCTTTTTCCCGCTTAAAGAGGGCAGCTGCCTTTTGAACCAAGGGAGCTTTCGAATTCTTCCCACATAGCATCCCGCCCCAAAGACCACAGCGTCGTATAGGGAAAGGTCCGCGATATGGCGCTGGGCATAGGGGAGGCAGTCGCAGTCCAGGTCCTCGTGGAGCCAGCGGGCGTACTTTTGGGTAAAGCCGGTTTTTGACGTGTAAATAACCAGAGTCTTCATACTTTCTCCTTTTAGAACCTGTACCAATAGGAGCTTGCATCCACCTTTTCGGCAAATCTTTGCCGTTGACTGCGTTGCAAAACCTTGAAAATCACAAGATTTCCTTCGGCTTTGCGCCTTGCCGCCGACAAAATTTGCTGGAAAACCTGGGCGCAAATCCTATCGGTACAGGTTCTTAACTGTGTGATCGTAACGTATCATGAAGCGGCCGCCGGACGTTTTCGGCCAACGCCGGAAGCGCTGCCACTAGCTTTCGCGTCAAAAGGCGGGACTATGCGCGCTGGAACAGAAAACCAGGCGGGGCATACGCCCCGTCTTTTATTTTTTATCACAATTTTCGTAACCTCCGTCCTCTTTTTGCCGCTATATAGGGTGAGGGACCTCACAGGGAGCGCGGGTACTCCCGTCCTACAGAAAGGAGAGGCATGATTATGGAAAAGATACATGCGGAGATCTCCGGATTTGGCGCGGCAGCGGCTTTGCCGGAGGAGAAACCCGAGACCTGGAAAGGAAGTCCGCCTATGGAAGACGATGCAATTGTGGAGCTGTTTATTGCCCGGGACCAGTCCGCCCTGACAGAGACGGCGGAGAAGTACGGCCCGCGGCTGCGGGCCTTGGCCAACGGGGTGCTTCATGACCCCAGCGCCGCCGAGGAATGCGAGAACGACGCCTATCTGCAGGCGTGGAACTCCATCCCGCCCCATGAGCCCAGAGGCTATCTGTTTCCGTTTCTGGCAAAGATCACCCGGCACCTGGCGCTGGATGTGTGCCGCCATCGGGGCCGGAAAAAGCGCGGCGCGCCTCTGAGCCAGCTGACCCGGGAAATGGAACAGTGCATTCCGGACCCCAGCGACGCCCAGGGCCAGGTAGACGGCGTGCTCTTAGCCCAGGCGGTGGGAGATTTTCTCAGAAGCCAGCCGGAGGAGCGGCGGAATATGTTTATTCGCCGGTACTGGTACCTGGACCCGGTGGCTGTAGTGGCCAAACGCTTCGGCGTCACGCAGAGCAAGGTGAAGACCACCTTATTCCGGGTGCGGGAAGAATTAAAGGAATACCTTATTAAGGAGGGATACCAGTTATGAGAGGCAGCGAATTCTTAGACAAGCTGGAACTATTGGACCCCGAGCTGATCGAAGCGGCGGGCCGGGAACCGGTAAAGCGGGCCGGCGCCTGGAATAAACTGCGCAGCCTGCCTGTTTTTTCAAAGGGAAAGCCGCCTGAAACCGTGGAGACGCCCCAGGAGAGCCGTCCCCCCCGGCGGTTTGGCATCGGCGGGCTGGCGGCTGCGGCCCTGTGCGTGTGCGCGCTGCTGCTGCCGGTTTTCCTGACCCGCAACGCGGGCTTCCTGGAGACGGCGAAAAGCGGCGATACCCCCAGCGCCTACGCCCACTATCAGGACTGGCGCCAGGACATGAAGCCGGAGGAATACTTTCAGCATAATCCCATAGAGACCCAGGGAGAGGTGGGGATCTACCTGCCCGGGGGGGTGAATCACCCGAAGGAAGGCCAAGAGGATGGATATGCGTTCACCCTGATGGATGAGGGCGACTGGCGGAATTATGACCCCGGCTTCTGCGCTATTGGCAGCGGACAGCCCTTCCCCATTTCCTTAGAGGACCTCCGCTACGCCGCGCCCAGCCTTGCGGTTTCGGATGACGCCGAAGAGTTCCCCTATCTTTACCAGAACACCGTGGGAAGCGTTCTCTTCGACAGCCAGGAGAAGGCCCAGGAGTACCGGATAGACTGGGGCCTGGAAACCCGCGACCACCGCGCGCTCCGGTTTTTCATCGCCGGCTCTAAGGAGCGGGGGGAATGGCCCGAGTTTGAAGAGTATGTAGAGTCCAGCCAGGGTGAGACCATTACCGTCCGGGAGGGAGTGGAAATCCGCGCCATTGGGCAGGAGGGCTTTGAAAAGGCTTTGTGGTATCAAAAGGACGGAATCTGGACCCGGATTGCCGCCACAGCGGACACCACGCTGGAAGAGATTATTATCGCGCTGGACTTCTTCTGGGAGAACCCCATCGACCTGGACAGCCTGGATATTCAGTTTTTCCCGGAGAGCACGTCTCGAGATATTGGAGAGATCCCGGAAGAGCTGGCCCCCTATTTTGTGGAGGATCCCCGGTGGGGCGTGCGTTCAAGCATAGAAGTGGGGGCCTTTGACGAGCACGGCAATACCATGAATCATGGCGTGGAATATCAGAGTAATCCCGACACGCTGCTGAAATGTTGGATTGTGGACAAAACCAGGAGGGCAAACCTGAGTATCAGGAGCTGCCGCATCGGCGGATATGTGTATGCCCGCCATATAGGCGACCTGTACGATATTACAGAGGAGCAGGTGCGGGACTTTGTAGCGGCCCACGAAAAGGACATGTGCAAGATGTTCGCCTTTGACTGGGACGGCCTGCTGGTCTACGCCGAATACCAGAGCACCGCTGACACCGCCGGAGATATGTGGAGCTTGTTCACCTTCCTGCAGGAGGAGATGGGACAGCGGGGCGGCGCGTTTGTGGAGCAGGAGCTTTCCAGCGTGGCCAAGGGGACACAGCTTTTCGCCCACACCAGCACCGGGGTAAGCTCCTATGCCGCAGGGGATTACTTCCTGCCTCCTAACCGCACGGAGGAAGTGTACTTTAGCAGGTATTTGGACGATCAATTTGTAGAACAGAAGGTAGAGATACCCGGGCCCTGGGAGACGATTGGATGCAAGGGCTACTTTGAGGGGAGCTCTCTGGAAAAGACGGTGATCACCTTTGTTCCCGGCCATAACCCCGATGGCGGCAAGACCTTTATGCTGGCCATGGGCCCGGGCGTGGACAATTTCTCTCCTCTGCTTCGGGAGGGGAAGAAGTCCGGTATGACGCTGACCCACACCCAGGATCCTGGTTATGATTACTTTGCCGTGGGCGGCGGAGAGGGCCAGGCGAAGCTCTTGGGCTTCCAGAGCGAGGACAACTGGTATGTGCTGATGGGCATGGCCGACGCCGACCCAGACCTGATGTTCACCGTGGCCGCAGAAATTCAGGGCATGGGGCTCGCCTTCCCCCGGGACCAGGGCACAACCTATGAGACCACTACGCTGACTGCCGGGGAAATCCTTGAGATGGCCGAGGGAGCGGGACGGTGCGACTTTGTCCACGACACGGAGGAAAACAGCTTTACCCCGGAGATCCTGGGCGCGGAGCTCACTACAGAGAAGCGCCCGGACGGCGCCCAAGAGGATGTACGCGCCACCTTTACTCTGGCCAAAGACCCCGGCAAGCTGGTACAGAGCATAGAGTGGTTTGTCTCCAGCGACCTGCGCTGGCTCAGCGATACGGAATGGACCCAGATATTTGACGTCAATGAGTATCGGGAGATTACCGGCCAGGTGGAGCGGGACCAGTATATCCAGGAGCACTGCGGGGGCGACAAGCTGGTGCTGGAGCGGGACTTCACCAACGTGGTGATCGGCCTGAAGCCCGGCGCGTCTACCCAGGAAATCGACATGTATATTCAAACCATTGTCTACGAGATGCAGTTCTCCCAGCGGATAGCCCGGGAAACCGCCGTGGAGAACCGGCAGGCGCTGTGGAAAAAGCTCAATGATCTCTACTACAGCGATGGCCAGCCCCCCTTAGGCGAGCTTACTCTGCACTACACCACCGGCTACGCCAACTATATTTATGGGGACGACCAGATTGTAGGTGACTTCCCCCGGGATGGCGAAGACCCCTGCGCCGGAAGGCTTGGGTACCTGACCCAGGAGGATATAGAACTCTATATGGCCCGGGAGGATATGCCTACTATGCAGCAGGATGGAAAGAACTATGATATCTTCCAGTTCCAGTGGGGCGGGATGATGGCCAAAGCCTCCATCCAACCGCAAGCCACCTCCGCCCAGGTGTATAAGTTCCTCGCGAACCTGCAAAACATGGCCAACGCCGCGTCCCTGGAAGTAAGCTTCCCCATGGTAGACTCGGTAGCCGGGCAGTCCGAGCTGCTGGGCGGGGAATCCGCCTGGAAGGAGCCCATGCTGGCCGCTGTGAGCCAGTGGGTACAGGAAAAACAGAACTTTCAGGATGACGGATTCTTTATCAAATCTCTGCGGCTGATAGAGGCTACCTCAAATGGCGGCGGGGCTCTAGTCTCGGCGCGAGTGGTCCACAGCGGCGCACAGGACGGCCCAGGGAACACCGTGTTCTTTGAGGGCGAGGGCTGGTTCACCTATTCCCAGCTGTTCATCCTGAAAAAGACGGGCAGCTCCTGGAAAGTCCTTCGGGCAGACACGGGAGAATCCGGCGTAAACCTGGCGGAAGAGATAGCGAAAAGCTAAAAAATGCAACACAGCCAATACAGAATATGGTTTCAAAACAAGAGGACGCGCCGGCAGCGGCGCGTCCTCTTGCGCCCTTTTCCACCCCAGCACAGATTTACATAATCTGACAAAAATTTCCGAAAATCCCTTGCCAGCCCCCCTGGAAGTTGATATAATAAATCATACTGTCCAAGACCCGCCCGCCGCCCCGGCCCACCCAAAACACCGCCGCCGGCATAGCCCCAAAACAATTTTCAGAAAAAGTTTTGTCCACTTTTACAAAAGTGGTAGGGGCTTGGGGACAAAGTCCCCAAGGTCTTTAGAAAGCCCCACGGAAGGAGACTTGATACGATGAAAACCCGCAGACGCATTTTTTCCGCCCTGCTGGCCGGAGCCCTGCTGCTGCCTGGCCTGCCCGCCCGGGCGGCCCAGGACGCCGCCCAGAGCGCCCTGGGCCCCACCGGGGAGATTAAGGCCACGCTCCGGCTGGACTATGCCCAGCCCCTCTCCGCTTTACAGGACCACAATGTCCGGGTAGAGCTTTCCAGAGAGGGGGAGCCGCTGGGAGCGGCGGACCTCTGGAATCTGGAAACCGCCAGCCTAGGCGGATTTGAAGCGCGGCTGGAAGCCAAGAACGCCGATGGGGGCCAGGACGCCACCGGCTGGCCCCGGTCCCTGGCCCTTACGGTGGGCGGACTGCCCCAGGGGAATTACAGCCTGTCCTTTTCCGGGCTTGGCTATAAGGCTTATACCCAGCGGCTGGAACTGCGGGATTACTCTCGAAATGTGGTGCTGGGCACGGGAGACGCCACCTTTACCCTGGGCGACATAAATTCCGACGGCAAAGTGGACGCCGCCGACCGGGAGATGCTGGCCCGAAACCTGGCCTCCACAGACCGGGCCCTCTTTCCTACCTACGATTTTAACGGGGACGAGAAGATCGACGCGGCGGACCTGGCCTATGTCAACAGCAGCATTGGCGCTGTGGGCGAGGCTCAGCTGGCGGACGGCGCCATGCTGGCCCCCCTGGTGGACATAGAGGCTTTGGCCGCCAGCGTGCAGGTGGCCGCCGGAAGCCTTGCGGACCTGTTTACGCCTAGCGGGAACGGAGCTACGCTGGCCTTTACCGGCGATACCATAGATATCCCCATTCCCTTTACCGCGCCCACGGAAATGGGGCAGATGACCATCGTGACCCCGGAAAACGGCGGAATTGAGTCCGGTAAAGCCACGGTAGAATATGAAGACGGCTCCACCGAGGAACTGGAGCTGTTCTCTCCCCTGCCCGCCGGCGTATATGCTATTGGCCGGGCAGAGGGCAAGCGGACCATCACCGTGACCCTGGGCAAGCGGGAACCGGTGAAAAAGATTACCATTACCGTCCAGCGCACGGAAAGCGGCGTGGTTTCTGTGGAGTCCATCCAGTTTTTGAAGGATATCATTCCTGAAAACCCCGCCGTCAACCGCCAGGTGAAGGGCCTTGCCGCTACCCCTGGCAGCGAGAGCGTCAGCCTGAAGTGGCGGGTGCTGCCCAATATCACCGGCTACCGGGTCAGCTATTGGCAGGAAGGGGCCGAGGCCGCCGCTCAGTCCTTGGAGGTAACGGTGCCCTACGCCACAGTGACGGGGCTGGAAAATTTGAAAACCTACTATTTTCAAGTGACGCCCATCAATAAGGACTGGGCCGGGGACCCCTGCGACCCGGTTTGCGCCACCCCCCAGCCCAGCAAGCGCCCCTCGCCGCCGGACATGGTGAGCCTTACCGAGCTGGACGGGGCCCTGGGGGTCTCCTGGAAGAAAGCGGAATCCGCTGCCTTCTACGAGGTGTACTACAAGGAAAAAGAGGGCGCCGGTACATACCGGCAGGCCGGCGGACAGCTGACCGCTACCTCTACCACCATCACGGGGCTGAAAAACGGCTGTGCCTACCATGTGTATGTGGTAGCCGGCAACGAGGTGGGTAAAAGCGGCCCCTCCCGGATTTCCGAGGGCACGCCCAAGGCTCTGGATTATAGCCGGCCGGAGGGCCTGCCCAAGGCCGGACTTCTGGACAGCGGCGAGATCGAGAGCATCCGCCTGGCCTGGCCTAAAAACTATGCCGCCGGGGAATACACCGCTTCCGCTCCTTTTAAACCGGAAAACATGATCGACGGAGACTACCGTACCCACTGGACCGCCAGCAATTGGCATGGCAACGAGCATGTGATCTGCACCTTTAAAAATCCGGTGAACCTCCAGGCCGCCCTTTGGTCTCCCCGGCTGGACGGCAATTACCCCCGGTACCTGCGGGCCTACAGCATCCAGGTCTGGTATGACGGCGAGGATCTCACAAAGCCCGGGCATCTCCTGGTTCCCGACCCCCAGGCGGGCGGTCAGGACAACAACGGAGGCACCTCCGGCGGAGATGTGTTCACCTGGCCCAATATTCCCAATCTGTCCGCCGTTCCCACCTGCAAGTTCGCTATTCTCCCCTTCGACCCGGTGAAGTCCGTGAAGCAGATCAGCGTGGCGGTGGAGCAGGCGGCTTACAACCTGGTCAGCTGCTCTGAGCTAATGTTTATGGAGTACGATCCCTCCCACTGCCTGCCGGACGAAATTGCCGCGCTCTTTGCCAATAATCTGCGCACCGCTTTGAAGCCGGGGGTAACGAAGACAAAGATTGCCCAGCTGAGGGAGCGTTTGCAGGGAGACGAGCGCCTGTATTACCTGCATGTAGGCGCCCTTCTGGACGAGCTGAACCTGGCCGAGGAGCTTCTGGAGGGCCAGAGCTCCGGCGTAATGGTGGAGGGGATTGAGTCCCGCTCCGCCGGGGCGGACAGCGCCGCCTACCAACAGAGCGGCAGCGAGCTGCAGCCCTTGGGCGTGGCGGCCAAGGCGGGGGATGAAATCACCGTTTATGCAGAGGGTATTCCCCAGGGAGCTGGGGTGAAGGTATTCGCCTCTCAGTTTAACGCCGAGGCTTCCGCTTGGCTGAGCCAGATGGGAACCCTGCAAAACGGCAGGAATGTCCTGACTGTTCCGAAGATCGGCAGCCAGAACACGCCCCGGGGCGGCAGCTTGTACTTGACCTACTCTGGCGCGGGGGCGGAGAATATCCGCCTGCATGTGCGCAGGGCCGCGGATATCCCTGTGTTGGATCTTTCCAACTGGTATGGTATGACCGAGGAAGCCCGCCGGAATACGATTTCAGGCTATCTCACGGAGCTGGAGGGGTATGTGTCCAAAGCCGGCCTCAATGAGTCCAATAAGACCGCAAACTGCCTGAACGTTACGGAGATTGCCACCCCTACCGTGCTGCTCTCCCTGCCCGCCTTGGCGGTGTGGAACAGCGGCCCCGCCGGGGTGCCCTCTAAAACCGGCGTGGTGTTTAACTCCGTTTTGGCCTGGGAAGACCTTATGCACATCTGCAAGTACACCCAGGGCATTGACAAGACCTACAGCGAAAACGATATGCAGTCCCGCCAGAATATCCGGTGCATGCAGATGTTCACAGGCGCTTTTATGTACGCGGCGGGCAGCCATATCGGCATTGGCTACAATTCCTGCGCCGGCATGGTGGGCGGCAGGCCCGTCAGCATGATGATGGGCGGCAACAACGGCCTCTTTGGCTGGGGCATTGCCCACGAGATCGGCCACAATATGGACAAGCTGGGCCGGGCGGAAATTACCAACAACATCTATTCCCTGATGGTCCAGACCTATGACGGAAAGGAAAACACTCTTTCCTCCAGGCTGGAAGCCAGCAATAAGTACCCGGCTATTTTCAATAAGACCGCAAAAGGAGCTCCCGGCGCTTCCAACGACGTCTTTGTACAGCTGGGCATGTACTGGCAGCTGCACCTGGCCTATGACGACGGCCGCGCGCCAATGGCTTTCTACAACAGCTTCTTTAAAGCCTGGAAAGCGGGGACCTATATCCCCAAGAATATATCCGGCCTTACCTATGATGAAAAGGTAGCCCTCACCGCCAGCGGCACCGCCGGGAAAAATCTGACGGAATTCTTCACCCGCTGGGGTATGCGCCTGCGGGACGAGGTAAAAGCGGAGCTCGCAAAATATGGGCAGGAGCCCCGGGCCATCTGGTATATCAACGACCAGAGCCGCCGGTCCCGGCTTCTCAACGAGGACGACGCCAAGGGCTTTGCCAACCAGACCTTCTCCGCTGTCCGCAAGCCCGGCAGCCAGAATGAGGTGGAGGTCCGGGTCAATATCTCTCTGGACCGGAATATCCTGGGCTACGAGATCCTCCGGGACGGCCAGGCAATTGCCTTTGTCACCCGGGATCAGGTGAATAACGGTCTGGTGTATACCGACTTTATCGGCAGCGGCAACCACCTGGCCTTTGAGTACGCGGTAAAAACCTATGATATCTTGGGCAACCAGGTGGGCGGCGTCCAGCAGGCCGGCCAGGTCCGGGTGGCTTATGACCAGACCATTCCCGCCTCCGCCTATAAGCGGGTAGTCCGGACAGGCGACAGCGTCACCTTCCAGTTTAACGAAGAGAACTCTGTCTCCGGCTTTAAGCTCAGCGGAGACGGCATTCCCAGCCAGGGGGCGTACACGGTTACCGTCGCCCACGAGGGCAAGACCATCACCGCCAGAACCGGGGACTTTAGCCGGGGAAATCTGGCCTACAGCGCCGGGGTCAGCTATGTCAGCTACCTAAACAAGCCCGGCACGGATGAGACGGACACCCGCATCTGGACCTATGACGCGGATTCCGTCACCATCACCGGAATTCCCTCCACGGTCAGCGACAGCGGTATTCAGCTGATCAGCTATGCCGGGGACGACGTCTCCTTCCTGGAGGGCGCCGAAGGCTTTGCTGGAAAGCTCTCTGCCGATTTCCGCTATGGCGACGGGGCCGGGGACGTCATCAAAAAGGATACGCTGGTGATTGTGGGCAACTACCGGGGAGATCCATACTACAGCTCTTTGAAGCTAAAAGGCAAGTTTACCACGACCAAAGCCGCCGTAGACGCCAACGGCAAGGAGACTGTGGAGACCGCCGAAGAGGTCCGGGATGTGGCGGGCTATTGTATTATGCTGGCGGAGATTCCGCCTAACAAAAAGGTCAGCGATATCAGCGACGGGCTCTTCATCTTCGTGCCGGACGTGCAGGCGGAGGCGGCGCTTCAAGACGCCACCCATTGCGACGGCGTAAACCTGCTGCCCAGCCAGGTCCAGATGGAGATGTACCGCAAGGACGACCCCAACAGCGCCAACAGCCCCCAGCGCCTGACAGCCCAGACCCTATGGACCAACAGCCCCGGCGGCCAGGATCTGCCGGAAATTGTATTAAACTGATAAGGAGGGCTTTTAGCATATGCATAAATTTAAAAGGCCCCTGCTCCTGTTGCTGGCAGCCTGCGTCTTGGTCTTTAGCCTGCCCGCCATGCCGGCCCTGGCCGCGGACCGGGCCATGACTTATTCCCAGGACGCCCAAGGTACGGTGAATTTAAAGATAACTGGTCTTGACCCCCAGAGCGTAGTCCATGGGGTACAGGTGGAAGCGGTGCTGGACGGCGGCTACCAGGCCGGAGACATTGTGCTGCACCCCGCCGACCCAACCGCTTACAGCCCTTCCTCCGCCACGTTGGTAAGTCAAAGCGGCGGAAAGACGGTGGTAAACCTGTATCTGGTGTCGGAATATGCTCTAAATAACGGCGAGACCATGGATTTAGGTACGCTGGCCGCCAATGGTTTGGGAATCATACCGGAAAAGGTCAGGGTGGGCCTGGTGGAGGATTTGGAAAGCCCGCCCCCCAGCGGGCAGAATCCTGTGGCAATGATGGATATGGACCTGCGCGGCTCCGGCTCCAGCCTGGGAATCAATATCGGCAGCGGCTACAGCGTTGCGGCCGCCCCGGCGGAGCATGGTAGCTGCCAGGTAAATCCCACCGCCTGGCAGGGCCAGACCGTGGCGGTGCGGGTATCTCCCGACCAGGGTTATAAGGTGGGCTCCCTTACCGTTGCCGGGGCCGGAGGGCAGGCCATTGCCGCCCGGGATGCGGGCAGCGGCCTGTGGGTGTTTCAGATGCCTGCATCCGCTGTGACAGTAACCGCCAACTTTGTACCCGAGGACCAGGAGGGAATGCCCTTTACGGATGTGAAGCCTGGAGACTGGTTCTATTCCGCTGTGGAATTTGTCTACAGCCGGGGCATGATGGCCGGCACCAGCGCCACCACCTTTGCCCCTAGAACGCCTACCAGCCGGGCCATGGTGGTTACGATTCTCTACCGGCTGGACGGTTCCCCCCAGGCAGGCGAGGCCGGTTTCCCGGATGTGGCGGGGAATCAGTGGTATACCAAGGCTGTGGCCTGGGCTTCCCAGAACGGGATTGTCAAGGGCTACGGGGACGGACGTTTTGGCCCCCAGGACAATATCACCCGGGAACAAATGGCCGCTATCCTTCACCGCTACGCCCAGTACAAGGGGCTGGACCTCAGCGCCAGCGGGGACCTCAGCGGGTTCACAGACGCCGGGAAGGTTTCCGGCTATGCCGTAGAGGAGATGAGCTGGGCTGTAGGCGCGGGCCTCATCACCGGCAAGGACGGCAACCGGCTGGACCCCCAAGGCCAGGCTAGCCGCTCCGAAGCCGCCGCTATCCTTATGCGGTTTTGTCAGGGGTAGGCCGGCTCAGAACGGCCTCCCACAGGGGACCATCGCCCTTTTGAGAGAAGGAGAAGACCTGGTTTCCGGGTTTTGCCCGCCCACCCAATTGAACAAAAATATAAAATTGTCAAACATTAAAAGTTTCGCCGGCCTTTTCAAAGGCCGTAGGGGTTTGGGGACAAGGTCCCCAAGGTCTTAAGGAGGTTTCAATATGGAGTTAAAGCTATACGCCACCCCAGATGAGTTTCTGGCGGACAATGAAACGTATCTCTCCCGATATGAGGCTTCCAGCCAGTTGAACCAGGGCAATGCCGCTGCCCACGCGGGCGAGTCCTGCCACCCGGAGCTTCTTTTTGGGAGTTATTGGCAGGGCGGGCGGACTGTTCTGCTCTTTGGCAACGCGGCCCCCTGGAATATCTGCCTGAACGCGCCGCCCGCCGGGGACCCTGTGCCCTCGCAAACGGCTGCCGCTGAGCTAGGGGGTTATCTTCGGAAGGAACGGATTCCCATAGCCGGCGTTACTGGCCAGGAGAGCCTTTGCCGCCCCTTTATGGAAGCCTATGGCGGCTCGTTCCGGCTGGGGAGCATGCTGGACATTATGGTGCTGGACACGGTAATGGATCCGCCTCCTGTGCCGGGGAGGGTCCGCAAGGCGGAAATGCGGGACCTGGACACCTTGACCCGCTGGATGTGCGGCTTCATAGAGGAGGCCACCCTGCTCGAATCGACAAACCCGGAAGAGCGCCGGGAAAAGGAACGGCAGGGCATCGAAAAGGGGTCCATTCGGGTGCTGGAAGCCCCGGACGGAACACTGCTTTCCACGGCAAGAACCTCCCGAAAGATGGCCCACAGCGTCAGCGTTTCCGCCGTATACACCCCGCCAGAGCACCGCGCCCAGGGCTACTGCCAGTTCACAGTAGCCGCCCTCTGCCGCGAAATGCTGTCCGCCGGCTTTTCCTCCTGCACACTTTTTGTCAATAAGGAAAATCCCATATCCAACCGCGTTTACAAAAAAATCGGCTTCACCATTTTGGAAGACAGCTTTGAATATAAGCTGGTGTGAGGAAAGCCGCGAGACGCTGCTAAGGCGCGCTCTGCAAACTTTTATGCCGGGTTCTGCCGGTTCCGTACCGGCAGCCCGTTAGGCGGGGCAGGGGGTTGCGGGTTTGCGAGAAATTTATAGTGATTAAGAGCGGTGGGCTTCTAGGGTTACCTAAGAAGCCCACCGCTCTGCTCTATGCAAAACGGGTCCCAGCCAGCAAGCCAATAGCCTGCCCACTCAATTGAAAAAAATGCAAAATGTCAAACATTAAAAGTTTTGCCCACTTTTTCAAAAGTGGCGGGGGCTTGGGGGCGGCGCCCCCAAGGTCTCCAGCCGCCACTGCCGGGGAGACACCCCATAGCGTTCCCGGAATTTTCGGTAGAAGTAGCTGGTGTTATCATAGCCTACAGCGGCGATGATGTCGTCGATGGGGAGGGTGGTTTCGGTGAGGAGGGCGGCGGCCCGGGACAGGCGTTTTTCCCGTAGAAGCTCCTTGTAGGTTTTGCCGGTGGCGCTGCGCACGGCGTGGCTGAGGTAGGGCAGAGAGACATGGAGCTCGCCGGCCAGACGGGTGAGGTCCGCTTGGCGGTAGTTTTCCTCAATTTCCCGGAGCGCGGCCAATACCGGGCGGCTTTGACCGCCGCTTTCCCGGGAAAGGCCGTCCAGATCTTCCAACAGCTGCATAAACAAAAGCCCCATGGTGGCCTGTTCCAACCGCGACCCAGACCTCTGCGGGCGGACCAGCCCCCAAAGAAGGTTTTCCACCAGATTTTGTACCGGCGGCTTGTCCGCCGCTTGAAAGTGCAGAAAGCTCAGCTCCCCGCCGCCCCGCCGGAGGCCGTCCGCCAGGAAATTGGCCAGCACGTTCCCTGGGCTGGTCATAGTCAGCGCGTAGTCGAAAAATTGAGGCAGCACCAGGAAGTTTATCCCCACATCCTCCCGCCCCGCCCGTTCTACAGAATGCCGGGCGTGCTGATTGAGAAACAGCAGCTCTCCGGCCTGCAGGGTCAAAGGAGGGCCGTTGTTTATAGTATGCCGGGTACAGCCGGAGCACATGTACATAATCTCCACATAGTCGTGGCTGTGTTCCGGAAAGGGGGCAAAGCGGGTGTGGACCCGTATGGCGATCAGCTGCCCCTGGGCCAGGAGCCTTTCACTGTCGGCGTGAAAGCCCTGGCCGGAGGTATATAGCGCTTTCTCCACCTTTCCGCCCCGCAATAGCCGCTCTTCCTCCGCGGTGATTTTAATCAGTCTTTCCATTAGCTCCCCGCGCATAACACGCCGCCTTTCCATTCATAGTCCAAAATATTGTCAGCCCATTCCTGGTCCATTCCGCAGTATTTTATCATCAGCCCCAGCACCTGCCGCTGGCGCTGTTTGGCAAGGTCCGGGTTTTCATTTAAGTCGTAGGCGGAGGGAGCGTTGGGAATACCGGCCAGAAGCGTGGCCTCGCAGTCCGTCATTTCTTCCGGAGACTTGTTAAAGTACGTCCGGCAGGCGTCCCCCACGTTATAGCAGCCGCTGCCAAAGTAGATACAGTTTACATAGAGCTCCAAAATCTCGTCTTTGGAGAGCTCCGTTTCCAGCTTCCACGCCATAAAGGCTTCGGCAATTTTCCTGGTGAACTCCTTTTCTTGGGTAAAGTATAGGTTCTTTGCCAGCTGCTGGGTAATGGTGCTGCCGCCCTCCGCCAAAGACATGGTCTGGATGTCGTTGAGCGCCGCCCGGCACAGGGCGAGGAAATCCACGCCGCCGTGCTCATAAAAGCGGTGGTCCTCCGCGGCCAGCACCGCCTGGGCGTATGTTTCCGGTAGCCCGGACAGGGGCGTGAAGCTCTCCTGCTCCCGAACTTGCTTTACCGCTTTGGACACCGGCAGAGCCTCCAACGCGCCGGTATACAGAGAGTAGCCCCGCAGAACCAGAGCGCCCCCCGCGCAAAAGGAAACCGCTACAATAATAAGAAGAAGGCCGCTTAAGAAATGGACGCAGTGTTTTTTCTTTTTTTTCATTGCTATCTCTCCTTTCCGGCAAAGACCCTGCCGGGTTTTGTTTCTGCCAATAGTATAGCAGGGCTTTCTTGCGAATTTCTTACAGGAATCCTTTTGATTTACTTGCGCCGTCTTACGGTTTTGTAAGAATGAAAAAGGCGGCCGGCATTCATAGCCAGCCGCTTTCTTTCAGCGTCTTTGCAGCCAATATTTCCGGTCCAGCGTGCGGTACTGTACCGCCTCGGCGGCATGAGCCACGTCTACGCAGGCGCTGCCCTCCAGGTCGGCAATGGTACGGGCTACCTTCAGCACCCGGCCATAGCTCCGGGCGGAGAAGCCGAACTTTTCAAAGGCGTCTTTGAGAAGGCCGTCTGCCTCCTTGGTCACCTGGCAGGCTTCCCGCAGCTGGGCGGCGGGGATGTCCGCGTTGCAGGCGTAGCCCTTTCCGGCGTACCGCTCCACTTGCCGGCGGCGGGCGGCGTTGACCCGCTGGCGGATTTCCTGAGAGCTTTCCCCCTTTGCGTCCGAGGCCAGTTCCTGGAATTCTACCGGAGGCACCTCAATGTGCAGATCCATCCGGTCCAAAAGCGGGCCGGAGATGCGGGAAAGATACCGCTCTACAGCCTTGGGGGAGCAGGTGCAGGGCGTGCTGGGGTGGCCAAAATAACCGCAGGGGCAGGGATTCATGGCGGCCACCAGCATGAATTTGCAGGGGAATGTGGCGTTGCCGCCCACCCGGGAAATGGTGACGCTGCCGTCCTCCATAGGCTGGCGCAGCACTTCCATGGCCGGCCGGGAGAATTCCGGAAGCTCGTCCAAAAACAGCACGCCATTGTGGGCCAAGGAGATTTCTCCGGGCTTCGGGGAAGTCCCGCCGCCGGAAAGCCCCGCGGTAGACACCGTGTGGTGGGGGGCCCGGAAGGGACGGGTTCCCAGCAGGGAGGTTCCCGCCGGCAGCTGCCCTGCCACAGAGTGGATCATAGAGGCTTCCAAAGCCTCCTCAAAGGTCATCTCCGGTAAAATCGAGGGCAGGCGGCGGGCCAGCATACTCTTTCCCGCTCCGGGAGGGCCCAAAAGCAAAATGCTGTGGCTGCCGCTGGCGGCGATTTCCAGCGCCCGCTTCACCTCGGACTGCCCTTTGACGTCCGCAAAATCCATCAGCGGGTCCAGGTCCGGCGCCTGCGCCTGGGGCACGGCTGGAGCAATGGGGACGCGCCCGGTCAAATGGGCTACCAGCTGAGGCACGTCCTCTACAGGAAATACCTCCAGCCCCTGGATGACCGCCCCCTCCTTGGCGTTCATGGCGGGGACAAACAGCCGCTTGAAGCCTATCTCCTTGGCCTTGGCCGCCATTGCCAGCACGCCGCGAATCCGGCGGACCTCTCCGGACAAGGAGAGCTCTCCCAGAAACAGCGCGTCCTGAAGGACGCAGGCCAGCTGCCTGGAGGCAACCAGCAAAGAGAGCAGCAGCGGCAGATCGTAGATGGGGCCTTCCTTGCGTTTATCGGCGGGGGCCAGGTTCATGGTAATCCGGCTTACGGGGAAATCAAACCCGCAGTTTTTCATAGCCGCCCGTACCCGGTCCCGGGACTCCTTTACGGCGGCGTCCGGCAAACCCACCACCTCAAAGGCGGGCAGCCCGGAGGAGAGGTCCGTCTCCACCTCCACCGGGAAGGCTTCCATTCCATAAATCCCCATGCTGTGGATTTTCGCTACCATTTTATCGCCTCCCATGGCATTCACTGAAGGTCGCGGGCCCTCCCCTCCGCGCCCTGGTTCAGAAACTTTTTCTCCCAATTTCCTTTTTCCGCGCCAGGGGCTTTGGGGGCGCGGCGGAAGGAATGACGGTTGGTTTTAGGGCGTTTGCAGGAGCTGCCTTTTGTGCAAGAGGTAGTACGCAGCGCCGGTTAGGTCCGCGAGCACCCAGCCAATGGGGACGGCCCACCAGATGCCTAACACGCCGATGGCGGGTATGGCGGAGAGAACATAGGCCAGAACCACTCGGGTCCCTAGGGAGGCTATGGTCAGTACCACGGACATACCGGGACGGCCCAGGGCCCGGTAGAGGCCGTAAAGCAGAAAGAGGCAGCCGATCCCCCAGTAAAAAGCCCCCTCGATTCGCAGGTAACGCACGCCCTCGGCGATAATGGCGGTTTCGCCAGGGTCCACGAAAATCGACATCAGCGGCCCCGCGAAGACCCACACCAACGCCGATACCCCCACGCAGAACCCGCAGGAAGCCGCGACCGCCCCCCGCAGGCCCCTTTGAATGCGCGCCCGCTGCCCCGCGCCGTAGTTTTGGGCGATAAAGGTGGAAAAGGCGTTGCCAAAATCCTGAACAGGCATATAGGCAAAGGCGTCGATTTTTACCGCCGCCGCGAAAGCCGCCATTACCCCCGCGCCGAAGCTGTTGACGACTCCTTGAACCATAAGAATGCCCAGGTTCATTACCGACTGCTGCACGCAGGTCAGCACCGAGAACCCCGCTACCTCCCGCATCCTGCTCCACCGGACCCGGCGTTCCTCCCTATTTGGCCGGAGCCAGGGCGCCTTTTTCCAGGCGTACAGGGCAATGCCCGCCCCGGAAATATACTGGGCGATTACTGTGGCCTGGGCCGCCCCGGCCACGCCCTTGTGAAGCCCCACCACAAACCACAAGTCTAGGCCAATATTCAGTACGGCGGATACCGCGAGAAAAGCCAGCGGCACGGCGGAGTTGCCTACGGCCCGAAGCAGGGATGCGAAATAATTGTATAAAAACGTGGCCGCGATCCCCCAGAAGATCACCGAGAGATACGCCCGCATGGCGCCCCAAACCGCCCGGGGCACTTGCAGCAGAACCTGCAGCTGGTCCAATAGGGCAAAGGACAAGAGGTTTAGCAACGCCGCAAGAGCCAGAATCAGCAAAAAGGACGCCGCCACGCTTTCCCGCAGCGCGCCATGATCCCGCTGGCCATAGCGGATGGAAACCAGCGTTCCGCTGCCCATGCACAGCCCCAGCAAAATGGAGGTTAGAAAGGTCATCAACGTAAAGGAGGATCCCACCGCAGCCAGAGCGTTCGCCCCCAAAAACCGTCCGACGATCAAGGTGTCCGCAATATTGTAGCACTGCTGCAAAAGATTTCCCAGCGCCATAGGCAGCGCAAACCGCAGCATGGAGCCCATCACCGGGCCCCGGGTCATATCCATATTCATCCCATCCAGCCCCTTCGCGCATATCGTATCTATTATGATAGCAAATTCCAGGTGCGCGGTCAAGAGCGCGGAGGATTTGCATCCGCGCCCTGCGGCCCTTTTTTGCAAAAGCTTTATTATGGCATTTAAAAAGTTCGTTGGCCCGCGCCATTGGGACATCATAGTCCAGGCAGGCCACATTTGCGGCCTTGGTACCGCAGGCAGAGGATCCCTTTGAACGCCCGCTTGAAAAATGGCGGGAAGTTGTGTATACTATAAGAAAATAATGTTGAAAGGGTGTTTGGGCATGAAAAAAATCATTAGCGGGAAAGTACGGGAAGTTTATGAGGTGTCGGAGGATACGTTGGCGATTGTGACCACAGACCGGGTTTCCGCCTTTGACGTCATTCTGCCGACGCCGGTGCCGGACAAGGGCAGGGTACTCAACGCCCTATCCTCCTTTTGGTTTTCCTATACCGGGGACATTGTAAAAAACCACATGATTTCGGAGGACTTAAAGGACATGCCCATGGAGCTGCGGGGGCCGGAGTTTGAAGGGCGCACCATTTTGGTGAAGAAGCTGAAGATGATCCCCTTTGAGATTATTGTGAGGAGCTATTTGTTCGGGTCCATGTGGAAGGAATATGAGAAGACCGGCGGCTTTTGCGGCACGAAGTTCCCAGAGGGGATGCGGCAGGCGGAAAAGCTGCCGGAGCCCATCCTTACCCCCTCCATCAAGGCGGAGGAGGGGCACGACGTAAATGTGTCCCTCCAGTACATGCGGGAGCAGCTGGGAGACCAGCTGGCCCAAAAGGTTTGCGGCGCGGCCATGGCCCTTTACAAGCGTTGCTATGACTACGCCTATGAGCGGGGGATTATTATCGCGGACACCAAGTTCGAGTTTGGCCTGGACGAAAACGGAGAACTGGTAGTGGCGGACGAGGTGCTGACCCCGGACAGCAGCCGGTTCTGGAGCCGGGACGCCTATCAGGTGGGGACCTCTCCCGAAAGCTTTGACAAGCAGTACCTGCGGGACTGGCTTACCGAAAACGGCCTGAACGGCAAAGAGCCCGGGCCCCAGCTGCCCCCTGAGGTGGTGGAGAAAACCCGGGAGAAATATTTGGAGTGCCAGGAGCGCCTGGTTCCGAAGGAGTGAGGGTTATTTACCGGCTGCTGGTTGTAGACGACGAGGAGAAGATCCGTGGGCTCATTCGGAAATACGCGGAATTCGAGGGCCACAGCGTGACGGAAGCGGGCAACGGCATGGAGGCTGTGGAGCTGTTTCGGAAGGACCCCCGCGCCTTTGACCTCATTATTATGGACGTGATGATGCCCGAGCTGGACGGGTTCTCGGCGGCGGCGGAGATTAAGAAAATTTCCCCTGTGCCGGTGTTGATGCTCTCCGCCCGGGGAGAGGAATATGACAAGATCCACGGCTTTGAGCTGGGGGCCGACGACTATGTGGTCAAGCCTTTTTCTCCTAAGGAGCTGATGCTGCGGGTCAACGCCATTATGAACCGGGTGCGCCCCGCTCCAGCCCAGGCCCGGCAGACAGAGAGCTTCGGGGGGCTTACCATTGACTTTTCGGCCCGGGTAGTCACCGTAGACGGCAATCGCGCGGAGCTTTCCCCCAAGGAATACGAGCTTTTAAGCTACATGGTGAAAAATAAGGGCCTGGCCCTGACCCGTGAGATGCTTTTAACCAATGTTTGGGGCTACGATTTTTATGGCGACGACCGGACCTTGGACACACATATCAAGCTTCTGCGCCGCCGCCTGGGCCCTTACAGCAAATGCATCGTCACCCTGCGGGGGGTGGGGTATCGGTTTGAGGGATAAGCCTTGGCCAAGGCCGCGGACGCGGGCCCTGGCCGTTACCAGCTTCTAGGGAAGGCATACAGATATCTTGCGGCGCGCTAGGAAGCCCGCGGTACAGAGTCAGAAAATTGTCAACATAAAAAGTCTTGCCTTTCTTAAAGGCGGCAGGGTTTGGGGCAAAGCCCCGAGATCTTAAAGGAGGCGGAGCGGCGCAGTGAAACGAAAGCTTTTTTGGATGCAGGCGGCGGCGATTGTTTTGATTTTTCTTGGGGTGGCCGGACTGGGGACGCTGATATTCAGCCGGCGCGGGCTGGATAACATGGTTCCCGTATACGTCTTCGCGGGGCTGGCCCTTGTGGGATTCGCGGGGAACGCTGTGGCGGCGGCGCTCCGGGTGCTGCTGGAAAAGGACCGCCGCAAATGAAAGGGAATCGCCGCCCCATGGGCGCGCGGGGCCAGATGGCCCTGGGCTTTGTGCTGTTCGCGCTGGCTACGGCGGCGCTTTTGTGGGTGTTCCAGCTCTTTTTGCTGGCTCCCATGTATAAGGCCATTAAGACTTACGAGGCCAAGTCCATTTCCGACGCCCTGGTCCGCCAGCTGGAGAGCCCTGGCCTTTCGGACGCAGCCTATGAGCTCTGCGGAAAAACCGGGGCCAATATCTACGTGTTTGATTCCTACGGGCGCGGCCATGTGCGCTGGAAATACAGCTTTAAAGAGAGCCTGGCCTCCGGTCTCGGCCAGCGGGAAGCCGCCTCCTTTTTCGATCAGGTCAATCTGCTGGGGGGCTCTTACACGGAGATATTCCAGCCGGTGCTGCCTAAGGCTGGAAGCCCCAAGCTGCTGGTGTACGCGGTAACCGCCCGGTCCGGCGGCGGAGACTGGCTGGTGGTGGTAGAGGTGGAAATCACCATGCTGAACTCCACGGTGGACACCCTGCTGGTGCAGCTGGCGTGCATCACGTTGATTTTGGCCCCGCTGGGGATATTTTTCGCCGCCTTTATTCCCGGGCGCATTGCCGGGCCCCTGGCGGAGATCAATGAATCCGCCAAGCTTCTGGGGAAGGGGGACTATTCCGTCCGCTTTGTCCGCAAGGGAGCCCGGGAGGTCAGCGAACTGGCGGAAACCCTGAATTTTGTCGCCGGGGAGCTCTCCAAAGCCGAGGCGCTGCGCCGGGAGCTTTTGGCCAATGTCTCTCATGACCTGCGCACGCCTCTTACCATGATCAAGGGGTATGGGGAGGTCATGCGGGACCTGCCGGGAGAGAACACGCCCGAGAATGTGCAGATCATTATCGACGAGGCGGAGCGGCTTAACGACCTGGTTAACGATCTTTTGGACCTCTCCCGCATGGAAGCCGGGGTGCTGTCTCTCTCCAAAGAGCGCTTTAACCTGACGGAAAGCATCCGGGAGATCCTCAGGCGCTATGACAAGCTGGCGGATTTCTCCTTCCCCTTTGACGCCCGGGAAGACGTCTATGTGGCGGCGGACCGGCTGAAAATTTCCCAGGTGATATATAATTTGGTAAATAACGCCGTCAACTACGCCGGAGAGGACAAAACAGTGGCCCTGCGGCAGGAGGTAAAAGAGGGGCGGGTGCGGGTCTGCGTTACCGACCGCGGCCAGGGCATCCCGGCGGATAAGCTGCGGGATATCTGGGACCGCTATTATAAGGTGGACCGGGAACACCGCCGCGCCCAAGTGGGAACCGGCCTGGGCCTCTCCATTGTAAAGAGCATCTTAGACTTGCATAAGGGGACCTACGGCGTCATCAGCGAGTTGGGCCAGGGCAGCACCTTTTGGTTTGAGCTGGACGTGGCAAAGGAAGAAGGCTAGCGCTGGTTTCTACCGGTAATTTAAACGAAAAGCATATTCCGTAAAAAATCATTAGAAGGAGATGGTGGAGATGATTGCCAGGCCGCTGGGAAGGAATGGGACCATTGGGCTTTGCTCGCCCAGCCATGTGCCGCTTTATGAGGCGGCCCCAGGGCAGGAGATTCCCTGGAGCAGAGAGTATAAAAATATCATTGGCTCCATGGAGGAAGAAGGCTTTCGGGTGGTGCAGGCGGAAAATATGTACCGAAAAACCTGGGGGTATTTGGCCTCCGACGCGGAGCGCGGAGCGGATCTCAACCAGTTGGCCGGGGACAAAAGCGTGGAGTATATCCTTTTCGGCGGGGGCGAGGGCGCGCCGGAGGTACTCCCCTACCTGGACTTTGAACGGTTCCGGGAAAACCCAAAACGGATTTGCAGCTATAGCGATGGCACCACCATTCTAAACGCCGTCTGGGCCAAAACGGGATTGGAAACCTATTACGGCCAGAACCCCACCCTCTTTGCCGGCTGGACAGACTACAACCGCCGCCACTTTGAGGGGCATATCCTCAGTGACAGCATGGAGGTCCACGAGAAAAACTCCCCCTGGCTGGAATTGACCCCCGGCGCGGCGGAGGGAGTGCTGGTGGGGGGATATACCCTGAATTTCGCCCTGCTGCTGGGCACGGACTACTTTCCGGTGGACCTAAAAGAGCCCCATATCCTCTTTTTGGAGGACCACGAAATGTTCGGCGGCCCGGACCACGTCAGCGCCATGCTGGGCTATATTGAGCAGAGCGCCTTTATGAAGTCCGTAACGGGCCTCCTTTTCGGCAATTACGCGGACAGCCCCCGCCCCGACCTCTGCGCCCGGCTAAAAGTCCTGGGCCAGCGCAACCGCATCCCCGTGGTCTACTGCGACGACTTCGGCCACGGCTCCAACCACGCCATCCTCCCCATTGGCCGCCCAGCCAAACTGGCGCGGGGCTGTCTCTCATTCACTTTGCCCTAAGCCCCAAAATTCAAACGCCAAAGTCTTTGTCCGCATTTTTCAAAAGGCAATGGGGCTGCGGGGGCGCTGGCCGGACCGGCAGGTGAGACAAAGCCTCCGCGGCCTTAAAAAGCGGGTTGACTTTTGGACGAAAGTAAGATATAGTATATATAGGGAAAATGTCTATATTCACGGGGATTGTCTCGAGAATATTGGATTTTTTACATAACAACACAAAGGGGGACTCGGTATGTTGCCAGTTATCACTATTTCACGCCAGTTTGGAAGCGGAGGACATGAGGTGGGGGAAAAGTTGGCCCGCCGGCTGGATGTGCCGTTCTACGACAAGGCGCTGATTGCCATGGCCGCCAAACAAAGCGGACTTTCAGAGGAGGTCTTTGCCCACGCGGACGAAAAGGCCACCAGCAGCCTGCTCTACTCTATGGTAATGGGCAACTACTCCTTCGGCGCCCGGGTACCGGGAATCAACGAGATGCCCATCAATGACAAGCTGTTTATCATTCAATCGGATATCATAAAAAAAGCCGCCGCCGAGGGCCCCTGCGTGGTGATTGGCCGCTGCGCCGACTACATCCTCCGGGAACACGGCAACTGTCTGAACGTCTTTGTCCACGCCTGCAAGGACGAGCGGGTAAAGCGCTCCATTGCCAAAGGCGACTGCGAAGAGCGCAAAGCCGCTGATTTTGTCACAAAAAAGGATAAGCAGAGGGCCAATTATTACAACTTCTACTCCAACAAGCGGTGGGACGACCTACAGAACTATGACATCACCATTGATACCTCCCGCTTTACCATCGACGAGGCGGTGGAACTGCTGATTGACGCCGCCAGGAAGCTGGACAGATGACAAAAACCAGGAAAGCCCGCTTGTCTTTTGGTAAGCGGGCTGTGTTTTGCGCCGGCGTGTTGGCGCTGGGGGGACTGGCCGGAGTAGGGCTGTGGCTTTGCGGCGGCTTCGCGGCGGAGGAGAGTCTATCTACATTTGCCATGGGCTCTTACGTTCAGCAGACGGTTTGGGGCGGGCAGGATTCGGCCCGGGCGGCCAACGAGGCTATTGTCCGGCTGGAAAACGAAATTTCCTGGCGGGTGCGGGACAGCGGCATAGCGCGGCTCAATGCAAGCGCCGGGAAAGCGGCTGTAAGCCTGGGAGAAGAAGCCGCCTCCGTTATGAAGGAGGCCCTGGCCCTATGCCAGGAAAGCGGCGGGGCCTTGGACATAACCCTGGGGGCCGTCACCCAGCTTTGGAGCTTTGACGAAAACCCCCGCCTGCCCCAGGCGGACCAGCTGGAGGCCGCCTTGGCTTTGACGGGCTGGCGGGGCCTCTCTCTGCAAGGGGATCAGGCCCGGCTGGCCCGGCCGGGCATGGCTGTCGACTTGGGAGGTATAGGCAAGGGCGCGGCCTGCGACGCGGCTGTGGAAAGCTACCAAACGTCCGGGGTCAAGCGGGCGGTAGCCGCTGTGGGCGGCAGCATAGGGCTATATGGAAGAAAGCCCTTTGGACAGCCCTGGCGGGTGGCGGTCCGGAACCCGCTGGGGGAAGGGTCCTTGGGAACCCTGGAGCTGGAGGGGGGCTTTGTCTCTACCTCCGGCAGCTATGAAAAACGGTTTGAGGCCCAAGGCCGCTCCTACCACCATCTGCTGGACCCCCGCACCGGCTATCCGGCGGAAAGCGGTCTCATCTCTGTCACCGTGTGGCATCCGGAGAGCGGTTTGGCCAGCGACGGCTTGGCTACTGCCTGCTTTGTGCTGGGCCTGGGGGAGGGGCTGGAACTGTTGAGAAAAAGCGGCGGGGAGGGCGTCTTTGTGGATGAGGAAAGCAATGTCTATCTTACGGACGGGCTGGCCGGACGCTTTACTCTCCATGCCGGGGAATTCCATCTGGCGGAGCTGCCATGAAAAGGGGGCCTGCGTTAAAGCTGGGAGAAAGGCGGCTTTTTTCAGCCAGAGAGCTGCCTTTTTTCGCCGGGATTCTCTTGGCGCTGGGTATGATTTGGCTGCTTTTGGGCCGCTCTCCCCAGGGGACGCAGGCCGTGGTGGAGGCGGAAGGCCAGGAGGTATTGCGGCGGGAGCTGACCGGGCTTATAGAGCCGGAGCGGATTCAAATCGCCGGGGCGGAGGGGGTCTCGCTGACAGTGGAGCTCTCGCCCCAGGGGGCCAGAGTCCTTTCCGCCAGCTGTCCCGACAAAATCTGCCAGCGCGCGGGCCTTCTTACCAAGGCGGGAGAAAGCGCCGTTTGCCTGCCGGGCCGGGTGGTGCTGCGGCTAGAGGGCCCCGGGGCCCCGGCGGACGCGGTTACCTATTAGGCCGCGCTCACACTAGCTGAGTATGCGAACCCGCCTGGAAACGGAGGAGGGGACAATGGACACAAGAGCCGGAAAAGTTGCTTTGTGCGGGATTTTAGGCGGGCTGGCCCTGGCGCTTTCTTTTTTGGAGGGCTTGCTGCCGCCTTTGCCTGGAATGCCTCCGGGAGCCCGCCTGGGGCTCTCCAATATTGCCGCTATGTACGCTTCTGGAACTTTAGGCTTGCCTTGGGGGCTTGCCATCGCGGCGGCCAAGGCAAGCTTCGCCTTTTTGGGGCGGGGGCTGGCCGCCGGGGCCATGAGCCTCTCCGGGGGGCTTTTCAGCACGCTTTGCACCTGGCTGTTGCTGACGAAGACCTGTCTGTCCCTATCCGCCACCGGAGCCTGCGGGGCCCTGGCCCACAACGGAGCGCAGCTGCTTATGGCCTATGCGCTTACCTCGGCGGCGGTGGTGTTCTATGTTCCCGCCCTCCTGCTTTTTGGCCTGCTTACCGGCCTGCTTACCGGGACGGCCCTGAAACTGACGCTCCCGGCGCTGGAACGGGTAAGCGGATATTTTCTAAAGGGCAGAAACAGCTAAAATGGCTGCCATAGCTATGCATAGAGCGGCAGCTATTGGCCTTTGTGTTACTTTATTTTGCGCATACGGCGGTTTTATTTGTCCATCCCCTTGACAGCCTTGCAAATTGATATTATAATAATATCATAAGGCAATCAGGAAGCCGGAAATGAAAGGGGACATTCATAATGGAAAACAACGAGAAGACGGAGAGAACCGTCAACCGCTATACCGAAAAGGCCGCCAAAGCCTACAGCGGCTTCGCTATGCTGCTGGTGCTGCTGCTGGTCATTGCCGCAGGCATCGCCCTTTTAGTGGTGGGTATTGTGGAGCTGGTGGGTTATGCCAACGAGATGGGCGATGAGGAGGCTGTCAGCGCCCTGGGTATGGCAATGCTGTTAGGGGGTATCTTGGCCATTGTGGCAGGGGCCCTTCTTTGCGCGGGTTTCAAGGTGCTGAACCCCAACGAGGCTTTGGTGCTCACCCTGTTTGGCAAGTACTACGGCACCCTGAAAAAGGACGGCTTCTACTGGACCAACATCTTCTGCTCCGGCATCAACCCTGGGTCAGAGCGCGCAGGGTTCTCCATGGGGGCCAATGGCAGCGTAAGCTATGCGGGGGGCGGCGGCAAAAAAATCTCCCTAAAGACGATGACTCTAAATAACGAGAAGCAGACCGTCAACGACGAGCGGGGCAACCCCATCATCATCGGCACCATCGTTATCTGGCGGATTGTGGACACCACCAAGGCCGTGTTCAATGTGCAGAACTACCGCACCTTCCTCTCCACCCAGTGTGACTCCGCTACCCGGAACATTGCCCGGATGTATCCCTACGACCTGTTTGACGAGGACGACCAGAACGAGAAGACCTTGCGAGGCAGCAGCCAGGAAATTGCCGCCATGATGACAAAGGATTTGCAGGAACGGGTGGCTATGGCGGGACTGGAAATTTTGGAGGTGCGTATCACCCATCTGAGCTACGCCCCGGAAATCGCCGCCGCCATGCTCCAGCGCCAGCAGGCCGAGGCCATTGTGGCCGCCCGGAAGAAGATTGTGGAGGGGGCCGTGGGTATGGTGGAAATGGCCCTGGATCAGCTGAACGCCGACCAGGTAGTGGACCTGGACGACGAGCGCAAGGCCGCCATGGTCAGCAACCTGCTGGTGGTGCTCTGCGGCAGCAAGGACGCCCAGCCTGTAGTAAACAGCGGTTCCATTTACTAAAAGACCGGGAGGGATACCCGTGGACGAGAAAAGCGACAAGACAAAAAAGCAAATCTTGCTGCGCATCTCGCCTACCCTGTGGAAGGAGCTGGCAGAGTGGGCGGAGGACGACTTCCGCTCCATTAACGGGCAGATTGAGTTTTTGCTGACGGAATGTGTGCGCAAACGCAAGACCAGCGTGAAGAAAAGGCCGCCGGAGGAATAGCCGCGCGTCCCCTCCTACAGGTAGATACAGGACCGATAGCCCCGGCGGATGGAAAAATGGAAGGCATTGTTTACAAATTCCCAAAAGCTATAGTTAACGCAGTCCATAAAGAGGCAGAATACCTTTTTGAGCCAGGCGGCCCAGCCTAAAGATAGGTATTTGCCGGCTTTCAGGGGCGTTTTCCATATGCTCTTTGGGAATTTTGTTTTACGGCTTGTGCGCCCAAATTCCGAAAAACAGCGAGGGAAAAGTGAATAAAAATTATGAAAAGTCCCCTTTTTGCAAGCTGCCGGTCCTCCAGCTTGCATTTCTCCATCCCCGGTATTATAATAAATGATACACGAGGCCGGAGTTTTGGGCCCACAGCTATGCACTATTCAACGAGGGAAGGTAGTTATTATGCAGGAAATAAAGCTAGAACTGACAAAGAGCCCCAAGGAAAAACCCGCCGACCAGTCTAAGTTAGGGTTTGGCCACATATTCACCGACCATATGTATGTGATGGATTATCATGAAGGGCAGGGCTGGCACGACCCCAAGATCGTTCCCTACCAGCCGATTTCTCTGGAGCCCTCCGCCATGGTATTCCACTATGCCCAGGAGATGTTTGAGGGCCTGAAAGCGTATCATACAGAGGACGGCCGGGTGCTGCTGTTCCGACCGGACAGAAACATCCAGCGGGCGGAAAATTCCTGCCTGCGCCTGTGTATCCCCCCGGTACCCCAGGACGACTTTCTGAACGCCTTGAAAACGCTGGTACGGGTGGACAAGGACTGGATTCCCACACAGCCGGGGACCTCCCTTTACATTCGGCCCTTTATCATTGCCACGGATGAAAGCCTGGGTGTACACCCCTCTAAAAGCTACAAATTCATCATCATCCTTTCTCCCTCTGGCGCTTATTATGAAAGCGGGCTGGACCCGGTGAAAATTTGGATTGAGGACGACTATGTCCGCGCGGTCCGGGGCGGTATCGGCGAGGCCAAAGCGGGGGGGAACTACGCCGCCAGCTTAAAGGCGCAGATGAAAGGACAGGCTGAAGGATATGCCCAGGTGCTGTGGCTGGACGGAGTAGAGCGCAAATATATTGAAGAAGTAGGGTCTATGAATATCTTTTTCAAGATAGGCGGCAAGGTGATTACGCCCAAGCTTAACGGAAGCATTCTGCCTGGGGTAACCCGGGCCACCTGCTTGGAGCTGTGCAGGGCCTGGGGAATGGACGTGGAGGAGCGCCGGGTTTCCGTAGAGGAGCTGGTGGCCGCGGCCAGGGACGGAAGCTTAGAGGAGTGCTGGGGCTCCGGCACGGCTGCGGTTATTTCCCCTGTAGGGACGCTGCGGTATGAAGATGATGTTATGGAGATCTCCGGCGGGGAAATCGGCCCGGTAAGCCAGAGGCTATATGATACGGTAACCGGGATACAGACCGGCAAGCTGGAGGACGGCTATCACTGGACAGTGGAAGTAAAGTAGCGCCAATAGGATCTGTGCCTGGATATTCCAGTAAATTCAGTTGCTGGAAGGGCGCAAAACCATAGGATTTGCCAAAGGCGGCGGCTAAAATTTGCCGGAAAGGCAGGCGCAAGCTCCCATTGGTACAAATTCATAAATTCTGATAAAAATAGCGGCTATTGTAGCGGCAAGCCCGCGCAGCGCTCTGCCGGAGATTGTTCCGGGCGGAGGCTTCGCTGTGTGGACTTGCCGTTATCTTTTTCTCTGTACAAGCAAATATCTTTCCACTCCTTCATACAGTTTATAGGTACAGCCCAGCGAAATATCCCGCTGGTGATTTGCCATATAGACACACCGGCCCGACTGGCAAAATCAAGTAATTCGTAGATTTTCTGCCTTCGAATGAAATGATTTGACTGTAAAAACCAAAAGGAGTGGTCTGCCATGCTGTTTCCCAATCTACTTGACCTTCTCTCTCACGTCTTCTACCTTCTGCTGCACGTTACCGGTTCCGGCAGCTTTCCCCGGGCGCTCCCCGCGTCCCGGGAGAAAGAATGCCTGGAAAAGATGGCCCAGGGGTCCCCTGAAGCCCGCAGAGAGCTGATTGAGCACAATCTCCGCCTGGTGGCGCATATTGTAAAAAAATACTATGTTAACGGCAGCGACCAGGAAGACTTAATCTCCATCGGCACCATCGGCCTGATTAAGGGCATCGACAGCTTTAACCCCAATAAAGGTATCCGGCTGTCCAGCTATGCTTCTAAGTGTATTGAAAATGAAATCCTCATGTTTTTTCGCGCTGGCAAAAAATCCGCTCAGGATGTATCCATCAATGAGCCTATCGACACAGATAAGGACGGCAACGCCCTGACGCTGATGGATACCATGGCTGTAGACGACACGGTAATCGACGATCTGGACGTGCGCATGAAGAGCGAGAAGCTGTACGACTACCTCCCTGCCCTGGAACCCCGGGAGCGAAGCGTGATCTGCATGCGCTACGGCCTTGGGGGGCGGGCTCCCCTGCCGCAGCGGGAGGTTGCGGCCAGGCTGGGAATCTCCCGGTCGTATGTGTCGCGGATTGAGAAGCGGGCCCTGGAGAAGCTCCGGGGCAAATTTGAAGCCGGAGAGCCGGAGAGCGAATGGCTGTAGGAAACCTAACATACTCCGAGTATGGGCCCTTCCCTTGAATTTTTTGGTAGATTATGATATGATGGGGCGGAAAAACAGTTTGCCTTGGGAGGGGTTTTCTTGAAAAAATGTTTTGCGGCTATTTTGGCGGCGATGGTTTTGGGCTTACTGCGGATTTCAGCGGCCGCTGCGGAAGAGCCGCCGTCTATGGAAATCTGGGATGAGGCTATTCCCGCCGCCGGAGAGCTTTTTTCCAGTGAGACAGATAGCTTTGAGGACGCGGAGCCTGCCGCTTCCCCCCAGTCTGGCCAGGGAGAGGAAGGCTCCGGCGCTCCGGAGGATGGAGAGCCGGAGGATCCTCCGGAGCCAGAGGGATATGTGCCCATTAGCCCGGGCCTGGAAAAAACTGGGCACCCAGTGTATCTGCGAGGCAGCGGCGACATGGTTCGCCCGGAAGCCCTTGTCACACGAGGGGAGACCGCCTGCATGATTTATTCTCTGCTGGAGGCCGAGCCCCAGCCTGCCGGCGCGGCCAGCTTTTCCGATGTGCCCCCTACCGCCTGGTATGGCCCCCAGGTGCTGGCCCTGGCAGAAATGGGAGCCCTGAACGGCTATGAAAACGGGACCTTCCAGCCGGGCCGCAGTATTACCCGGGGGGAGTTTGTGGGGATCATCTCCCGGTTTTTCGCCCCCTGGGAGGACGCGCCTCAAGCGTTCGCCGATGTGGAGGAGGGCATGTGGTTTTGGCAGGAGATCAACGCCGCCGCTGCCCGGGGATGGATCAACGGATATACCGACGGAACCTTCCGCCCCGGCCAGAAAATTAGCCGGGCGGAGGCCGCCGCCATTCTGAACCGGGTGCTGGACCGTTCCGGCAGCCAGGCCAAAGCCAAATTGGACGCCGATGGGAAGGTGCTGCTCTTTTTGGACTTACCCTTTACCCATTGGGCCTATTATGACGTGATGGAGGCTGCCCTGGAACACAGCCACTTGGAAAACGGCCAATGGGAGAGCTATACCGTTCCCGCCGCCGCCCACGCTCCTGGCTACCATCTCATTGACGGCTGGCTTTACCATGTGGACGGCGAAGGCCGCTGGACCCGCAATCAAGCGGCGGGGGTACAGGAATTTGACAATAATGGAAGGTACTCCACCGGCAGCCCTGATCTGGACCAGCGTTTAGCGGACATAGTGGCGGCCAATACAGTTTCCGGGGCTGGGGCTCAAGAGAATTTCCAGCGGCTGCACCTATATGTAACCCAGCACTTTACCTACCGGGCAGGCAGCTTTATTCCAGAGGGAACCAGCGGCTGGGAGGAAAACCTGGCGCTGGAAATGGCCAGGAACCGCTGGGGGAACTGCTACCGTTTCGCCGCCCTGGACGCCATGCTGGCCCGCTGGATGGGCTACCAGGCCCAAGGCGTTTCCGGGCAGATCGACACCGGAAACGGCTTCGTGCCCCACGGCTGGGTCCAGATAGAGGAGGATGGAAAAACCTACCTCTGCGACCCGGAGATCCAGTACGTCCGGCCGGACTGGGATCTCTTCCTGAAACCCTACTCTGCGGTCCTGCCGGACTATATGGTATCCGGGAAGCACTGCGGCTAGGGCCGTAGGCGCTTCGTCTCACCCGCCGGTTGGGCCGGCGCTTTCCGTCTCAGCCTTCCGCGCCGCCTTGGCGCCAAGGCAGCGCCCCCGGCAGAATCCGGCAAAAAAAGTTTTCGTTAGCCTTTTCCAAAAGGTTATAGGTTGTAGGGCAAAGCCCCACGGCCTTCTCCCCGCAAAATTTTTTTGAAATTCTTCTGATTTCCTATGGAATTTTCCGGGAATTCTTGTTATAATTGGTACAGTAATCGGAGAAGAAACAAAAACGTTTCCGGTTGAACATTCATTAGGAGGTTGTTACCAATGAGCCACAAGTATGTCTACCTGTTCAGCGAAGGCGACGGCTCTATGCGCGAGCTGCTGGGCGGTAAGGGCGCGAACCTGGCTGAGATGACCAAGCTGGGCCTGCCTGTTCCCCAGGGCTTCACCATCAGCACCGAGGCCTGCACCCAGTATTACGAGGATGGCCGGAAAATCAACGACGACATCCAGGCCCAGATTATGGAATATGTGGGCAAGATGGAGGAAATCACCGGCAAGAAGTTCGGCGATAAGGAAAACCCGCTGCTGGTTTCCGTGCGCTCCGGCGCCCGGGCCTCTATGCCCGGCATGATGGACACCATTCTGAACCTGGGCCTCAACGAAGAAGTTGTCGAATATATGGCCAAGGCTTCCGGGAATCCCCGCTGGGCCTACGACTGCTACCGCCGGTTTATCCAGATGTATTCCGACGTGGTTATGGAAGTGGGCAAGAAGTACTTCGAAGAGCTCATCGACCAGATGAAGGAGAAGAAGGGCGTTACCCAGGATACCGAGCTGGACGCCAATGATCTGAAAGACCTGGCCGAGCAGTTCAAGGCTGAGTACAAGGAGAAGATCGGCGCGGACTTCCCCACCGACCCCAAGGAGCAGCTGATGGGCGCTGTGAAGGCCGTGTTCCGTTCCTGGGACAACCCCCGGGCCAACGTATACCGCCGTATGAACGAGATCCCCTATAGCTGGGGCACCGCCGTTAATGTCCAGATGATGGCTTTTGGCAACATGGGCGACGACTGCGGCACCGGCGTGGCCTTTACCCGGGACCCCGCCACTGGCGAAAAGAAGCTGATGGGCGAGTTTTTGACCAATGCCCAGGGCGAAGACGTGGTAGCCGGCGTGCGTACTCCCATGCCCATTGCCCAGATGGCTGAGAAGTTCCCCGAAGCTTTCCAGCAGTTCCAGAATGTCTGCAAGCTGCTGGAGGACCATTATAAGGATATGCAGGACATGGAGTTCACCGTGGAGCACGGCAAGCTCTACATGCTGCAGACCCGTAACGGCAAGCGCACCGCTACCGCCGCTATCAAGATTGCCTGCGACCTGATTGACGAGGGCATGAAGACCGAGGAAGAGGCCCTGCTGATGATTGATCCCAAGCAGCTGGACGCTCTGCTGCATCCCCAGTTCGACGCTGCCGCTTTGAAGGCCGCCACCCCGGTTGCTTCCGCTTTGGCCGCTTCTCCCGGAGCCGCCTGCGGCAAGATCGTCTTTACCGCCGAGGACGCTGTGGAGCAGGGCCAGGCCGGCGAGAAGGTGGTCCTGGTTCGCCTGGAGACCTCTCCCGAGGACATCGAGGGCATGCACTTCTCCCAGGGCATCCTCACCGTACGCGGCGGCATGACCAGCCACGCGGCCGTTGTGGCCCGGGGCATGGGCACCTGCTGCGTCTCCGGCTGCGGCGCCATCAAGATGGACGAGGCCAACAAGAAGTTTACCCTGAATGGCCGGGAGTATCATGAGGGCGACTATATCTCCCTGGACGGCACCACCGGCAACATCTACGGCGAGGCCATCCCCACCGTGCCCGCCTCTACCGAGGGCGGCTACTTTGGCCGGATCATGGAGCTTTCTGATAAGTACCGCACCCTGCAGGTGCGCACCAACGCCGACACCCCCAAGGACGCCCAGCAGGCTGTGGCCTTTGGCGCCGAGGGCATTGGCCTGTGCCGCACCGAGCACATGTTCTTTGACCCGGACCGCATCGCCGCTATCCGCGAGATGATCTGCTCTGACACCGTGGAGCAGCGCAAGGCCGCTCTTGCCAAGCTGGAGCCCATGCAGCAGGGCGACTTCGAGAAGCTCTACGAGGCTCTGGAAGGCCGCCATGTAAACATCCGCTTCCTGGATCCCCCGCTGCACGAGTTCGTCCCCACCGAGGAGAAGGACATCGAGCTGCTGGCCCAGACCCAGGGTAAGACCGTGGAGGACATCAAGGCCATCATTGCCGGGCTGCATGAGTTTAACCCCATGATGGGCCACCGGGGCTGCCGTCTGGCCGTCACCTATCCCGAAATCGCCGAGATGCAGACCGAGGCTGTCATCAAGGCCGCTATTAATGTAAACAAGGTCCATCCTGAATGGCATATTGTGCCTGAGATCATGATTCCGCTGGTAGGCGAGATCAAGGAGCTCAAGTACGTGAAGAAGACCGTGGTAGAAACCGCCGACCGCATCATCGCCGAGGCTGGCGTTGAGTTGCAGTACAAGGTTGGCACCATGATTGAGATCCCCCGTGCCGCCCTGACAGCGGACAAGATTGCCGAAGAGGCTGAGTTCTTTAGCTTTGGCACCAACGATCTGACCCAGATGACCTTTGGCTTTAGCCGCGACGATGCCGGCAAGTTCCTGGGCAGCTACTACGAGCAGAAGATCTACGAGAACGATCCCTTTGCCCGCCTGGACCAGGAGGGCGTTGGCCAGCTGGTGAAGATGGCTTCTGAAAAGGGCAAGGCCGTGCGCCCCGACATCGTGTTGGGCATCTGCGGCGAGCATGGCGGCGACCCGACCACCATTGAGTTCTGCCACAACGTGGGCCTGACCTACGTGTCCTGCTCTCCCTTCCGGGTGCCGATTGCCCGGCTGGCGGCAGCACAGGCGGCTATTAAACAAAAGTAGGCGTTTGCCTCTTTTGAGGAAAACTGAATAGCTCTGTCATATGTATGGTGAGGACGTGCGTTGTCCTCACCATACTCTTTTATTTGGGCGGTGCACTTGTTCCTGCGTCCCTCAACTTGCCCGATGATGGCCTGTTTTGGGCCGGGGGCAAGGTTCAAATCCCAACGGAAGTGGGTGTCGTCCAGCGGGGTAATGTGGCACACGAACTTGTCCAGCACCTTTTCATCCATGCTGGGGCCGGAGAAGTCCAACATTTCATTGAGGGCGGCTTCGATAGCAGCCATGTTGAGGGCGTTGTCGCTTTCT
>CANONE010000004.1 GCA_947567585.1 uncultured Clostridia bacterium | reverse complement strand
GCGGATGAAATCACCTGATTGATGTTGCGTATTGTTTTGGCGCTCAATCCCTTGGGCTGCTGTTGAGATTCTGTCCGCTCAACCCTACCGCTGGTCAGCAGCTTTTTGTAAAGAGTCTGCACTTCCAGCGTTGTTAGCTTGCCGAGAGGTATTCTGCCGATACCCGGCTCTCTCTCCAAGCGGAGGATGGTTGCAATGTTTTTTTCGCCTTGCGAGAGGGTCAGCGATTCTACTCCCCAATCCAGCCAATGCTGGAATTCCTCGCGGGTATCGGTACATTGAATCAAGTCTTTCATTTTTTCACCTCGATCATTATGGGAATTTATATAACTTTCAGAAAGTATAGAAAGTAAAACCCATGTCCCCCTCCACTTCTGCCTGTGTGAGCTGTTCCGGCTCCGCAAACCGCTCCATGTACCGCTGAGTTTCCTCATCCGTCAGGGAGCAGAAGTCCTCGCCATCCTCGCCTACAATGAAGAACGGCCCGGCGATGATCGACTCGCCTATTCGCCGGTTGCCCTCCATGCCAATCAGCTTGGATTCCTCGTTGCCAACCAACAGAGTGCCGTCACCCATGCTGATCGGCTCGATATATCCTCCGACCGCCCGCTGCAGTGATTTCAGGTCGTTGCCCACCTCACTGGTGAACGGCTGGCGGTTGGGTTCCACATAGACGATTTGCAGGAGGTTGTCCTCGTTGGTGGTGATGCAGTGCGCCTTGCCAAACAGGCCCAAAAGTACCGGGGCGGCAGCATACTGGCATCGGCCAGTTCTGTGAGAGCAACGGTTTTGCTGCCGGTGATGATGTCCTTGGCCACCGCGAAACAGACATAGGACATAGCGTCCAGCCGCCGGGGCTTCATGGCCTCGATGTCGATCTCGTTAGTGCCGATGTGGTTCTCGGCCTGGTGCCAGAGCCTGGGGTCGGCCGTCAACAAAAAAAGGGCCGCAGCATACTTTCTGCTACAGCCCTTGTGATACCTGATTTCTTTCTCAAACAGCACGCCGTGCTTATCGTTTCGGAAGATCATTTTTCCCGGCCCCTTTCTGTTGTTTCTTCTGTTTCATATCTTTTTGGATAATCCCTGCCTCTGGTGGGTCCCGCTGGAAGCCGGGAATCTGTTGCATAAAACTCTCGTAGGCACGGTCTGTCTTGCTTTCTGTAAACTTTGGCACTCTGCATACCTCCTAAATCTCTCTCTGGAAAAAGAAAAAGGGCCATGATTTTCATCATGGCCCTTCTCAAAAAATATTTTGTTTTTCTTCTGCCCTGACTCGCTGTTTGGCAACCACGCAGGTTCAGATCCCAAAAATCAGGGTGGCATCTCCCAAAACACGTCACGCCGTGACGGTCCTTTTTTGGCCTCTTGAACGCCAAAAAACCCCGGAATTCCGGGGCTTTTTCGGTGTGGCATCTTTTAAGATGTGTAAACATGGTGGGCGCTAACGGACTTGAACCGCTGACCCCCTGCACGTCAAGCAGGTGCTCTAGCCAGCTGAGCTAAGCGCCCTTGGAACAGATATTATTATATCGCATTCCTCGAAAAAAAGCAAGCCTTGATTTCAAAATTCTAAAATTTTTTCTTCCCGCAGCTGGCGGAACGGGACTTTGCGGGAGAGACTGCATACCGGTTGTGGTTCCCCGGTTTTTTAAAGCGCGCTTACGGTCTATCTCTCCTGGAACCGGAGCCAGGGCTTTGCGCACAGAAAACAGACCAGCATGCCCAGCAGGGATATTACCGGCCACGAGGCGGTCACCGCCTGCCACCCGGCATGGTCCGCCGCTGCGGCAAAGCCATAGGCAGACAGCGCGCTGCCCACGTAAGTAAAGGCGTTCAGCACGCCGGAAAACAGCGAAACCTTACCAAACCGCTGGAAATGGGCGGGTAAGACGCCGATGAGAATCAAGTTAACGCCGTGCATGCAGCCGATCAGCAGCGCGCATAGCCCCACGGACCACGCCGCGCCCAAGCTGGGGAACGCCGCCATCAAAAAACCAAACAGCCCGCCCAACCCAAACAGCGACCCGGCGCAGGCCAGAGGATTGCGCAAAAGCTTACTGTGGAGTAAGGACGCGGCCTGGATGGAAAAAATACTGAATATAGGCAGCGCTGTGCTGGACAAGATGGAGAAGCTGCTGCCCAGATGGTAAACGGCGTCTGTATAGACCGGCGTCCAGGTGGTAATGCCATCCCGAAGCAGGCCCTGCAGCACAATGACCAGGAGGATCATCCACATCAGCGGAAGCCGGAACAAGGAGGTTCCGGTTTCCGGCGGCCCCTCTCTCCCGCCGGCGGGTTTTGGAGAGATTCGCGGGCATTTGGCCGCCGCTGCCAGGAACATGGCCAGGCCGCACAGGGCGGCGAAAAGGAACACGCTCTCCACACCCCAGGCCGAAATCAGCAGGGGCGCCATCAGGTACAGGACAATATTGCCCACAGACCCGCCCCAGGTCACGGCCACCACGGCCCTTTGGTAGAGCTCGCCGGAAAAAAGCTCGGCCATCAGCCGCACCAGCGGCGGCCATAGAAAAGCCTGGGCCAGTCCATTGACGCACCAAATGGCCAGCATCAGCGCCGGAACCCGGCAAAAGGCCATGAGCAGGTTCATTCCCGAGGTAACCCCCAGCCCTGAGAGAATCAGGAGCCGGGGCTGCGTCCGGTCGCCGGAAAGGCCGCTGGCCAGCTGGCCCAGCCCGTAAGCCGTCAGGCTGCCTGTGACGCACAGGGCCAGCGTAGCTTGGCTGAATCCCGTCTCCCGGAGCAATCCGGCAATGGCCACATTGTAGCTGTTGCGGGTCAGATAGCTGACAAAATAGATGGCGGACAAAAAGAAAATTGTTCCAGTGGAAGCGCGCGTTTTTTTCATGGCAAACACCCTGTTGGAAGCGCAAGGCCGTGGGACGCTGTCCCACACCCTGCAAACCCTTTTGAAAAAGGGTTTGATCCTAAAACTTAATGTTACGTATTTTTCATTTCATCATGTAAAATGAGCTCTGGGGTGCTCTTTGGGGCTTTTAGAGGCTGGTTATATGCATGGCCGTCACATGGGCTAGAGCTTCCTCCAGAAGCGAGTCTCCGTCAATGGCCCCCTCGCCCCGCTCTACCATTTCCAGGGTGGGCTTGGTACGGGGGTGCTTGGGGGTGAAAATGGTGCAGCAGTCCTCATAGGGCTCGATGGAAATGTCAAAGGTGCCGATTTGACGGGCCGTTTTCACGATTTCTGCCTTATCCGTGCCGATCAGGGGACGGAACACAGGCATCTCCGCCACCGCGTCGGTGCAGGCAATGGCCTGCAGGGTCTGGCTGGCCACCTGCCCCAGGCTTTCCCCGGTAATCAGCGCCAGACAGCCCTCCTCCCTGGCGATTTTCTGGGCCGCCCGCAGCATATACCGCCGCAGGATCACCGTGCTCAGATCCTCTGGGCAGCGGTCCCGGATTTCCTCCTGCAAATGAGTGAGCTCCACAGTGACCAGCTTGATGCGCCCCGCGTATTCGCTGACCCTTTCCAACAGCCGCACCACCTTGTGGTGGGCCAGCTCGCTGGTGTAGGGGGGGCTGGCAAAGTGGACGGCGACTAGCTCCAGTCCCCTTTTCGCCATGGACCAGGCGGCCACCGGGCTGTCTAAACCCCCGCTGATAAGCACCAGCCCCCGGCCGCCGGTGCCCACGGGAATGCCCCCGGCCCCGGGCTTGGCGTCGGCGTGGACAAAGGCGGCCGTCTCCCGCACCTCCACCCACACGGTGACGTCCGGATGTTGGACGTCCACTCTGAGATGGGGGTAGCGGTCCAGAAGATAGCCTCCTACCTCCGCAGCAATCTCCGGAGACTTATAGGGAAACTTCTTGTCGCTGCGCTTACATTCCACCTTAAAGCTTCCCGCCTCTTCCAGGGTTTCCTCCAGGTATTCGGCGGCCCCTGCCTGGATCTCCAAAAGGGTCTTCCCCACTTCCCCCGCCCGGGTATAGCTCACCACGCCGAACACCTTCCGGCAGCGTTCCTCACAGAGGTCCATGTCGGCGGAGCCGTCCAGGGGCTCCACATAAATGGTGGACTGCCGGGATGTAATAGAGAACTCCCCAGCCCCTTGCAGCCGCCGCTTGATATTCTTGACGAGCACATCCTCAAAGGTTTTCCGGTTCAGCCCCTTTAAGGCGATTTCCCCCAGCTTCAGTAAAATAACTTCTCTCATATCCTGCCTCATCCTTCCGCAAACTCTACCAGCTCCCTTAAATTTTCGATCCTCCATGGCGATGCCGGCTGGGCGCCTTTCCGGTCGATCAGAAAGGATGTAAAGCCCAGCGCCCTGGCCCCGTCCGCTTCCGGCGGGTAATCGTCTACATACAGGCTCTCTTCCGCCGTGACGCCCTGGGCCGCCAGGGCCGCGTTGTAAATAATGGGATCGGGCTTGTCGGCCCCCACCAAGGAGCTGGCGGTAAAGCTGGTGAAATACGAATGCAGCCCGCAGTTTTCCAGGGTCAGCTCCAAGGATGGGGAACTGTCGCTGATCACCCCCATTTTGTAGCCTTTGCCCTGAAAATATTCCAGCACCTCCACGGTTTCCTCGTAGGGGTGCTTTTTTAGGTGCCATAGCTTTTCCACCAGCAGATCGGCCCGCTCCCCGGTCTTTTCCGTAATGCCCATGTCCTCAAAGACATATAGATACCACTGCCGGAAAAAGGCCAGCTCGTCTTCCACCGTCTTGTAGGGTGCGAAGGGGAAGCCGCCGGCGTTTACCTTCTCAAAGAATTTCATGAAATACTCGTAAGAGCTGTCAAATTTTTTCCCGCTCCATTCCTCCAGGCACTGGTCCCGAAACTGGATCCACTCGTGGTCCCCATGAACCAGCGTGCCGTCCCGGTCGAAAAAGATAGCCTTATACCGCATCCGCGCCCCTCCTTTCCCGCTTCTCCCGCATAAGCCCTTCCAGCCCCGCCTGTACGCCTTCCGCCAGGGCCTCTACATCCTCTTGGGTGCTGAACCGGGAAAAGCTGACCCGCAGAGCGGAGCTTATCCGCTCCTTGGAAAGCCCCATAGCGGCAAGCACATGGCTGGGCTTGGCCTTTCCACAGGCGGAGCCGGAGGACACATAAACCCCCCTGCCAGAGAGAAAGTGCAGCATGGTTTCCGCCCGCACGCCCAAAGCGGAGAAATTGAGAATATAGGGCAGAGCCCCTGCGGGCGAATTGATTTCTACCTCCGGCAGCGCCGTCAGGCGTTCCCGCAGCATTTGGTTCAAGGCTTCCACATGCGCCAGGGACTCCGCCGGCCTGGGGGCCAGCTCCACCACTTTGGCAAAGGCGGCAAGCAGCGGCAGGCTTTCTGTGCCGGAGCGCAGCCCGCGCTCCTGCCCGCCCCCCAAAATCTGCGGCAGGATATGCGCCCCCTGCCGGACGTACAGCGCCCCCACGCCTTTCGGCGCATGTATCTTGTGCCCGCTGACGGTACACAGGTCCGCCCCCAGCTTTTGGGGAGTAAAGTCCAGCTTGCAGAAGGCTTGGACGCAGTCGGTGTGCAGCAGGGCGGGGGCTCCTTGGCGCTTGATGGCCCTGGCCGCCTCCCGGAC
This sequence comes from uncultured Clostridia bacterium, assembly GCA_947567585.1. Taxonomy (GTDB): domain Bacteria; phylum Bacillota; class Clostridia; order Oscillospirales; family Acutalibacteraceae; genus Acutalibacter. Next base: position 30,398 of record CANONE010000004.1, on the reverse strand, counting down.
GGGGAAGATAGCCCCGGTCTCGTTGTTGCACAGCATGAGGCTTACCAGAATCGTGTCCTTATCAATGGCACCCGCCAGCTGTTCCCCGCTGACGGCGCCGCTTTCATCCGGGGCCAGGTATTCCACGGCAAAGCCCTGGCTTTCCAGGGCCTTCAAAGGCTTCAGCACGGAATCGTGCTCCAGGGCGGTGGTCACGATTTTGTTTCCCAGCTTCCGGCGGGCCATGGCCGCGCCAAGGAGTGCCAGATTATTGGCCTCGGTGCCGCCGCTGGTGAATACCAGCTCCTCCGGCCTGGCCCCCAGCCGGGACGCCACTGTGCTTCGGGCGGCTTCCAGCTCCTTTTTCGCCAAAAACCCTTTGGTATGCAGGGACGAAGGATTCCCGAAGTCCCGGGTCATCACCCGCGCCGCTTCCTTTGCGGCCTCCGGCAGGACGGGAGTGGTGGCGGAGTTGTCCAAATAGTATTCCCGTTGATTCATATCCGTCCCCTATTCGTCCCGCTTCCGGTACCCGGCGGCAAGGTCCACTTGATTCTTAAGGGGCTCCCCTGTCGCGAAACGCCGGAGGTTTTCCGCGAAAATCTCGATAATGCGGTTGTGGGTCTCCTGCAAATGATAGCCCCCGGAGACATGAGGGGTCACCACCGCCGTGGGCAGCCGCCATAGCCGGTGGCCCTGGGGCAGGGGCTCCGGATCGGTGACGTCCAGCCCCGCGCCCCCCAGATGGCCGCTTTCCAAGGCGTCGCACAGGGCCTCTGTGTCAACGACGTATCCCCGGCCCACGTTCAGCACCACGGCCCCGGGCTTCATGTTCCCAATTCTATCCCGGCCCAGCATCCCCCGAGTGGCCGGGGTGCCCGGCAAGGTCGCCGCCACCACGTCCGCCTGGGGGAGCAGCCGGTCCAGGTCCGCCGTCAGGCACACCTCGTCCGCGTAATCGGGCTTGGCCCCCGGGGTCCGGCGCACACCGATTACCCGCGCTCCCATGGCCTTGCACAGCCGCCCAAAACTTCCGCCGATGTCCCCCATGCCCAGTACCAGCACCGTGGCCCCATAAAGTGAGCGCACATTGCCCTGGCTGGCCCAGAGCCCCTCTTTCTGGGCGTCCCGGTAAAGCTCCAGCTTTTTAAAGATCATCAGCAGCATGCCCAGCATGTGCTCGGAAATAGCCAGCCCATAGGCCCCGGTGGCGTTGGTAAGCGCCGCGCCCGCCGGCAAAACCCCTGGGGCCACATACGGCTCCACTCCCGCGCTGCTGGTCTGCATCCATTGCAGCCGGGGGCTCTGCTTCAAGAACACTGGCTCCACGTTGCCCAAAATGGCCTGGGCCCAGGCAATGTCCTCTACAGAAAGCCCTTCGGCTGGCAGCAAATCCTCAAAGGGCAGCGCCCCGCCCCGCCCCGAAGGCAAATCCTCTCCCAGCCGGTACCGAATCTCCGCGCCCTTCCCGGCCTCCCGCAGCTTCTCCCTCTGGGCCGCCGATACTGGTACGGTTACTAGAATATTCATGGGTAACTCCTCCCTCTTTCAGGCCGCGGGACGCTGTCCCGCACCCTGCAAACTTTTTGAAAAAAGTTTGATCAAAAACTTCTATGCCGGATTTTGCCGATTTCGTGCCGTAGGCTTTCTGGGCGGCGCAGTTGGCCTCCCCCGGAGACGCGGCGGGCTATAGGCCGCTCCTCGCTGGGCGAGAAACCCGCCCTACCCCGTCCCCCCAAAAGCCTTCACAACCCCACCCACCAAAAACTACACCCCCGAAAAAAGTGTAAACATTGCGCGGTCAAGGCGCGTTAGGCGCCCTGCGGGGTTTGGGGCGGCGCCCCAAGGTCTTAGAGCCGGCTGATTTCATCCAGCCACAAGCGGGCGCAGGCGTCGCTGGGGAGGCGGAGGTCGCCTCGGGGGGAAACGCCCACAGTGCCGACCTTAGGGCCGTCGGGCAGGCAGGAACGTTTAAACTGTTGGCTGAAAAAGCGGCGGAAGAACACTTGCAGCCAAGCCTTGACGGTCTCGGGCTGGTAGTGGCCGGCAAAGGCCCGGCAGGCCATGCGGTAGATTTTACCGGGGCCGAAGCCGTGGCGCAGGAAGTGGTAGAGGAAGAAATCGTGGAGCTCGTAGGGGCCCACCAGCTCTTCGGTTTTCTGGGCGATCTCCCCGTCCTTGGGAGGCAGAAGCTCCGGGCTGACGGGGGTGTCCAGGACGTCCCGCAGCGCCCCGGCCAGCTGGCCGCCTAAACGCTGGGCCTCAAAGGCCACCAGATGCCGGACCAAGGTTTTGGGCACATCGGCGTTCACGGCGTACATGGACATGTGGTCCCCATTGTAGGTAGCCCACCCCAAAGCCAGCTCAGAGAGGTCGCCGGTGCCGATGACAAGGCCGTTTCTCTGGTTGGCCATATCCATCAGGACCTGCGTGCGCTCCCGGGCCTGGGCGTTTTCAAAGGCAACGTCAAAGTTTTCCGGGTCTTGGCCAATGTCCCGGAAATGGCTGAGCACCGTGTCCTTAATGGGAATCTCCCGGAACTCCACCTCCAGCTCCCGGGCCATACGCTGGGCGTTGTTTTTGGTGCGGCTGGTGGTGCCGAAGCAGGGCATGGAAACGGCCAAGATCCCCTGACGGCTAAGCCCCAGCAGATCAAAGGCGCGCACGGTTACCAATAGGGCCAGGGTGGAGTCCAGCCCTCCGGAAAGGGCGATGAGGGCGTCCTTGCAGCCAATATGCTTCAGCCGGGTAGCCAGCCCATGGGCCTGCATGGTAAGAATCAGCTGGCAGCGCTTGTCCCGGGCGGCGGGGTCCTCCGGTACAAAGGGCAGCTTCGGGAAGGTCCGCCGGGGCTGGAAAGCGCCGAGGGTTTCCGGATCGTAGGCGAAGGGGATTTTCACCATTTCGCCGTCGGCCCGGTCCAGCCAGGTGTTGGACTTCCGCCGTTCCTGGCCGAGGGCTTCCAGGTCAATGTCCGCCATGGTAAGCCCGGTGGTGAACAGCTGGCTTTCCGCCAGGGTGGTGCCGTTTTCCGCAATCAGGTTGTGCCCCGCGAAGACCATGTCTCCGGTGGATTCTCCAGCTCCGGAATCCGCGTATACATAGGCTCCCACCAGGTGCCCGGACCAGCTTTCCACCAAGGTCCGGCGGTATTCGGCCTTGTTGGCCACTTCGTCGGAACAGGAAGGGTTCAAAAGGAGGGTAGCGCCGTTTTTGGCTAAGAGCCCGCTGGGAGGCATAGCGCCCCAAAGGTCCTCGCAGACCTCTACGCCCACGGTAAGGTCCGCCACGTTTTCACAGGGGAACAGCAGGCCGCTGCCCATCACAGTGTCCTGGCCGCAGAACCGCACCCGCTGGGCGGGCTGGGCCGGGGCAAAATACCGTGCCTCATAAAATTCGCTGTAGTTGGGAATGAAGGACTTGGCCGCCAGCCCCAGGAGCCTGCCCTTGTGGAACACAGCCCCGCAGTTAAAGAGGGAGCCCCCCCAGGGTACGGGCACGCCCACAATGCACAGAATATCCAGATCGCCGGTATCTTTCATAATCTGGCAAAGGGCTCCTTCGGCCCCTTCCAGCAGGGTGCTGGTCAGGAAGAGGTCCCCGCAGGTATAGGCCGTTACCGCCAGCTCCGGCAGGCACACCGCTCCGCAGCCCTCTTGGGCAGCTTCTTTTATCAGCGCGGTAATTCTTTTGGCGTTTTCCTTCACGTCCGCTACCTTTACCTCCGGCGTGGCGGCGGCTACTCTAAAAAAACCGTCCTTCATCTTGATTCTCCTTTATTTCTCTCATTTTTTATCCCTCGCCGGAGCGGGGGATAAATCTTAGACGCTCTATCTGGAAGGCCGTGGGGCTCTGCCCCACACCCTGCAACCTTTGAAAAGGTTGACGAAACTTTTCATCCGAATTTTCTCGATTCCGCACCGTTAGCTTGCGGGGCGCAGCAGATAGTTTTTATCTATGCTTTGGGCGCTTTGTCCCGCTTTACTGCCGGCTCCAGATTCTGTGCGGACGAACCGCTCAAGTCCGCCTTTCAAGCCGCAGGGCGCTAGGTCCACAGGCTTTCCCATTCGTAGTTTTCGCCGCCTTCGTCCTCGCCGCCGCTGGAATCAGGATCATCCGGGTCGTCGTCAGGCTCCGGGGTGGGGTCCGGTTCCGGCTCCGGGGTGGGGTCGGGCTCCGGCTCCGGAGTAGGCTCAGGCGTAGGATCCGGCTCCGGTTCCGGGGTGGGGTCGGGGTCGGGCTCCGGGGTCGGCTTTTCCGTGGGCTTAGGGGTAGGAGAGGGCTTGGGCGTGGCCTGGGGGTCCGTGGTGCCGCTGGACTGGCTGGTATCAATCTTGCTGGTATCCGTGCCCTCGCCCACCATGAAAATCTTGCCGGTAGAGCCGTAGTAGGAGTCCGGCAAAGACTCCGTCCTTACCTCCTGCCCGTCCTTATAATAGGTCCGCCAGGCGCTGGCATAGTAGCCGCTGTTGCCGGAGGACTTGCGCACAAACTGCCCCTTGGCAAGGGAGCTGTCCACCCGAAACTCCACCGAGTCTCTGGGGGGCTCGCTGCCGGTCTGCTCAGAGCCCAGCTCAATGTTATCCCACTCCGGGGGGAAGCAGCCGTAGAAATTCACCGTCAGGATCACGCCGTCCATCCAGGCGGAGATATACACGGGGTTTTCCAGACAGTTGCGGAACTGAAAGTCAATATTTCCATAATCCACCGTGGCGTCCAGGCCGATAGGGCAGTAGCTGGAAGGACTGCTGTGGCAGTCTCTCTCTACAATCTCCATGCCGGCCATCAGCGCGGCGTTATACAGAGTAGTAGAGCCCTGGCAGATGCCGCCGCCGTACATCTCCACGCTGAGCCCTCCAGCCAGCCCCCCGGCGGGCAGCCACCCCCCCGCCGGATTGGTGCTGTCGCCGGTGGCGGTGTTGTAAGAGAAGACCTCCCCGGGCTTCACAACGCTGCCGTTGACGCAGGAAAGGGCCAAGGCCATGTTGGAGTTGCCGTTGGCGTTATTGGTAGACTCCGTGCTGTAAGTGGACATCAGCTTAAAGTGCTCCTGCAAATACTTCTTGGTGACCTTGGGCTGGGTGTCTACAAAAGCGGCCTGGATGTCCCCGCCGTGCTTTTGGGCCAGCAGCTGCCGGATGCTCTTTAAAGTAGCCGCCATGTCCACCCGGCTGCCGGCCTGCTCGTCCACAAAGACAAAAGCCTGGGCGTTTGTGTCGAAGCTGTCCACCGACGCGTCCTTGGCCTGGGTGTAGCAGGCTTTGGCGGCCTCCTGGAGCTTTTCCTTGCCCTGCTGGGACAAGTCCGCCACAAAGGGCAGCTCAAACTGGTCCGCCTTCCCGGTTTCCAGCATCTGGGGCAGAGCCTGGTCCAGAATGCTCTGCACGTCAAAATCCGCGCCCTTAAGGGCAATGGTGTCGTCTTTAAATTTTACGCTGATCTCCATCCCGGCCAGCGTCTCGTCCAGAGCGGAGCGGGCCGTGGCCAAAGCCTCCTCCAGGGTCTTTCCGCCGATGTTCTTCCCGCCGATGGATGCGCCCTCCGGGAAAAGCCCTGTATCCCGCGCCGCCGTGGAGGACATGCCCGAGCTCTCTTCCGGCCCGGGCTTTCCCTGTTTGCAGCCGCCAAAGCTGACGGCCAATACCATCGCCGCCAAAAGAGCGGCTGTTTTCCAAGTGAATCCTTTCTTTTTCATCTATTTACCCTTCCTCCCGCCGTTGCGGGTATAATGCTGGTTTACATATTATTATACATGCCCCGCCCGCAAATGTAAAGGCGGTAAAGGTTTCAATTTCGTTAAAATTATCGCCCCTTCCTTTGCAGGCGGCACAGCTTACAAAAAGCTTACGCTTTCTCCGAAATACTGGAAACCCTACCCGGCCCATGCTATAATGTACGCAAAGCGTACATCCAGAGTTTCCCTCGTCCGCGAAGCGGCCGTCTTTCGCTTTGCGAAAGCACCGGAAAACTCCAATCAGATTTATGCTATAATATCCGCAGGATATTTCAGTAGAGCAGGATTTGCGCGGCAAATCCATAAATCGCGTAGGCGATTTGACAAGGCGCAAAGCGTAAGCCTTATTCTGCACCCACAAGGCTGGGAGATAAAAAAAGGAGAGAAAACTATGAAAGTGATGTTGCTGACAGCCGCTACGGGAGGCGGGCATATTCGGGCGGCCAACGCGGTGGAGGAATATATCCGCGAGAATACCGGCTGGGATGTCCGGAATGTGGACTGCCTCAAGGCGGTGGGCCGGCTGCTGGATAAAACCGTGTGCGACAGCTACCTGTTTATGGCCAAAAAGGCTCCCATGCTGTTTGGGCGGCTATATAAGCGCACCAACAAGCTGGACAGGCTTTCCAGCCTGGTGCCAAAGCTCAGCGGGCTTTTCAGCAATTTGCTGTACCCCACCCTGGAAAGCTATCAGCCCGACGTAATCGTTACCACCCATCCTTTTGCCACGGAGATGGTAGCGGCTCTGAAATCCGACGGGCTGGTGGCCGCGCCGCTGATCTGCATTATCACCGACTACGGCGCCCACCGGGCCTATATCGCCAAAGAGGCCGACGCCTATGTGGTAGCCAGCGAGGACATGGCCCCGGAGCTTATGGAATTCGGCGTTCCCAAGGACAAGATTTACCCCTTCGGCATTCCGGTCCACGGCGTTTTTTTCGATAAGCAAGATCAGGGAATGCTTCTGCGCCAGCTGGACCTGGACCCTAACTTGCCCACGCTGCTGTTTATGGCGGGCAGCTTTGGCGTCTCCAATATCATCAAGCTCTACCGGGACTTGGCCGAGACCCAAGTGAACATGCAGATCATTGTCATCACCGGGCGAAACCAAAAGCTGTTTGAAGCCTTTGAAAAAGAGATAAAGGGGAACCCCTCCATCCCCACCCGGCTTTTCTATTTTACCGACGAGGTGGAAAAATATATGCACGCGGCGGACCTTTTGGTGACAAAGCCCGGGGGGCTTACCGTCTCCGAAGCTTTGGCCTGCAACCTTCCCATGGCCGTGTTCGACGCCATCCCCGGGCAGGAGGAGGATAACGCCAACTTTTTAAAGACCCACGACATGTGCGTGCGCATTGAGAAGGACGGGAACTTTGCCGGGGAGATCTCCAATCTGCTACGGGAAAAGGAGCATCTGCGGGCCATGCGGGAAAACTGCGCGGGCTTTGATAAATCCCAGTCCATTCCCAACATGCTCAGCCTCATTTCCCAGCTGGTGGAAAAAAGGGAGAAGCGGGCATGAGCTTTTCCCAAGAGGAGTACGCGGCTATTTTAGAAGAGTTCGCCGCTTTAAGCGACGGGAAATACAAAGCCTTTAACGAGAGCCTGATCCCCGGCACAGCCACCGCTTATGGGGTGCGGGTGCCGGAAATCCGCCGGATTTCCCGCCTTGTCATAAAGAAGGACCCCATGGGGTTTCTGGTTGCGTCCCAGCCTGGCTCCTATGAGGAAATTATGCTGCGAGGCATGGTCATAGCGGGGATGAGGCTCCCCATTGAAGAGCGCCTGCCCTTAGTAGAGGGTTTTCTCCCCCTGGTGGATAACTGGGCCGTATGCGATACCTTCTGCGGCGGCTTTAAGCTCAAAGGCCGGGAGGAAAAGGACCGGATGTGGGCCTTCCTGCGCCCTCTTTTTACAGATGAGCGGACGTTCTTCGCCCGGTTTGCCGCCGTGATGTTTTTAGGGCGTTATGTGGAGGCTCCATACATAGAAGAGGGGCTTCTCCTATTGGAGTCCATGAGGCAGGAGGCGTATTACGTCCGCATGGCGGCGGCCTGGGCCGTGTCGGTATGCTATGTGAAATTTCCCCGGCAGACGCTGGAGCTGCTGGAAAAGCGCTCTCTTCCGGCCTTTACCCAAAACAAGGCCATTCAAAAGATTCGGGAATCCTACCGGGCGCCGGCCAGGGACAAAGAGATGCTCCTGGCCTACAAATTGCCCAAGGAGTAAAAGCCCCGCCTTATGAAAGTCCATGCCATGGGGCGCTTGCCTTTTGTCCGGGTTTATGCTATACTGGCGGCGCGGCTTTTAAACCTGCCTTTTATCATTTGCAATCGATTCTGGAGGGTATCCATGACAAATACAAAAAGAGGAAGTATACGCGCGGCCATACGGCGGCCCGGTGTAAACGCCTCCCCTAGGGCCTGAGAAGGCGGCCTAAAGCGGGAGGCGGACCGGAAAACGCCGGTTTACCCGGCTGGATTTTGCGCGGCGTCCTTCTCGGGCCTTTTTCCTTGTGTTATCTGTAAAAAATTGGGAAAGAGGCATGACATATGAAAAAAGTAACCGATATGACCCAGGGGCGTCCCCTGCCCCTGCTGGTTCGTTTTGCTTTGCCGCTGATGCTGGGCAGCCTGTGCCAGCTCTTGTACACCGCGGCGGGGTTCCTCAGCTGGCTGGCGGTGGATATCATTTTGGGGCTGACCCAGGGCTTCGGCATTCTGTTTGCCCAGCTGTTCGGAAAAAAGCAGTGGCCCCGGCTGCGGCAGGCTGTAGGCTCCTCCATTGTGCTGGCCGTGGGAACCGGCGGGGCGCTGACGGCGCTGGAGCTGCTGTCCATTGACCCGGCGCTGGCTTTAGCCGCCACGCCCCTGGACATCCGCCCGGGGGCGGCGGCCTATCTGCGGGTTCTGTTCTGCGGAATCATCGTAACGGTGTGCAACCGGCTGGCCTGCACCCTGCTGCAGTCTCTGGGCAACAGCCGGGACCCGGTTTTCGGGAATATCGCGTCCTGCGTGCTGAACATCGGGCTGGACGTCCTCTTTGTAGGCGTCTTTCGCTGGGGCGTGGCCGGGGCGGCTTTGGCTACCGTGGCAGCCCAGCTGGGGTGCCTGCTGTACTGCCTTGCAGGGCTTCGGCGGATTCCCCAGCTAAGGCCGGTGGATTTCACCCTGTCCGCCGCTTTGCTGGGCAGGCTCTTGGCCCTGGGCGGGCCTTTGGCCTTTCGCAACGGGGTGATCTCTCTGGGCGGGCTGTTTGTGCAGTCGGCCATAAACGGCTACGGCAAACTGTTTGTGGCCGGAATGACGGCTGTGGAGAGGTATTTCGGGCTGATCAATTTGCCGGGCGACGGGCTGGAAGGGGCCTTTGCCAATTTCTGCGCCCAGAATTACGGCGCGGGCCGCCTGGACAGAATCAAGGCCGGGCTGCGGTGCAGCGTGCGGCTGGCGTTGGCCGGTTGGGCGGTGGTGGCCGCCGTCATGCTGGTTTTTGGCAGGGGGCTGCTGGGCCTGCTGCTGGCGGGTTCGTACCGCCGGGTATACCGGCGGGAGCTGCGGCTTACCGGGAACCGGCGGAGCCCCGGGCTCTTGTGATTTTGCAAGCCTTAAAAAAAGCCCTTGACATTTCCCCGCTTCTGCCGTATGATAGGAGGGAAATGAACAGCGAGGTGAAAAGATGCTAGATTAAGCTCATGGGAAACATATGGGCCGGGGCCCAGGTTTCCGCTGAAACAGGCGAAAGAGGTTGGCGTTTGGGGTTTTCCCAAAGGCTGTTTTTGCCGGTTCATGGGCTTATACGCGTCTTTTTGTTTTCCTTTATTATAGCCGCCGCTTTTTGCGGTCTAGTCGAGGTGCGCGTACAGCCTGTCCGGCGGATGGGAGGTATGCGCATTGCTGCAAATAAAAGAACTTACGATTACCATGAGAAAGGACCTGCGAACCTTGGTGGAGGGCCTTACTCTTTCTTTAAACCCCGGCGACAAGCTGGCGGTAATCGGCGAAGAGGGGGACGGGAAGTCCACCCTGCTGAAGCTTTTGTACGACCAAAACCTGGTAGAGGGATACGCGGAATGGTCCGGCTCCATCCAAAAGGACGGCATGCTTCTGGGGTATCTCTCCCAAGAGGTGGAGCCCGAAGAGGGAGGGCTTTCCGGCTATGAATTCTGCTGCCGGCATCCGGCCTTTTTAGAGAGTGCCCCCAAGGAGCTTTCCAGCGCGGCGGCACAGCTGGGGCTTTCCACGGAGCTCTTTTATACGGACCGCCCGGTGGGCACGCTTTCCGGCGGGGAGAAGGTGAAGCTGCGCATGGCTTTGCTGTCTTTAGCCCGGCCGGACATCTTCCTCCTGGACGAGCCCAGCAACGACCTGGATGTAGAGACCCTGGAATGGCTGGAGGATTTTATTCGGAATTGTCCAAAGCCCGTGGTCTTCATTTCCCACGACGAGCTGCTGCTGGAAAACGCCGCCAACTGCGTTCTGCACCTGGAGCAGCTGCGCCGGAAAACTCTGCCCCGGTGGACCCTGGCCCGGGTGGGCTACCGGCAATATGTGCAGGAGCGGCTGCAAAGCTTTCAAAAGCAGGCCCAGAACGCCAAAAAGGAGCGGGACGAGGACCGCAAGCGCCAGGAAAAGCTGCGGCGGATTGAGCAGCGGGTCCAGCACGAGCTGGATACCATCTCCCGGGCGAACCCAGGGGGCGGGCGGCTGCTGAAAAAGAAAATGAAGTCGGTAAAAAGCATGGAACACCGTTTCCTGCGGGAGCGGGGGGACATGACGGAGTTTCCGGACACGGAAGAGGCCATTCTGGCGGGCTTTGACCAAGAGCTGAGCCTGCCCATGGGCAAGCCCGTTTTGGACCTGAACCTGCCCCGGCTCACCGCCCCGGACGGAACCCTTCTGGCGGAAAATATCCGGCTCTGCCTGCGCGGGCCCCAGCATGTCTGCCTCACGGGCAAAAACGGCGCGGGAAAGACCACCTTGCTGCGGCGCATCGCCGGGGAACTGCTGCCCCGCAGGGACATCAAGGCCGCCTATATGCCCCAGGACTACGCGGAAACCATTGACCAGAGCCTGACGCCGGTGGAATTTTTAGCGGACTCCGGGGAAAAGCGGCTGCTGACCCAGGCGAAGACCTACCTTGGCAGCATGAAATATACCCCCGAGGAATGCGGACACAGCATCGCCCAGCTTTCCGGGGGCCAAAAGGCCAAGCTTTTCTTTTTAAAGATGATCCTTGACAAAAACAACGTCCTGATCCTGGACGAGCCCACCCGGAATTTCAGCCCCCTTTCCGGCCCGGTGATCCGGGAGATCCTTCAGAATTTCGGGGGCTGCGTCATCAGCGTGTCTCACGACAGGAAGTTCATAAAGGAGGCGGGAGGCAAGGTTTATACCCTTACCAGCAAGGGGCTGGAGGAAGGCGGCGGGGAGCTTTGAACCCGGCGTATGGGGAACGGGAAAAGATTTCCCCATAGTATATTGACAGAAACCCACTCTCAAAACTATAATAGAGAGAGTTTTCTAAAAATTTCTGGTTTAGGGGGGCGCGGAATGAAAGAGAAGCCGCTGCGGGTACTGATAGGAAGTCTGCTGGGGGTGGCCGCGCTGTGCGTGGTGGTCTTCTCCGGCGTTACTCTGCGGATGAATTCTCAGGGGGCCGCCGCTATCCGGAGCATTGGAGAAAGCTATATGTCCGGCCTCAGCCGGCAGACGGCCATGCATTTAGGCTCTACCATGGAGCTGCGCCTGAGCCAGGTGAAGGCTTTGGCCCAGGGCGGCGCCGGCGCAAAGCCGGAAGATTTGATCGAGGCCGCCAAGGCCCGGGATTTTCCCTATCTCTCCCTTTACACCCAGGACGGGAGCTTTTACCCGCTGTACGGCGGAGCGGTCCGGGCTACGGACGCCCCCTCCTTCCGGCGGTCCATGGAGGCCAAGGAGCAGCGGATTGCCGTAGGCACCGACCATCTGGGCGAGGACGTGGTGCTGCTGGCCTCGCCTATGGTCTACAGGACTGGAGAAGTTACCAGCACGGCTCTGGTAGCGGGGATTCCGGCCACCTATATCCGGGACTCTCTGGCGTATGAGCTGGAAACCGGGGCCCTGGACTTCTATTCCATCATCCGGCGGGACGGCACCTTTGTGGCCCGGGGGAACCTGGACATTAAGGAGGACAACTATTTCGACCGCATCCGGGCGGGGTATGTAGGAGAGAAGGAGCCGGACGAGTACGCCGCCGACCTGCGGGCTTCCATGGAGGCGGGGGAGGACTACGCCGCCCAGGCCGTGGTGGACGGCATCAGCCGCCATATCTACTGTACGCGCCTGCCCTACTCCGAGTGGTACCTGCTGCTTTCCACTCCCTATGGGGCTTTAAACGACAGCATTGACAGTCTCTGCGGGGCCTGGATTCGAAACTCCCTGGGAGGCTGCGCGGTAATCTTAGCGGCGCTTTTGCTGGTATTCGCCGCCTACATCCGGCAGACCCGGCGGCAGATGCGGGACCTGGACAACGCCCGGATTGCCGCAGAGCGGGCCAACCGGGCCAAAACGGAGTTCCTCTCCAATATGAGCCACGATATCCGCACCCCCATGAACGGCATTGTGGGCATGACGGCCGTGGCTACCGCCAATATAGAGAACGCCCAGCAGGTGCAGAACTGCCTAAAGAAAATCTCTCTTTCCAGCCGGCACCTTCTGGGGCTTATCAACGATATCCTGGATATGTCCAAAATCGACGACGGCGCCATGAAGCTCAATGTGGAGCAGGTCTCTCTGCAAGAGGTGATGAACGGCATCGTGGCCGTGGTCCAGCAGGAAATCCAAGCTAAACGGCAGCATTTCAACGTGTATGTCCGAGACATCTTTGTGGAAAACGTCTGCTGTGACAGCGTGCGGCTGAATCAGATTTTTCTGAACCTGCTGTCCAACGCCATCAAGTTTACCCCGGAGGAGGGGGACATCCAGGTGGCGGTGTATGAGGAGCCCTCGCCCAAAGGCTTCGGCTATATCCGCTCCCACCTGCGGGTAAAGGACAACGGCATCGGCATGACGGAGGAGTTTAAGAAAAAGATATTCGATTCCTTTGCCCGGGAGGACCACAGCCGGGTGCAGAAAACCGCCGGGGCCGGCGTGGGCATGGCCATTGTCAAGCACATTGTGGACAGCATGGGGGGGACCATTGATATTGAAAGCCAGGTGGGCAAGGGCACGGAGGTCCATGTGGCGCTGGATATGGAAAAGGCCGCCGTGCAGGAGGCGGATATGTTTTTGCCGGACTGGAGAATGCTGGTGGTGGACGACGACGAGAACCTCTGCGAAAGCGTGGTAGCCACCTTAAAAGCATTGGGCATTCGGGCCGACTGGGCCATGGACCCGGACACCGCCGTCGCAATGGCCAAGGAGCGTAAGGCGGGAGGCCAAGGCTATGAGATCATTCTCATTGACTGGCAGCTGCCCGGCGCGGATGGAATCACCACAGCCGGAGAGCTGCGCAAGCACTGCGGGGAAGAGGTGTGCATCCTTTTGACCTCCGCCTACGATTGGGACGAGATTGCCGCCGCAGCCAAGACGGCCCAGGTCAATGGGCTGATTGCAAAGCCCCTGTTTAAGTCCACCCTATATTACGGCCTGAAGAAATACAAGAACGAGGCCAAGGCCCAGGCGCCGGAAGCCTTTCAGGATGAGGGAGACCTTGCCGGCCGCCGGGTGCTGCTGGCGGAGGACAACGACCTGAACTGGGAAATTGCCAACGAGCTGCTTTCCGACCAGGGCCTGGAGGTTACCCGGGCGGAAAACGGGCGGATCTGCACAGAGCGTTTCACCGCCGCAGAGCCCTGGCACTACGACGCTATCATCATGGACCTGCGTATGCCCGAAATGACCGGCTATGAGGCCGCAACGGCTATTCGCGCCATGGACAGGCCGGACGCCAAGGAGATCCCCATCATTGCCATGAGCGCCGACGCCTTTATGGAAGACGTCCAAAAATGCCTGGACTGCGGCATGAACGCCCACTCCGCCAAACCCATCGACGTCCGGGAGCTTACCCGCCTTTTGCGCAAATTTATGCGGCCGCGCCCAGCGTGACGCTGGACCCACCTCGCGGGATCGGGCAAAGCGGCGCCCTCGCAGGCGGGGAACCTGCTAGCTGTCTGGGCGCGGTCCGTTGGCGGCTACCGGGGCTTTCTCCAACTGGCAGTTGGGTGGAAGCAGAGCCCTAGGAGTTCTTGATAGCTGTGGCTCTCGGCTTGGAGACAGCAGCCAACAGTACAAAATCGACAAAATTCGGAGTAAAAGTTTTCGTCCACCTTTTTCAAAAGGTGGCGGGTTGTAGGGCAGAGCCCTATGGCCTTAGGAGGAGTAACCATGCCATATAGAGAGATGAGCTGCGCGGCGATACATGATTTGTCGGGGGTGGGGAAGTGTTCGCTGACGGTGGCGCTGCCGGTACTGTCCGCCTGCGGGGTGGAGACGGCGGCAATGCCCACGGCGGTGCTGTCCACCCATACCGGGGGATTCACCGGGTACACATTTCGGGATTTGACAGGGGATCTTTTGCCTATCGCGGAACACTGGAAATCAGTGGGAGCGGGGTTTTCCGCTCTGTACAGCGGCTTTTTGGGTTCGGCGGAGCAGGCGGACATAGTGGCGGCTATTTTTAGAATGCTGGCCCGGGAGGATACCCTGGTCTTTGTGGACCCTGTGCTGGGAGACGGGGGGAAGCTTTACACCACCATCACGGAAGAGCTGGCGGCGGGTATGGCCCGCCTTTGCCGGGGGGCGGACGTCATTGCCCCCAACATGACAGAGGCCAGTTTTCTCCTGGGCGCGCCCTATCTGGACGGGGAGCTGGAACCGGCCCAAGTAGCAAAGATGCTGGAGGCGCTTTGCCAGCTGGGGCCCAAAATGGCGGTGCTCACCGGCGTGCGGATGAACGGCAAGCTGGGGGCCGCCTGCCTGGACACCCAGGGCCCCGGCCAGCCGGAATTCTGGATGAAAGAGGAGATCCCCGGCTCGTACCACGGCACCGGCGACCTCTTCTCCTCCATTCTGCTGGGCGGCCTGCTTAACGGCATGTCTCTGGGCTGCGCCTGTAGGGTCGCGGTGGAATTCACCCACAAGGTCATTGAAACCACCCGCCGCTACAGCCCCGATATCCGCTTTGGCCCTAAGTTCGAAGTCCACCTCCCCGAGCTCTCCCGCGTCATGGAAACCTTCCGGCAACGTGACAAGCGTGACGCTTGACCCACTTCGCGGGGTCGGGCAAAGCGGCGCCCTCGATGGTGGGGAACTTGCCAGCTGAGCCAGCGCGGTCCGTTAGATGCTACCGGGGCTCTCTCTAACTGGCAGTTGGGTAGAGGTGCGCCCTAAAGGTTTTTGGTAGATGGGGCTTTCGGCCGCGAGGCAGCAGCTACCGGTACGGAATCGACAAAATTCGGATAAAAAGTTTTGTCCACTTTTTCAAAAGTGGCGGGTTGTAGGGCAGAGCCCTACGACCTTAGAGGAAGGAGCAGCACCACCCAATGTATACGTTGATAAAGACAGAGGGAGCGGCCAGGCGGGGAGAGTTTGCGACGGTTCATGGCACAGTGCAGACCCCGGGGTTTATGAATGTGGCCACCGCCGGGGCCATTAAGGGGGCGGTGTCGGCCTATGATTTGCGGGAGCTGGGCTGCCAGGTGCAGCTATGCAACACCTACCACCTTCACCTGCGGCCGGGGGACGAGACGGTCCGGGCGCTGGGGGGCGTGCGGAAGTTTACCGGCTGGGAAGGGCCCGTCCTTACCGACAGCGGGGGCTTTCAGGTGTTCTCGCTCTCAAAGCTTCGGAATATCCGGGAGGAAGGGGTCGCCTTTGCCTCGCACATTGACGGGCGGAAGATCTTTATGGGTCCGGAAGAGAGCATGCGCATTCAGTCCAACCTGGGCTCCACCATTGCCATGGCCTTTGACGAGTGCGTGGAAAACCCGGCGGAGTACGAGTACGCCAAAAGCTCCTGCGCCCGTACCACCCGCTGGCTGGAACGCTGCCAGAGGGAGATGGCCCGGCTGAACGCCCTGCCAGACGCGATCAATCCCCGGCAGATGCTGTTTGGCATCAACCAGGGCTGTACCTACCTGGACCTGCGGGTGGAGCATATGAAACGCATTGCGGATATGGATTTGGACGGCTACGGCATTGGCGGGCTGGCGGTGGGCGAGCCCACAGAGGAGATGTACGCGGTGCTGGAGGCCGTTGAGCCCCACTGCCCCCGGGACAAAATCCGCTACCTCATGGGCGTGGGGACGCCGGTGAATATTCTGGAGGGCGTCCGCCGGGGCGTCGACCTTTTCGACTGCGTGATGCCTACCCGCAACGCCCGCCACGGCCACGCTTTCACCCATGCGGGCTGCCGGAATTTGCACAACGCCAAATACGCCCTGGATGAAGCGCCTATTGATGAGGAATGCGGCTGCCCCGTGTGCCAAAAGCACACCAGGGCTTACATCCACCACCTGTTTAAGGCCGGCGAAATGCTGGCCATGCGGCTGATGGTCATGCATAATCTCTACTTTTACAACCATCTGCTGGAGGATATCCGCGCCGCTTTGGACCAAGACCGCTTTGCCTCCTTCTACAACGAAAACGTCGAAAAGCTAGGGCGGAGGATTTAAGGCCGCAGGGCGCCGGGTCTAACGGTTTACCAGCTTTCGCGCTATCTCTTTAGGCTCTGCCTTAAAATCCCCTGCAAAAGGGATTGGCTCCCCGGCGGCTCCCATTCGGTAGCACTCGCACAGGAGTTGCCCCACTTCTCGCATGAAATTCTGTTCACTAGGCAAATCGTATTGGCGTAGTTTTCGCTTGCGCACTACCCGGGCATAGTGGCCCAGAATCTTTTGCATAGCGGCATAGCACTGCTGGGGAGGCAAGGCCAGCTTTAGGACGGTCTGCCCACTCGTCGCTTTCCAGGGAAAAGGTCAAGGCGTGCAGTATCACCTTCGCAGAAGAAAGCAAAGAGCAGGAGTAGGACATAAGGGGGCGGGGTGTTCTCGGCCCCTTTTTTTGGCATAATGGGGACAAGAGAAGGGAGGCAGAATAAATGCCAGCGTCAAAAGCGCAGCAGAGAGCCGTAAGCAAGTACATCAAAGAAAATTATGACGTTTTTCAGATACGAATGCCCAAAGGCCGCAAGGCTGTAATACAAGCCCACGCCCAGGCCCAGGGGGAGAGCGTCAACGGCTTTGTGAACCGGGCCATAGATGAAACGATGGACCGCGACAAAGGAGGTACAGCCCATGAGTAACAGAGAAAAAGTCATTGCTCTACTGGGCAACGTACCCGAGTACAAAATGGGCTATGTGCTGGCCTATGTACAGGGTTTGACCGCCGATGAAATGGACGAGACCCCCAACGCCGCTACCATAGCCGCCATTAAGGAACTGGAAAGCGGCGGGGGTGAGCACTGGACCGGCAGCACAGAGGACTTGTGGAAGCATATCCTGGATGAGGAAGACGAGTAACCATGCTGGAAGTCGTGGAAAATGCCCAATACCGGCGGGACTTGAGGCGCTGCGTCAAGCGGGGCTGCAATCTGGACCTTTTAACCGCTGCAGTGAACACCCTGCGTATTCCTGCCGCTTTGCCTCCCCAGAACCGCGACCACACACTCTTTGGCAACTGGGCTGGGCACCAGGAGTGCCACCTGGCCCCGGATGGGCTGCTGATCTACCGGGTAGAGGGGGATGAGCTCATGCTATACCGTACCGGCACACATTCTGATTTGTTCAGCTGATAGCCTGGGAGGGGATGTCTTGAATGGGCGCCCCTCTCTTTTTGCCTGTAATAGCCCTTAAACGCGCTTTTGCTGGTTTTGGAAAAATTATCAACACCATAGAGCCCCCTTGTGGCGCGTCTGAGGGCCCGATAGAGCTATGCCTGCCACTTCCTGTCTCATATCAGACCAAAAGTTAAAGCGTATGTCTGACTTTATCGGAGGCGCTCTCCTTGGCCGTAATCATCAGGATCGGCATGGTGTACCCAGCGTCCCGCAGTTCCCTTGTCCTTTCAAAGCCGTCCATTCGGGGCATCATTACATCAGAAACGATCAAGTCAATATTGGCGCTGTCCAGCACATCAAGGCGGCTATGCATCGGCGGCTGGGACGGCGGTGTAGCCCTTGTCCGTCAGAACCGTACAAAACAGGTCGCACTACCACTGCAAAAAAAGAAAAAGCGCCGTGTCTCTTGCGGAACGCGGACAGCTTTTTCCGGCGGGCGCGACCCTTCTCTATCCCTTTATCGCGCCCACATTATCCTTGATGTATATGGCCCCCGAGACCACCGTCACCACCGCCACGGCCCAGCAGAGGACCTGCGTGATCAGGGATACGGCTGGGATATCTGTGGCGCTGGAAAGGGCCGCCGCAAAGTAGTAAAAGAGAATGCTCAGCATTTGCAGCACGGTCTTTACCTTGCCCCACATATTGGCGGCAATGACTTTTTGTCCGGCCGCCGCCAGCATCCGGATGCCCGCCACCGCGAACTCCCGGAACAGCACCGCCGCCAGCACCACCGGGCTGCATACGCCGTCTACCACCATGTAGATAAAGGCCGCCGTGGTAAGCATCTTGTCTGCCAGCGGGTCGGCGAACTTGCCGAAGTCGGTGACCAAATTGTTTTTCCGGGCCAGATATCCGTCCAGGAAATCCGTCAAACTGGCCACGGCGAACACCGCCCCCGCCGCCAGGGACCACAGCGGGTTGAAATCTCCCTGGCCATAGTGGGAAATAGCGGCGAACACCATGAACACCGGCACCAGCGCTACCCGCAGCAAAGTTAATTGATTGGGAAGATTCAGCTTCAAGGGGAAACGCCTCCTTATTAATCTGCCATGCGGCCGGTCAGGTCACCGTCCATACAGTCCTCGACCACTACGTCCGTAAACTGCCCCAGTACCGGGCGGCGGTCCTTTACGGTAAAGAAAATCTTTCCGTCCACATCCGGCGCGTCCATATAGGACCGGCCGAACCAACACTCGGCATACCGGTCAAAGCCCTCCACCAGCACCGGGAAGGTCTTTCCGATGAGCGCCTCCGCTTTGTTTTCGGCAATGTCCATTTGGCTCTCGGCGATAATCTCCGCCCGGCGCTCCTTCTCCTCTTGGTCCAGCTGGCCGGGAAGCTCCGCCGCCGGGGTGCCCTCCTCTTGGGAATAGGTGAAGCAGCCCAGCCTGTCAAAGCGGATTTCCTTTACAAACTCCGCCAGCTCCTGGAAATCCTCTTGGGTTTCTCCGGGAAAGCCGGTAATCAGCGTGGTGCGCAGAATGACCCCCGGCACCCGCGCCCGGATCTTCTCAATCAGCGCCGTAAGCGAGGCCCGGTCCCCCCGGCGGTTCATGGCTTTCAGCACCGGCCCCGCGCAGTGCTGTAGGGGCAGGTCAATATAGGGCAACACCTTTTCCTCCTGGGCCATGACGTCCAAGAGCTCGTCTGTAATGGCGTCGGGGTAGCAGTACAGCACCCGCAGCCAGCGCACGCCGTCAATTTGACAGAGCCGCCGGAGAAGCGCCGCCAGAGAGTATCTGCCATAGAGGTCTATCCCATATTTTGTGGTATCTTGGGCGATCAGTACCAA
This sequence comes from uncultured Clostridia bacterium, assembly GCA_947567585.1. Taxonomy (GTDB): domain Bacteria; phylum Bacillota; class Clostridia; order Oscillospirales; family Acutalibacteraceae; genus Acutalibacter. The sequence continues at coordinate 11,076 of CANONE010000004.1, read as the reverse complement.
CTCCTTGGCTCCATTCGCCGCCAGGGCCCGGGCTTCCTCCTCAATGCTCTCCATAGTGCGGCTCCGGTAGCGCCCCCGAATGTAGGGGATGGCGCAGTAGGAACAGCGGTTGTCGCAGCCCTCGGCAATCTTCAGGTAGGCGGACCAGCTGGGGGTGGTCAGCTCCCGCTCTCCGCATAGGGGAAGCCGGTCCTTTTGGGGGAAAGCCTCCACGGTGCCTTCCTCCAGCAGCCGCCCTATATAAGCGGCGGGATCCGCGTTGGCCCCAATGCCCAGCACGCCGTCCAGCTCGGGGATTTCCCTGCGCATATCCTCTTGGTAGCGCTCTGCCAGACATCCCGTAGCCACCAGCTTTTTGATGCGCCCTTCCTTTTTCAAAAGGCTCAGCTCCAAAATCTCGTCGATGGACTCCTTTTTAGCGCTGTCAATAAAGCCGCAGGTGTTGACAATGGCCACATCCGCCATGGCCACGTCGTCCACCAGCTCAAAACCCGCCGCTTTCAGCTTGGCCATAAAGACCTCGCCGTCCACCTGGTTTTTGGCGCAGCCCAGGCTGATCATTCCCACTTTTACAGGCATATCTTTGTCCTCCAAGGTTGATGTTTTATAATTTTTGCAATAGGAAAAGCGGCGCATATAAGACCGCCGGCTTCGGTATAGCAGCGCTCATATTGGGCCCGGCTCCTCTTACCTATTGAGAAAGGGAGCTTTGGTATGCTATAGGAATAATAATAGCATATCGGAACCCTCAGTACAAGCTATTTCAGAGTTTTTTGGGATGTTTATCCAAGTTAGCGCGATAAAGCGTGTGTCTAGAATCCTGCGGCCAGTCTGGAAAAATGAAAATCCCCCGCTGTTGTCCAAACCCCGTAAGGGCAGATTGCAATGGGTGATTCACGGTGTTGCAAGGGGCGGAAATCTATGTTATAATGTTCGCAAAGCACACATCCGGAGTTTCCCTCATCTGCGAACCGGCCCAGCCGGCAGACGAGGCCAGAGCCCCACGACCTTAACCTCCAGGAGGACCACATGAAAGAGATTTTGCGCAGAACATGGGCGGAGATAGATTTGGACGCCTTGGCCCACAATTACCAGGCGGTGCGTAAGGCGGCCAGCCCCCAGGCGGCGGTTTGCTGCGTGGTAAAGGCGGACTGCTACGGCCACGGAGCCCAGCGGGTATCCAGGGAGCTGGAGGAGCTGGGGGCGCGGTGGTTCGCCGTATCCAATTTGGAAGAGGCCCTTCAGCTGCGGCAGGGGGGCGTAACCCGGCCGCTGCTGGTGCTGGGCTTTACCCCCCCGGAAGAGGCGGAGGCCCTGGCCCTGGGGAATATTTCCCAATGCGTTTACTCCACGGAGTACGCCCGGGCGCTTTCGGAAAACGCCGTAAGGGCCGGGGTAAGGGTGAAGATTCACATAAAAATTGACACAGGCATGAGCCGCCTGGGCTTTTACTTTCAGGATATCAACCGGGACGAAGGAGCCGTTCAGGAGGTGAAGGCCGCTTGTACGCTTCCCGGGCTGGTTCCCGAGGGAATTTTTACCCATTTTGCCTCCGCCGACGAGGGCGCGGGGGGCGACGCCTTTACTATGCGGCAGTTTGGCTGCTTTAAGGAGATGAGCGAGGCCCTGATCCGGGAGGGGCTGGTCTTCCCACTGCGCCACTGCGCCAATTCCGCCGCCATTTTCGACTACCCCCTGTCCCATCTGGACATGGTCCGGGCCGGGGTGGTGCTCTACGGCCTGAAGCCCTCCCGGCAGCTGCGGCGTCAGCCGGAGCTGCGGCCGGTGCTGTCGCTGCGCTCGGTGGTCTCCCATGTGAAAACCGTGCGGCCCGGCACGGTTATCAGCTATGGACGCACCTTTACGGCGGACCGGGAGATGCGGGTGGCCACAATCCCTGTAGGGTATGCGGACGGGTACTCCCGCACCCTGCGGGGGGCCCAGGTATTGATCCAGGGCCGCCGCTGCCCGGTGCTGGGGCGCGTCTGCATGGACCAGCTAATGGCCGACGTCACCGGCCTGCCGGAGGTTTCCATTGGCCAGCGGGTTACGCTGATCGGCAGGGACGCGGGGGAGGAAATCACTGCGGCTCAGCTGGCCTCTTGGGAAGGGACCATTCATTACGAGGTGGTCTGCGCCTTGTCCAAACGGGTGCCCAGAGTCTATCTAAAGGGCGGGGCGGTGGACAGCATTTATAACCAACTGCTTCCATAGAAATTTTCTTTGCCCCTTCCGCCTATATATCAGACCCAGCCCGCTATACTAAGAACCTGTATGCATAACCTACAGACACAATATACCACACCACTATTATTTTAGAAAAGGCGGCGTTACAGATGTCAATCAAGGAAAAGGTCGCGGCCTTCCTTCTTGGCTTGAAACAGGCGAAAGAGCCGGCGCGGGAGCAGGAGCCTTCGCTGGAATACCCGGAGCCGGATCCCCCTAAGACTGTCGTTGGGAAAGGATTTTCCGCCCCTGTGATAGAAATCGCGGAGGGCCATCCTATCGGCCTCCTGTACGAGCTGTACCGGCAGGAGGGGAATTCCCTTCCCGCTCTGCGGCTGTGTCTGGATGAAGACGGCGCCCTTCCCCAGGAGGCGGTTCAGCGGGAAAGCGGCAGGATACCGACATTTTTGTCAACCGTATGTGGCAAGCGCTTAAAGGAAGCCAATGGGAAAGCCCCCAAGAAAGCCTCTAAAGGGCAGCCCGGAGAAGGACAGGAGGACGCGCCGCCCCCATTGGACGCGCTGCCCCGCTTTTTTCTGTCAGCGGATAAGCTGTACGCCTGGGTTTTAGTGCTTCCGCCGGTACGGGGCGGGGCCCCTCTTTCCCGGGAGATGCTCTCTCGGGCCATGGAGCAGGAGGGCATCGTATACGGCATAGAAACGCAGACTGTGGACCGGCTTCCACACGACGGCCGCCGGTATTTCCATCTATTTCTGATTGCCAGAGGAAAACCGGCCTTTGACGGAAAAAACGGCAATATTATCGAGCATTTCCCCCGAGAGGTGGAGCGGATCCTAAAAGCTGACGAATTCAACCAGGTGGACTATACCGCTTTAAACCTCATTCATAACGTAAAGCAGGGAGAGGAGATCTGCCGGCTGATTCTGCCCACCGAGGGAGAGCCCGGGCGCACGGTGCTGGACCAGGAGATTCCCGCCAAGGGCGGCCAAGCGGTTCCGCTGCCCAAAGGACAGAATACGGAAATCAGCGAAGACGGCGCTTCCCTAATAGCTTCTATTGCCGGACATGTGGAATACAGCGGGCGCGGCTTTCAAGTAAAGCCTGTGATGGATATTCCCGGGAATGTGGATTTTTCCACCGGCGACATCAACTTCCTGGGCGACGTGAACATCGCCGGCGACGTTCTCAGCGGCTTTACGGTCTGGGCCATGGGAAACGTGCATGTGGACGGCGTACTGGAAGCCGGCAGCGCGGTGGAGGCTGGGGGAGACCTGGTGGTAGTGAAGGGCATTTGGGGGGACGGAACCACTGTCATTCGCTCCCATCGCAGCGTTTTTTCCAAGTATATTGAGAATTCCACCATCCATGTCCAGGAGAATTTACAGGCGGACTGTATTGTCAATGGAAACGTCTACTGCGATGGGGAAGTGCAGGTAAATACAGGCCGCGGCGTCATTATGGGCGGGCGGATTTGGGCGGCCAAACGGATTCTGGCCAAGACGGTGGGTTCCCCCGCCGAGTGCCGTAACCTTATTGAGCTAAGCGGGAAGCCCTGCACACATTTCGAGAGGGCTCTTCTGCGTAAAGAGGTTAAGGAGCTTTCCGCAGAGCTGGAGAAGCTGGAAAGCCAGCCGGAAAGCCAGGTAAAAACCAGCCTTTTGCAAAAAATACAAGCCCGGATTTCTGTAGCGGAGCTCAAGCTGAAGCACCTGGAGAACGAGCTGGCTCAGGAAAAGGGCGTTTTGGACGATCCCGATGGCGGGCGCTTAGAATGCGGCGTCGCCTATCCTGGTACGGAAATTGTCTTTGAGCGGGAAGTGGTCCGCCTGCGAAACGAGTCCCGGCAGTTTGTGGCCACTGTCGTCAACGGAGAGATTGTCCTGATGTGAACACGGCCTAGCTGACTTTGGCTATCCGCGCCCATACTTTCTTGGGACGATGGGGCGGGAAATTGCGGAACCATTCCTGGAGTTGGTTTTTGATAACGTTACAATGATCACTTCTGATCAGTATGAGGATGCGTTTTTATGGGCGAACAGAAAATAGAAAAGGCGAAGAAACATATATGTGCTGGTCTGTTGGCTCATGTGGACGCTGGCAAAACCACTCTGTCCGAGGCGATGCTCTATCAGTCCGGCGCCCTGCGCACCCTGGGCCGCGTGGACCACGCCAATGCCTTTTTGGATAACTTCCAGCTGGAGCGGGAGCGCGGGATCACGATTTTTAATAAGCAGGCGGCGCTGCCTTTGGAAAATTTGGAGGTCACTTTAATGGACACCCCCGGCCATGTGGATTTTGCCGCGGAGGCCGAGCGCACTTTACAGGTTTTAGACTGCGCTATTTTGGTGATTTCCGGCCCGGACGGCCCTCAGGGGCACACCCTTACCCTTTGGCGGCTTTTGGAGAAGCATCAGGTGCCGGTTTTTATCTTTGTCAACAAAATGGACCTTCCCGCGGATCCTCCGGCGCTTTTGGAGAAGCTGAAGGCCAGCCTTTCCCCTTCTATTCTGGACTTTTCCTGCTATGGCCAAGACAGCTTCTGGGAAGAGGCCGCTCTGGGCGGCGAGGAGGCTCTTAGCGAGTATCTGGAAACCGGCGCGCTCTCGGAGGGGACCCTGCGCCGCCTGGTGGCCCGGCGGGCCTGCTGCCCCTGCTTTTTCGGCAGCGCCCTAAAGGTGCAAGGGGTGGACGCGCTGCTGGACGCCCTGGACCGTTTTGCTCCCAGACCCCAATGGGGGGAGGAATTCGCCGGGAGGGTTTTTAAGATTTCCCGGGACCCCCAGGGCGTCCGGCTAACCCACTTAAAGCTTACCGGCGGAGGGCTGGGAGTGAAGTCCACCCTGGAGCTGCCCGGCGGCCCGGAGAAAATCAACCAGATCCGGGTATATTCCGGGGCCAAGTTTACCACTGTGGAGCAAGCGCGGGCCGGAGACGTCTGCGCCCTGGTGGGGCTGGAGGGCACTTACCCAGGTCAGGCCCTGGGGGCGGAGCCCCCCGTCCCCCCGCCGGACCTGGAGCCCGCCATTTCATACCGTTTGATTTTGCCGGAGGGAACCATGCCCCACGCCGTCCTGCCCCAACTGCGGCAGCTGGCCGAAGAGGACCCGCAATTGCATCTGGAATGGAACGAGGCTTTGGGCGAAATCACCCTGCGGCTGATGGGACGCATCCAGGCGGAGATTTTAAAACGCGTGGTGGCGGACCGCTTTGGCCTGGACATCGGCTTTGGGCCGGGGAACGTGGTCTATAAGGAAACCATCGCCGCCCCGGTGGAAGGAGTGGGGCATTTCGAGCCCCTGCGGCATTACGCGGAGGTCCACCTGCTGCTGGAGCCCCTGCCCAGAGGCGCGGGCCTTGCCTTTGAAAGCGCCTGCTCCGAGGATGTTTTCCCAAGAGTGTGGCAGCGTTTGGTGCTGACCCACCTGGCGGAGAAGCCGTACCGGGGCGTACTTACGGGCTCGGCCATTACGGATATACGCATCCGGATCGTCTCCGGCCGGGCGCATCTCAAACACACCGAGGGCGGGGATTTCCGCCAGGCCACCTACCGGGCGGTGCGGCAGGGGCTTATGAAGGCCCGGTCCATTCTGCTGGAACCCTGGTACGCCCTGCGTTTAGAAATCCCCGGCGGGCTCCTGGGCCGGGCCCTGACCGATATCCAGCGCATGGGAGGCGAGGCGGATCCCCCGGAGGCCCTGGGAGAGGAGGCGGTGATTACCGCCAGCGTGCCGGTGGCGGCTTTCGGCGACTATGCCGCCCAGGTGGCCGCTTACACCAAAGGCCGCGGGAGGGTGTCCTGCTCTTTGGAGGGCTACCGCCCCTGCGCCAGCCAGAATGAGGTGGTAGGGCAGATTGGCTACGACCCGGAGGCCGATACGGAAGATCCCGCCGGATCCGTCTTTTGTTCCCATGGGGCGGGATTCTATGTGCCCTGGGACCAGGTAGAGGACTACATGCACCTGCCCGCCTATGAGGGGCTCCCGCCGCCCGCGGGAACCGCCGAAAACAAAGAGGAGGCTTCCAGCCCCCCTTTCGCCCAGCCGGACTCCCCGCCTCCGCCCAGGGGAAGTCTGGAGCAGGACGCGGAGCTCCTGGCGATTTTTGAGCGGACCTACGGCGCTGTAAAACCCCGGGATTTCCGCCCACAGCCCAAGCGGCGGACGGAAGAGGGCCCTTTTTCCGGAAAAGTCCAGGAGCTGCCCCCCATAGGCCCGGAGTACCTTCTGGTAGACGGCTACAACATCATCTTCGCCTGGGAGGACTTAAACGCCATTGCGAAAATCGACCTGGGGGCGGCCCGGCAGGCTTTGATGGATATTCTCAGCAACTACCAGGGATTCCGGCAGAACCGGGTGATTCTGGTGTTCGACGCCTATAAGGTTCCAGGAGGCGCGGGGTCCATGACCAAGTACCATAACATCCATGTGGTCTATACCAAAGAGGCGGAAACAGCGGACGCATATATTGAAAAGGCCAGCTACCAGCTAGTACAGGATCACCGCCGGGTGCTGGTAGCCAGCGCGGACTTTGCGGAGCAGCTGATCATCCTAGGCCATGGCGCCCTGCGGATGCCCGCTATGGAGCTGCGCGGCCTGGTGGAGCGGGCCAACGGGGAAATGAGCCAAATCCTTCGGGAGCAGCGCCTAAAGCTGCGCGGCGCTCCCTTACGGGAGGCCATGGAAAGGGCCTGCCAACAGAAAAACGAAAAAAAGAATAGAAAGGAGAAGTAGAGGGTCTGAAGCGTTCAGGCCCTCTTTTTGCCGTGCCCGCTTGGCGGAATATTTTTTTGCCAAAATGACTATAAATAGTCATAATGGAAAATGATAAAGGGATGTGTAGCTATGAGCAAGGAGAAAGGACATCTGTTCCTGCTGGTGCGTCTCAACCTGCGGATGGCGGTTTTAAGCCTGCTGGTCCTGGCTTTGGGGACGGCCGCCGTGATTACCGTCAGCGCCGTCGCCGCGGAGGAACCGGTGGATATCCCGGTGGTGATGTACCACGCGGTGCTGAAGGACACGGCCCGCCACGGAAAATACGTGATCTCCCCGGCGGAATTCGAGAACGACCTCGTCTATCTCAAAAAGCACGGCTATACCACCATTCTGATGGAAGACCTCATCGCCTATACCCAAGGGGGCGCGCTGCCGGAAAAGCCCATTCTTCTCACCTTTGACGACGGGTACTATAACAACTATCTCTATGCTTTCTCCATTGCCAAAAGGTACCAGTGCAAATTTGTGATTTCCCCCATTGTCCGGTATACGGAGCTCTACTCGGAGGCCGGGGAGGAAAACGGATACTATTCCCACGCCACCTGGGACCGCCTAAAGGAAATGACGGAGTCCGGTTTAGTGGAGGTGCAAAACCACAGCTACAATCTTCACGAGAACCGGGGCGGCCGCCAGGGGGCGGGTCAGAAGCCTGGGGAAACGGATGAGCAGTATGAGTCCGTGCTTCGAGAGGACCTCCTGCGGGCGCAGAACGCCATAAAGGACCGCCTGGGCCAGGCTCCCACCGCCTTTGTCTACCCCTTCGGCGCTATGAGCAAGGCAAGCCCCGGGATTATAAAAAGGCTGGGCTTCTCCGCCTCTCTGACCTGCCGGGAAAAAATCTCTCAGATTACCCGGAACCCAGAAAGCCTGTATGGCATAGGCCGCTTCCTGCGAAAGTCCGGCCCCTCCTCCGCGGACTTCTTTCAAAACTATATGGGATTAAAGCCCTAGAACCTTAGGTTTTCCCCCTTTATCTAGTTCATTTACTGTAAAAACGCCCGGAGGCCGCCCGCATGGGGCGGAGCAAATATTTTCACGCAATCGCTTACACTGGGAGAAAGGATGTGTAGAGTCGTGGGCAAAATATGTGTACAGCCCTCGCTTGGGCGGGAACGGTATCCAAACGGCGGGGACGAAGCCTATTGGATGGGGAAAATTGCCGCGGCCATGGCTGCCCCCCTGGCCAGCCGCCAGATCAGCCTGGCGGAAACCGGGGAGGAAGAGGGGTGCGGGCTGACGATTCAGCTGCGCAGTCATGCCGCGCCCCAGGAAATCGAGGCCAAAATCAAGGGGGCGGAGGTCTTTTACTATGCCTACAGCCCCGCCGGGAAACGGGCGGCGGATCTGGTTACAGCCGCCATAAAAGCCGTCTACCCCCAGCCGGAACTGGTAGAATCCTCCCCCACCGCAGCCCCGGAGGAACTGCGGACCTCCAAAGTCCCGGCTCTGCTGATCAAGCTGGGCTACCATGACAACCCCCAGGACGAGGCTTGGCTGGTAAACAGCACAGAGGCCATCGCCGCCAGTCTGGCCCAGGCCGCCGCCGACTTTTTAGGAGGCTGCCATGCTGAGTGAAGCCCTTAACCTGCTTACCGGCGCTCTGTGGGGCTGGCACGTACTGGGGTTGATTTTGCTTGCCGGCTGCGGCTTCTCCCTTTCCAGCGGCTTTTATCAGATTCGCCGGGCAGGAGATTGGCTGAAAGCGGCGGTGGGCGGAACTTCCGCCCACCGGGCCCCTTGCGCAATGGCCGGCGGCAAGGACGACGCAACTCGGATGCAGGCCATTTCCACAGCTTTGGCCGGGTCCATCGGCACCGGGAACATCGTAGGCGTCGCGGCGGCCATTACTACAGGAGGTCCGGGGGCCATTTTCTGGATGTGGGCCTCCGCCCTGCTGGGCATGATGACCATTTACGCGGAAAACTACCTTTCCGCCCGGTTCCGGCAGGGCCCTGGGAAAAAGCCGCCCGGGCCCCTGGCCTACATAGAACGGGCCGGAAGCCTGGGCGGGACGCTGGCCTGGGTGTATGCCCTTGGCTGCTGCTTGTCCTCTCTGGGTATGGGAGGGATGGCCCAAACCAACGCCCTGTGCTCCGCTTGCAAGGATCTGGGCCTGCCGCCGCTTTTCACAGCTTTCGGCGCGGGAGCGCTGGTATTTTTTGTGGCAAAAGGAGGGCTCCGGCGGGCGGCCCGGTTGGCGGAAAAACTGGTGCCCGGGATGACGGCCCTGTTCTTTGCCGCCTCCCTGGGGGTACTCTGGGTTTTCCGGGAGAATCTGCCAGGGGCGGTTGCCTCCATTTTTCAGGGAGCTTTCTCGCTGAAAGCCGGGGCCGGAGGCGCTGCGGGCATGCTGATCGCCATGAAAACCGGCGTTTCCCGAGGGGTTTTCACCAACGAAGCCGGACTGGGCAGCTCCGCCTTCGCCTATCAGGACCTTCGGGGGCACAGCCCGGAGGAGCTGGGGCGCATGGGGATTTTCCAGGTGTTCGCCGACACCATTCTCATGTGTACCGTCACGGGGCTATGCATCCTTTGCAGCCAGCCGCCCCGGCTGGAGGGAGCCGCGCTGACCTTTTATGCCTACCGCTCCGCGCTGGGGGATGCCGGAGGCTGGGCGGTGTCGCTGTGTACAGGGCTCTTTGCGCTGGCCACTGTCATTGCTTGGAGCTGTTACGGCCGGGAGGGGCTTTACTATCTGGTGAAGGGCCCCGGGCGAAAGCTCTATCCGCTGGCGGCAGGGATGGCGGCCTTTGCCGGGTGCCTGCTGCCGCTGGAAGCCGTTTTTCAGCTGGGCGACGCCTTTAACGGGCTCATGGCTTTGCCAAACCTAATCGCTCTATTGTACTTTGCCAGAGAGGTTAAGCACAGCGAGGATTTCCCATGCGGAAAATGGCCGTCCATGGGCAAGTAGGCAGCGTTTTCGGTTTTCAGACAGGTCCTATGCAAAATTCGGAAAGAGGCCGTATGGAGCGGGAATCAGAGATTCGCTAAGAAAGGCCATTGGAGCGTATAGTAAACGCACTTGAAAATCGGTAAATGCCGATTTTCAAGCTGTGCGGCAAAGCCGCCCGGTTCAAAAGCTGTATACCTCTTTTGAGCCGCGTTAACTATAACTGCATTCTAACCGGATCCCGCAGCAAGGGAAATTAAAAATTTTTAAAAAATCAAAAAAACCACTTGCAATTTCCGTCAGTATCCGCTATAATAAAGACGTTGTCCGGGTGTGGCGCAGTTGGTAGCGCGCTTGACTGGGGGTCAAGAGGCCGTGAGTTCAAGTCTCGCCACTCGGACCATCCTGTGGATATAAAAAAGATATTCGCTCAAAAAACCGCGCCATGGCGCGGTTTTTTGATGCCTGGAAGCCTGGATTTGAAAAGTCAAAAACGTAGATGAAAATTTGGCCTTTTGGCTTTCCGGCAGGAACCGAACCCTCACAATAACAGAATAAAGAGAAAAGAGAGGGCCAGCGGAGATGATCTGCTGGCCCTCTCTTTGTAAAAATACATAGCCGGTCGCTGGAGAAATTTCTCCGAGAACAAGCGACCGGCTTTTTTCATTTCAGAAAGGAGCTGAATCTATGATAACCCTAAAAATCTGGCACGGCCCCATGCGGACCACGCTGACCCTCCCCCTGCGCGAGGCAGAAATTCAAAAGGCGCTCGTCAAGGCGTTCCGCACTGCGCCCTTCAAGGTCACCGCCGACGATGTGTCTCCAGAGGCGCTGGCTATGATGTTGCTTCGATGTACCAGCAGCAGTCCTTGTTCGATTATGACGAGGACGAGCCGGAGGAAGATGAGTGGGAGGACGTGGACGATGATGAGGACGAGAGTGAGGGCTACGATTTTCACTTTCATATGTGAGGGGGCACGATGATGAATCGCGTCAAGGAAGTGAAAAAAGCGCTGGGTGCCGAGTATGTGTATCAGCGGTTCATGAGCGACCGGGAGGTGTCCCGCCTGCGGCGGCAGATACCTTTGCAGTTTGAGGACACCGTTGCCGCCAGCCTGACCGTGGGTTGTATGAAAATCAATGCCGTGTTGTTTCAGTCAGAGGATGCCCTGCGGCTGGGCTATGATGTGTACGTCAAGGACTCCCCCGGCTCCGCTGAGTGGATAT
>CANONE010000003.1 GCA_947567585.1 uncultured Clostridia bacterium | reverse complement strand
TTGCTTGCTTGCTTGCTTGCTTGCTTGCTTGCTTGCTTGCTTGCTTGCTTGCTTGCTAAACAATTATTTACCGTCATCCGGAAATTGCAACCCCTTTCTTGTTAATTTTCCGTGAATTTTTTGCAACAAAATCCTTCCGCATTATACTCCTTTCTATTTTACCATACCCTCCGAAAATCCGTCCACTCTATGACCGTATAGTTTGGCGATTTTTTAACTGAATCCAACAAAAAATTTCAAAAAAACCTTATCCTCGGTATTTGTATTGGCACTTCCGTCCTCCAATCGCTCTCTGAGCCGGGTATTCCTATCTTCCGCCGTAACGATCCCCACCGCCAGGCGCAGGGCTTGCCGGGTGCCGATCAGCACCAACAGCTTTTTGGCGCTTTCCATTGACAATATGCCTATGTCTGCGGTATACTATATTTTTTGAAAGGCAAATGTGAAGATCCGCTTTCTTTTAATAAAGTATAGCTTTAAAAAGGAGGAATCTGCATGAGTTTCCCCGATAAATTAAAAGCGGCCCGGCTGGCCTCCGGGTTTACCCAGCAGCGTATTGCCCAAGATCTGGGGGTGGACACCACTACCTACTCCGGCTATGAGACCGGACGCCGCCAGCCCGATATTGCCCGCATCCGGCGTATGGCTCACCTTTTGCGGGTCAGCAGCGACTATCTTTTGGAGGTCAGCCACAATGAGGGCGCCACTGTGCAGGAAATGGGGCAGGTCCGCAAATACCGGATGCTGGATATCCATGGCCGGGAGCTGGTTGATCTGGTACTGGAAAAAGAATACCAGCGCATGTCTCAGCGGGAGCAGGCCCAGAAGGAAGACCGGGGGCATATTACCTATATCAATTGCTATGACCTGGCTGTCAGCGCGGGCCCCGGCGAGCCCTGGATAGACGCCGCCTATAAAAACCGCCTGGAAATTCCTGGGGAAATGGTGCCCAAACGCGCCAACTTCTGCGTGCGCGTCAACGGAAACAGCATGGAGCCCGCCTACCGGGACGGCGACATCGTCTTTGTCGAGCGGGTGGAGGGGTTTATTAACGAGGGGGAGATCGGCATCTTCTTCTTAAACGGCGACGGCTATATCAAGCGCCTGGGTCAGGGCGAGCTGCTTTCTCTCAACCCTCTTTACGAGCCTATCCCCCTTCACGACTACGACAGCTTTCGCTGTCAGGGCCGGGTTTTAGGCAAACTGGACCGTTAGGGCCCAGGGAATTGGGCTGGACAAAATCAATCTTCAGCATACAACGGAGGATAGGAGAAAATGCAAGAGAAGAACCGCCGTACCATCTGGAGAATCCTTGCCTATCTGATTCCCTACAAGGCGGAATTCGCCTTGGCGGGGCTGCTTCTGGCGGCCGCTACAGCCATCGGCTTCCTACAGCCCTTAGTCATCCAGCGTATTACCGACAGCGGGATGCTGGCCCGCGACCTGCCGACGCTTTACTGGGCCGTGGCGGCATTGGCCCTGCTGGTCGCCCTTAGCCAGGCGGTGGAAATGGCCCAGACCAGAATCTTTGTAAACGTGCATAACCAGTCGTACTATACGATTTTCCGGCAGGTCTTTCAAAAGCTGCTGCGGCTGAAGAAGTCCTATTTCGAGGATAAAAACAACGCCGAAATCCTCAGCTTTTTGCAAATGGACGTGTCCCAGGTGGCGTCCATTACAGAGCGCTACACGGTTATGAGCGTCAGCTATGTCTTCCGGATTATCAGCGGGCTGGCGGGTCTGCTCATCATTAGCTGGAAGCTGACCCTGATCGTGTTGGCCATGGTTCCCATCAAGGCGCTGCTGGTCCGGCGGCTGTCCAAGCGCCAAGAAAGGGCCATGGACCAGATGATCGAGAGCAGCCGGGACTTCTCCCAATGGTTCGGCGACAATCTGGAGGGCATCGACGAGCTTAAGCTGTGGAACCTGTTCGAAAGCCGGGACAGAGATTTCCAATCCAGGCAGAAGGCGCTGCTGAAGCTGCAAAAGGACAACGCGATGATCGACGCCTGGAACACTCTATGGGAGTCGCTGCTGGAGTGGAGCGTCACCATTCTGCTGTACCTGGCGGGCGGCATCCTCATCTGCCAAGGCGGGCTGACCATCGGCTCCGTGTTCGCTTTCGTTTCCTATTCCTGGTATGTAACGGGGCCGGTATCCGCGCTGCTGAACCTGAAAATGTACTTTGCCCGCATCCTGCCCTCGGCCAAGCGCCTGTTTAAATTTTTGGATATGGAATCCGAGCAGGATGAGGGAACGGGCTGCGTAACAAGCCGCCCGCCCAGACTGGAATGTAAGGATGTGGCCTTCGCCTACCGGCAAAACCGGCCCATTCTCCAAGGCGTAAGCTTTCATGTGGAGCCCGGGGAAAAAGTGGCCATCATCGGGCGCAACGGCAGCGGAAAGTCCACCATTCTGAACCTGCTGCTGCGTTTCTACACACCGGATTCCGGGGAAATCACAGCGGACGGCGTGGCGGTGTCGGAATTATCCTTAGGCGAATACCGTTCCCTGTTTTCAGTGGTGAGCCAGGAGCCATACCTGTTTTTGGGGGACATTGCCGGGAATATCAACCTGTCCGGCCAAGCGCCGCCGGAGAGGGTGAGCGCCGCCCTGGAAATCAGCGGCGTGGCCGGCTATACCCGGCGGATGCCCGAAGGCGTGAAAACCCAGATTGGACGGAACGGGGCCCGGCTCTCCGGCGGAGAGAAGCAAAAGCTGGCCGTGGCCCGGGCGCTGCTGAAGGACGCGCCCATTGTGATTTTGGACGAGGCCACCTCCGGCTTTGACGTGGAATCGGACGCTTACCTGCACAGCGTAATTGTCAACCAAATGGCGGATAAGTCGGTGATTCTGATTACCCACCGCTATGAGAACCTGGAGGGAATGGACCGGGTCTACCGGCTGGAAAACGGCCGTCTCTATGAAAATACTTAGAGAAACCGTAAAGGAGCGCCAGCAGGCGCTCCTTTATTTTTGCCGCGCATATGTTATAAGGCCAATCTACTATAACGCAAAACAAGGCGTTAACCCGCCGGGGGCTCTGCACAAACAGGCGTTCCGTCAGTAAAAAACCCGGTTGAGATATAATCCCCAGGCCGGGGCTGTGGGGCCGGCGGCCTTTCGGTCTTTAGCGGCCAAGATTTGGGGAATATCCTCCGGTCCCAGCTTGCCCTGCTGGACCCGCAGGAGGGTGCCTGTCATGATACGCACCATGTTGTAGAGAAATCCGTCCGCCGCTACGGTAAAGAGGACCAAATCCCCTTGGCGCTCTACCTTCGCCTGGGTGACGGTGCGGGTCAGGTCGCCCTTTTCCCGCTTGTCCAGGGTGCAGAAGGAGGTAAAATCGTGGCGGCCTATGTAGCCCTTGGCAGCGGCGTCTAAGAGCTTCTCGTCAATGGGGTACCAGTAGTGCAGGGCGCGGCCCCGCAAAAAGGGCTCCCGCACCGGATGGTTCCAGATTTCATAGCAATACTCCTTGCCCTTGCAGCTGTAGCGGGCGTGAAAGTCCCCCGGCGCCTCTTGACAGGACTTCACGGCAATGTCCTCCGGAAGGTAATGGTTCAGCGCCGCCGCCAGCCGCTGTGGGGGAATCCGGCTCTGCGTCTGCACGCTGACGCAGAAGTCCCGGGCGTGGACCCCGGTGTCCGTGCGGGAACAAGCCTTTAAATCCTCTGTAAGGCCCGTGACCTTTTGCAGAGCCTGTTGAAAGACCTCCTGCACGGTAAGGGCATTTTCCTGAATCTGCCAGCCGTGGTAGTTGGAGCCGTCGTAGGTCAGTCGGATCAGCAGGTTTCCCATGAAGGGGCCTCCTCCCCCGGCAAAAATTCATTGCATACCAGGTTTACAGTGTCTTCCAGAAAACAGGGCTCTCCCATAATCGTTTTCAAGTCTGGAAAATGAATCGGAATCCCCGGCCCTTCAATGCCGTCCAGCATAACATGAAAATGCAGATGCGGCACATAGCTTGACCCGCTGCTTCCAACAAGACCAATCTGCTGTCCGGAAGCTACCGCTTCCCCGGCCCTTACCAAAATACTCTTCCGGCTTAGGTGGGCGTACAGAGAATACTCATTGTTCTCGTGGCGTATCAGAACATGGTTTCCGTCAATCCGGGCATGCTCCCCATACCGCCGCTCGATCTCTTCCATGTCCGTGGCCTCGCCTGTATCCTCCAGTCCATCAAAGACCTCTTCCACCACGCCGCCGCAGGCGGCATAAACGGGCTCGCCTTTTATAACAGATTCCTTTAAGGACCGGCTAAAGCGCCCTACGTCAAAAGCAAACTCGCTGTTTCTGCACCAGCGGTGGGAGTTCACCGACGGATATGTATCCGTTACCAGAAAAACGCCCTTTAATGGGAAGGCATAGCGGTTCCGGCTTTCATACGGAACCAAGCGAACCTCCTTTTCCAAAGCTCTGCCTCCACATTTTGCCCACACCACAAGCCGGTCCGCCGCCTGACTGGAAAAAAAGGAGAAATATTCATGGAGAAAAGCGTTTTGCAAATTTCTGTCACGGCCTAAAATGCGTTTCAGGCTGCTGCCGCGGTATCTGGCGGTTTCCTGTTTTCCATATTCAAAGCGCGCCTCTATCTCCCGGGCCCCATAGCGGACTTCATAGCAGGGCCGGTCTCCGGAAAAGCACGTCAGCCGAAGCTCTGTTGGCATAGGCTCCTGAAAAAACTCAAGATATCTGAGAAAGAAATCATTATGGGCCATGTGTTCTTTCTGTACCACTGAGTAGATGATTTCATCGCATACAATGGGCAAATGTACAACCTCCTATCAAGGCGCATTATGCTTTTATCGAATCAGGCTGGCCGGAAACGCCATGTTAAGCGCCGCAAACGCAAAAAGCGCCAGCACCGCCGAGCCAAGCACCAGCCAGTCGCCAAAGCCGAAGTGCAGCTGCTTCATCTTGGTGCGGCCCTCGCCCCCGTGGTAGCAGCGGCTCTCCATAGCCGTAGCCAAGTCAAAGGCCCGGCGAAAGGCCGAGACAAACAGAGGGATCAGCACCGGGATCAGCGCTTTGATCCGCTGGGTAAGCCCGCCGCTTTCCATGTCCGCCCCTCTGGCCTTTTGGGCGCTCATAATCTTATCCGTCTCTTCCAGCAGCAAGGGCACAAACCGCAGGGCAATGGTCATCATCATAGCGAATTCATGCACCGGTACCCGCAGCTTCGCAAGGGGCTTTAGCAGCCGCTCAATGGCGTCTGTAAGCTGAGTGGGGGAGGTAGTGAAGGTCAGTACGGAGCTGGCTAAAATCAGCACGATAATACGGATGGAGACAAAAAGACTGTTTAAGAGCCCGTTTCGGGTTATTTTTATGATCCCCCACTGCCACAGGGGATCGCCGCTGCCGTAGAAAATATTCAGGACCGCCGTAAAGATAATGATAAACAGGATGGGCTTTAGGCTCTTCAAGTAGAGCTTTACGGGGATTCTGGACAACGCCATCCCCAGCAAAATGTACCCCACCGCAAAGCCCAAGGCAAAAAAATTCCCGGCGGAAAAAATGAGAATAATGGAAAAAACCGTGAGCGCGATTTTAAGCCTGGGGTCCGCCCTGTGCATCACGGACCTGGCGGGGAAATATTGCCCCAATGTGATATCAGAGAGCATCCTGCGGCCTCCTTTTCTCTGTCCGCCCCTTTAGGCGGGGGATCAGCTGCTTTAGCGCGTCGTCCACGGTCAGGGTCGCCGGGTCCACCGGCAGGCCCAGCTTTTGCAGCTCTCCCATAATTTGGGTAATCTGCGGCACCCGCAGCCCCATGCCTTCCAGTTCCTCCCCCCGGGAAAAAACCTCCTTGGTAGGGGCCAGGGTCATCAGCTTTCCGCCGTTCATCACCAAAAGCCGGTCAGCCACCCGGCCGATATCCTCCATGCTGTGGGAGACCAGCAGGACCGTATTCCCCCGCTTTTTGTGGTACTGGCCGATCTGGGCCAGCAGCACGTCCCGGCCTAAGGGGTCCAGGCCGGCGGTGGGCTCGTCCAGAATCAGCACCTCCGGGTCCATGGCGATGACGCCCGCAATGGCCGCCCGCCGCTTCTCGCCCCCGGAAAGCTCAAAGGGAGACTTTTCCAAAAGCTCCTCCCGCAGCCCTGTAAACTGGGCGGCCTCCAGGGCCCTTTCCTTGGCCTCCTCATCGGAAAGCCCCATGTTTTTGGGGCCGAACATGATATCCTTGATGACGGTTTCCTCAAAAAGCTGGTATTCAGGATACTGGAACACCATGCCCACCTGAAAGCGCACGCTGCGGATTTTCTTGGGCTCCTGCCAGATATCCCGGCCGTTTAGCAACACCTGGCCGGCGGTGGGGCGTATCAGGCCGTTCATAGTCTGGATCAGGGTGGATTTCCCGCTGCCCGTGTGGCCGATGACGCCGATGAACTCCCCCTTTTCAATGGAGAGAGATACGTCCTGTACGGCCGTCTTCTCAAAGGGCGTGCCCTGGCCGTAAATATAGGTTAGATTTTTGGTTTCTAAGATTGGCATGATCAGCCGCCTTCTATACTCAGATTATTGGGACATAAAATGGAATTTGCTATACTAAAACTTTGATTTTTTATAGTCATAAGGTATGCTCGTCCCTACAACAACATCTTCTATCTTTTCTATTATCAGCCAATCGTCCATATTCCCTTGATGTTCAAAGGCAAGCGGCGCTATTTCTTCCACATTTTCAAATTCAACTAAACATAAGCACTTTTTATGCCACCGCGCTTTTTGCTTGTCAGACAGGTTTAGCTTATCCTGATTATCCGCAAGCGTCTTAGTAATTTCTTCATCAGACAATTTGACATAATTTTCAACTGCCTTTACAATGGCGGCCGCCCTTATTTCCGCGCTTCCCTTTTCCATGAAATAAAGCCGTTCTCCTTCAAAAACTCTGCTATGGGGGATTTTTCTCCCAGCGGCTCCGCGCACAACCATTGTCTTTGTTCCCGCTAAAATCTTATCTAATACTCTTTCGCCTTTCTTACCCGCATTATCGCAATACACTAGATGCACCATTTTCATGCCCTCCTAAATTTGATGGTTTGCCGCTTATCCCGCCATTCTCCCAGAGCCCCCGATTTAGCGCTCTATCCTCTCCGCTCTTACAAGCCTTCTCTCACCTGCTCCATATACTTGCGAATGCCCGCTTCTTCGTCCTCATCGTACAGGCAGCCCAGCCGTTCCGCCACGGCCCACGCCGCCTCGCCAAAGAGGTCCAGCATCTCAAAGGCCGCGTCCCACATGTGGGGAAATTCCCCGTCGGAATAGGTCTTCACGAAGCTCTCATACATGTCCGGGGGCAGCAGCTTTTTAAAGTATTTCCCGCTTTTTCCAACCCCCGCCTGGAACCCGTGCTCCGCCCCCACGTACCAGCCCAGCATCAGGATCAGCATGTCCCGGACATAGCGGTTCAGATACTCCATGGCCAGGGGCAGCTCCTCTCGGGCGATGGCCTTGGCCACATTGTTCAGACACCAGTGGAACTCATTGCAGCAGTCGGAGAAAAGCTTTTGGTCCGGCTTTCGCACATACCAGAAGTCCTTCTTCACCGCGATCTCTGGGAAATCTCCGTCCTTGTCCAGCAGCAGGACCGCCGGCTCCCCATCGTCCACATAGGGGTCCTGGTTGATCTGCAGGTCGATGCGGTTTCCGTCCGGGAAGATCATCAAATACATATAGCTGCCATCCTTTTCCGGAGGGATCAGTTCCATGCTCTCCGGCCTCTGCACCAGAGAGGGCCTGCCGAACTTGCTCTCGATCCAGGCCATATTGTCCCAGTAAGGCTCCACGCTCTTCACAAAATAGCTCACGTCAAAGTCCTGATAGGGGTCCTTGGGGCAGTCCGGGTTGGCGCGGGAACCCACCATCAGCACGGCGCGGATGTTCTCGTCCTCTTTTGCAATCTTCAAAATAAGGTCCAGCATTTCCTCCGGCGTTCTCATATCGATTCCTCCATTCGTTTGCGAAACAGCGCCAAACATTCCTCCACCGAAAGCGGCGAGCCGCCCAAATCGATCCCCGCCGCCTTCAGCCGGTAGCAGAGCTCTGTGGCCTGGGGTACATCCAGGCCGTGGCGCTTCAGGCGCTCCACATGGCTGAAAACCTCCCGGGGGGCGCCGTCCATCAGTATATTGCCCCCGTCCATCACCACCACCCGGCCGGCCTGCACCGCCTCGTCCATGTAATGGGTGATTAAGATAATGGTAATGCCCTTCTCCCGGTTCAGCTTTTTGATGGTCTCCATCACCTCGGTCCGGCCCCGGGGGTCCAGCATGGCGGTGGGCTCGTCCAGCACAATGCAGCGGGTCTCCATGGCGATCACCCCCGCGATGGCTACCCGCTGCTTCTGCCCGCCGGAAAGCTTATGGGGGGCGTGGGCCCGGTAATGGTACATGTCCACGGCCTTTAGGGCCTCGTCCACCCGGCGGCGGATTTCCATGGGCGGCACCCCCAGGTTTTCCGGCCCAAAGGCCACGTCTTCCTCCACCACCCCGGCTACCAGCTGGTTGTCGGGGTTTTGCAGCACCAGGCCCACCCGGCGGCGCACGTCCAGCTGGCGGCTTTCGTCACTGGTGTCTATGCCGTCCACGGTAATGGTTCCTCCGCTGGGAATCAGCATGCCGTTAAAGAGCTTCGCCATGGTTGATTTTCCGCAGCCGTTATGTCCTAAAAGCGCCACAAACTCCCCGGCTTCCACATTTAGGTCAATGCCGTGCAGCACTTCCCTGCTCCCCGCATCTTCCTCTTCATAACGAAACCGCACGTTTCGCGCCTCGATAAACGCCATATGGCGCACCTCCTCAAGACCTTGGGGGCTTTGCCCCCAAACCCCTACCACCTTTGAAAAGGTGGACGAAACTTTTGATGTTGATTTTGTCGATTTTTTGCTGAAAGCCTGTGGGTTGGGCGGTTGGCTTTCTTTATGAGTCCCGCTGCCCTTTTATCCTGCTGTCCTTTTATTCCTTTTGGTCTTCTTGGGGCCGCTTTAGAGTTTGTTTTAAAACAGACTCTAGTATCTTATGATGAAATAGATTACGTAGAACCAGCTGAGCAGGCCGTGAATGATGGCCCAGCCTACGGAATGCCAGGTGGTGTAGCTGATCACCATGGCCAGAGCGCTGCCAAAGCTGATCCCGGCTTTTACCGTTTTGTTGACTGTGCTTTTCCTGTTTTCATCCATCTGTGTATGTCCTCCCTAAACGCCCTATTTATGTTTTTGCGTCATTTTCCTCCACCAAGTATAACAGCCAGAGAGGAAAAAGTCCAGAAAAAGGATAGGATACATGGGCATCATCCGCACATGGGGCGGGCTGTATTGTCCGGCCCGGCCCAGAGCGGAATAGAACATGGCGCATACCAGCGCCGCCAGCAAAAACCAGATCATGGGCGGGGTTCCATCCGGTTTGGATGACATGCATGCCCGGATAAACAGCCCGCCCATCACCGTCACGCCAATCAGCGCCCACGCTACATACTGGATCAATTCCCCTTTGCACCACATCCACTCGTAGATCATAGAGACTGTCCACGCGCCTGCCGCCGCTAAATAGCTCCATTTCAACATGCCAATCGCCAGACGATACGGGATTCCCACAAAGGGTCATGGTAAACCTGGCCTTTTTGTGTCCGGTATCGTTCCTTTCCACACAGTTTTATACTACTTCCCGCTTTCCCAAATAGCCGTATTCCCGCAGGGCAGCGCCATGCCGGAAACCGTCGCCGGCAGCCCAATTTCATCCGCTCTTACAGCCCCCCCTAGCCGGGGCTGTAAAAGCGCTGTGAGAAAATAGGACATCACTGCGGGAGAGAGCCCAGTGGTGTAGGAATTCAAAAGGAAGAAGACCGGCTTCTCCGTTAGTATCTCCAGGCAATTTTTCACCAGGGCCTCCAGCTGTTCCTCCAGCTTCCATACCTCTCCGCCGGGGCCCCGGCCATAAGAGGGGGGGTCCATAATTATAGCGTCGTAGGCGTTCCCCCGCCGCCTTTCCCGCTGGACAAACTTCCCACAGTCATCCACCAGCCAGCGCACAGGCCGGTCCGAAAGACCGGAAGCTGCCGCGTTTTCCTTGGCCCACTGTACCATGCCCTTAGAGGCGTCCACATGCGTCACGGAAGCCCCGGCTTTCAGGCAAGCCAGCGTAGCCGCCCCGGTGTAGCCGAAAAGATTCAGCACCTTAAGGGGCCGACCCGCCTCCCGTATCTTCTCCATAGCGAAGGCCCAGTTCACCGCCTGTTCGGGAAAAAGCCCCGTGTGCTTAAAGCCCATGGGTTTTAGGCGAAAGGTAAGGCCCTGCCAGTTTACCTGCCAAACCTCGGGCATTTTCCTGTAGGGCTCCCAGTGCCCGCCCCCTTTGTTGGAGCGAATGTACCGGGCGTGGGCCTGCCGCCACCGGGGGTCCGTCTTCTCTGTGTTCCAGATAATCTGCGGGTCCGGGCGGATAAGAATAATATCTCCCCAGCGCTCCAGACGCTCCCCGCCGGAGGCGTCGATCAGTTCATAGTCCTGGTGTTCCGCGATTCTCATAGCGCCCTTCTCCTTCCTTCCATTGCTCAGTCCGCCCCTGCCAGCCTGCTGACGGCCTCCTCCCGGGTGCTCACGAAAAAGAAATCCCTCCCCTGGTTGGACTCATAGATAAAGTCGTGGAGGGGCTTGCTTGTATAGCGGGAGAAATCCCCCCATATGGCCAGCTTAAACTGGTAATTGATATATTTCTGCAGTATCTCCCCCGCCATGCCGCTGCTGAGGATGAAAAACTCCTGGGCCACCAGCTTTTTCGGCAGGGCAATCCGCTGGGCGCCTGTTTCATACCGCACGGTCATGGCCAGGTCCAAAGCCGCTTGGGGGCCGGTGAGCAGCTTCCCCTGGTCCTCCACCAGGGCGATGGGAACACCGTTTTCTGTAATGGTCTCTATTTTCATACGCTATCCTCTCTACTCGAATTCTTTCTCCCCCAGCTTGTTCGGCGGGAAGAACTCCCAGAGCTCCGCCCGCTCCAATCTCCCTGTGAACCGCCGGAAGCGCTCCCCCAGGACCTCCATCCCAACAAGAGCATTCTCCCGCCGGTCTATGAGCATGGTGGTGTGAGCGGTCCAGCCGGGTTCCTCCCCGAAACGCTCCTTCAAGGCCAGCAGCTCCCAGTTCACGTCCGGGGCCAGGAACAGTACCTCCTGGCTCTCAAAGAGCCCCATATGGTTGAAGAACAGCTCTATGGGCCCCATCCTGAGCTGCCGGAGCTTTTCCTCCAGCTCCTCCCGGCGGTCCAGGGGGAAGGTCCCCAGGGTCACATGGAAGGGAATGCCCATTGTCTGCCGCCCGGCGAAGCCTTTGGCCAGTATGGCCCGCTGATATTCTCCCAGCACCCGCTGGGTTTCCTCATCGTAAACGCCCAGCACACAGAGGAATTTGTCCATGCGGGCCCCTCCTTACTTCACCCCAATGGCGAACAGATTGTCCTTGCCCATGCCCAGCACATAGGGGTTCTGGTCATATACAAAGCAGAAGCCCAGGAACTCCCGCCGCTGGGCCGGGTCCTCCATAATCTTCCGGAGAATCTCCCAGGATATGCTCCGGGCATAGGCTCCGGGCCCGGCCATGCGGATGTCCGTGAGGCCCAGTCGCTCTAAGATACCCCGCAGCTCGTCGGGCATAAAGCCGTAGGTGATGCACCAGGGCGTGCCGCCCCGCTCATACTCCGCTATCTCGGCCTCTCCGCCTATGAGCCCGTCATCCAGCAGCTTTTCCATCCCCGACCGGTTAAAGCGGAAGTTCTCCACCATCTCCTCCCGGTGGCTCAGGCACCACTGGACAAAGGGGTCGCTGCTGTTCCCGTCCAGAATATAGTGGCTCTTCTGGATAGGGTCGCTGAGATAGGGCAGGGTGCCCAGCCGGGAGCTCACGCTGAGCAGCAGCTTCTTCTTGCAGATACGGCTCAGCTCCCCGATGACCTTCTCCTGGTTGGGATAGGTGTAGGACACCGGCGCGTCAAAGGATATCACCATGTCGAACTGCCCGTCCCCATAGGCGGACAGGTCCTCCAGGGCCCCCTCTACAAATTCCATGTTCTCCATCACTCCGGCCTCCGCCGCCAGCTCTTTGGCCTTGTCTATCATGGGCTTGGAGATATCGAAATGGGTGACCTTGCACCCCTGCTTTGCCAGCAGAATAGAAAACCGTCCGCACCCTGCCCCGCCGTCGAACACGGTCTCCACTCCATCCAAAGCGGCCAGCACCTGGCGCTCCAAATGGTCCTTCTGGATGATATCGTCGATGAAGGTAGCCTCTCTCTGGCTTTCCAGTTCCCCTTTGTCCGGCAGGTTCCACTGGCGCTCTGCGATCTTTTGGCTATAACTTCTGCCCATATTCTACACTCCATTTAAAATTTTGTCTTTCCCCGCTATCAAATCAAGCAGCCGTCCCACCAAATCCGCGTCCACCATCTGCCCGCCGATGGTCTGCTTTTGCTTACTAAAAAACTGGCCGTGATAATCTGTTCCGCCGGAAATGAACAGGTCCTTCTCATGGCATAGGGCAATCAGCTCCTTTTGCAGGCCGAACCCATGGAGCGGGTGAATACACTCGATTCCTTCCACCCCTGCCTGCAAAAGGGCGTCTAGGGCGGACCAAAAATCATCGTGCCGCCGGTCATACTGGTTATAGGCAATCTGCTCCGCAGGGTGCGCCAGCACCGGGATGCCGGAAGCCTCTTTTACCACCCGGACCGCTTCCTCCAAAGAGACAAACGCGATCTGATTGGAATCAAACCCATATTGCCCGTAAAACTTTACCCCTTCCAGCAAAGAACCTGTCACCCCAGTGTCCAGCAGGTAGTTTAAAAGCTTCCATCCCCCTCGGTCCAGGGGCATTTTATATTTGTGATACTCCTCTTCCGAAACGCCCACGCCGTCCTTTTCCATGCGCCGAAGCAGGGAGAGATTGTATTCTTCCTGCACCCCCGCATTATACGCGCAAACCTCCCGAAGCCCGCTGTTCTGCAGATCGACGCCATACGCCAGCAGATGGTACTGCTTCTTTTCATGAATGACATCCAGCTCCACCCCCGGGATCAGCTTGACGCCCATCCGGTCCGCTTTACGGAAGGCTTCTTCGGAGTACGCGCTTACCGTATTATGATCGGTGATGGACAGGAAGGATACCCCGTTACCGCCAGCGCGGGCCAGGACCTCCCCCACCGAGTCGCTTCCGTCAGACATATTTGTGTGTATGTGCAAGTCGGCGTACCGTTTCATTTTTACCTCCTGCGTCTCAGCACAGCTCTTCCCGAATAACCTGGGCCACTTCCTGGGCCAAAGCCTCTATCTGGGCCTCGTCCCGGCCCTCCACCATCACCCGCAGCAGGGGCTCCGTGCCGCTGGGGCGCACGATGATGCGGCCCTCGCCGCCCAGCTCCCGCGTTACCTTCTCAATGGCCCCGCGCACCCGCTGGTCGGTGTAAAAGGCCAGCTTTCCTTCGGGGCTTACCTGAATATTCACCAGGGTTTGGGGGTACCGCTGCATGGCCGTGGCCAGGGAGGAGAGCTTCCCCTGCCGCCGGTGCAGAAGGCTCAAAAGCTGGCAGGCGGTAAGCTGGCCGTCGCCGGTGGTGGCAAAGTCCCGGAAAATCACATGCCCGCTCTGCTCGCCGCCAAAGCTATAGCCTTCCATGCGCATCTGTTCCAGCACATAGCGGTCGCCGACTTTGGTAGCCTCAAAGCGCATGCCGTTTTCCTCGCAGAATTTCTGGAAGCCCATATTGGTCATAATGGTGCCCACCACCGTGTTCCTGTTGAGCTTTCCCCGGCTCTTCATGTCTAAGGCGCAGATGGCCATGATAAAGTCGCCGTCTACAAAGTCGCCGTTCTCGTCCACCATCAGGCAGCGGTCCGCGTCCCCGTCAAAGGCCACGCCGGCATCCAGTTCATGGTTTTTCACATACTCAATCAGCCCCTCCATGTGGGTGGAGCCGCAGTCCCGGTTGACGTTGACCCCGTCGGGGCTCTGGTTCAGCATGGCGACCTCTGCGCCCAGCTCGGTAAAAAGGGTCTCCGCCGTGGCGCTGGCAGAGCCGTTGGCGCAGTCTATGGCCACTTTCATGCCGTCCAGGGCAAAATGGACCGTGGACTTTACATGCTCGATATAGTCCCGCACCGCTGTGTCCGCCCGGCTTACCGTGCCCAGGCCGTCGTCCTGGGGCAGCTGGGCGGAGATGTCGGTCTTTCCGAGAATGATGTCCTCAATGCGCTCTTCCAGCTCATCCGGCAGCTTGAAGCCGTCCCCGGAGAAAATCTTGATGCCGTTATACTCAAAAGAGTTGTGGGAGGCGGAGATCATAATCCCCGCGTCCGCCTTGTACTTTTCCACCAGATAGGCCACCGCTGGAGTTGGCACCACTCCTAAGGTTACCACGCTGGCCCCAATGCTGCAAAGCCCGGCGGCCATGGCGCTTTCCAGCATGTCGGAGGAAAGCCGGGTGTCCTTGCCGATGAGCACCCGAGGGTGCCGGTTGGATTTACTGGTGAGCACCTGGGCCGCCGCCCGGCCCAGCTGAGTGGCCAGCTCGCAAGTCAAATCCTGATTCGCAATACCTCTGATTCCGTCTGTTCCAAAAAGTCTTCCCATTGTATACACCTCTGCTTATTTTTTAAGGCCATGGCCGTAGGGGCTTGGCCCCTACAACCCCACCACCTTTTGAAAGAAGGTGAAGACTTCATTTTATGAAGTCTCGAAAACTTTACGCCGAATTTATTATGATCCGTTGCCCCGGTGCCATAGCGGCGCATAAGGCTTACACGGAAAGCGCCAGCGAGCTGGCAAGGGCAGCTCCCCACCCAACTGCCAGCTATATGTCCGATCCCTCAAGGCCGGACCCCGCTGGAACTTGCGGCCGCGTGGCAGCAGCCAACGTTTCAACCCCGAAAAACGTCGGATTAAAAGTTTCGTCAACCTTTTCAAAGGTTGCAGGGTGTGGGACAGCGTCCCACGGCCTTGAGATCTGCGCCCGCCTATACCAACATCATATATATTCTCCCTTTAGCGGGAGCTTGCCAGTTTTCCTCTGATCCAGCCTTCTACGGCCGCTGCCGTCTCCTTCACGGAAAGCCCGCTTACGTCCAGCCGCTCAAAATGTACGCCTCTGGCGTACTCGTGCTCCTGGAACCACTGGTTGTAGTCTACCGAGCTCTGGATCCATCCCTGGTCCGTAATACCCCGGCCTTCTGTCATCCGCCGCCGGAGCTCCTCCTCAGAGCAGGTCAGAGCCAGCACAAAAATCCCGCTGAAAAACCGGGGGCCATAGCCCTGGTCCAGCATATCGATATTTCCGGCCTTGGCCCACACCGTGGGCTTGCCGCACTGGTGTACGTCCCGGGCAAAGGACATCATCTGCTCCATCTGCGCCATGTAGTCGTCAAAGGTTTCGTGGGGCATGATATTGTAGAAAAAGTCCGCGTCCATGCAGACAAAGTCCTGGACGGCCGCCTGCATGGCCTGCACAGCGCTGGTTTTGCCCACTCCGCTGGCCCCTGTCACCACAAAAAGGGGGAGCTTTAAAAAAGACCACCGCGCCCCGCACCGGGGGCAGGTAATCACATTGCCGGCCACTTTCTTGCCCCAGTCGGCGCAGCCGCAGGCAGGGCAAATATCCATCATAAAAAACACCTCTTTTTTAAACCATATTAATACAAATATTCCCAAAAAGCAAGGGCGGGGTTTAAGACCTTGGAGGCTTTGCCTCCAAACCTCCACCGCTTTTGAAAAAGTGGGCAAAACTTTTATTCCGGTTTTTCCTGATTCCGTACCGTTGGCTTGCGGTGCGGAGCAGAAGGTTCTCCTTTGGACTTATGTCCGCGCGTGCGGGCAGGCGGGGCCTTGCAAGAGCTCCGCCGCGGCTTCCGTCAGGTTTTTCCATACTTTTGCGCCGGTTGTCTCCAAGCGCTTCCGGCTTTGATGGCCTCCGGCTACCAGCAGGCACCGGCAGCCCAGCCTTTGGGCGGTCTCCCAATCGTGAAGGGTGTCGCCGATAAACAGGACGTCCCGGGGCGATATGCCTTTTGCCGCCAGCCAGTCTCGGGCCAATCCTTCTTTGCTGGTTCCCAGAGAGTCCCCTACTCCCAAAAGCGCTTGAAAATACGGGCCGATCCCGCAGCTCTCCACCTGCTCCCGCAGCGCGGAGCGTTCGGAGGCGGAGGCGATCAGCTGGTAGAACCCCGCCGCCGAAAGCTTCTTAAGGACCTCCCGCGCCCCAGGATACAGGCCGCAGGAAAGGGCCCGGCGGTTATACTCCGCTATATACTCTACCGCCAGCTTTTCAAAGGGCTCCCGCCTAAAATCCCAGCCAGCCGCCTGGTAGTAGTCCCGTACCGGAAAAGTGAAGATCTCCCGATACCCCTCCACGCCGCCCAGCCCTGGCAGGCCCCGGCGGGCCAGCATTTCATCCATCACCTGCACGCAGACAGGCACATCGTCCAGCAGGGTCCCATTCCAGTCCCAGACAATATATTTTCCCCGTTTCATTCTTCCAGCCCCAACAGCGCCTTGGCGTTTTCTCCCAAAATTGCCGCCAGCTCTCCCTCCGTCAGGGGCAGCGCCCGCAGCCACTCCAGGCTTTCCTTCTGGCCGCTCCAGGGGCTGTCGCTGCCAAACAGCACCCGCCGGGCCCCAAAGGCCCGGACCAGCTCCATAAAGCCCGCCGGATCCAAAAGCTCCAGCTCTTCCGGCGTATAGTACCCGTCCTCCAGGGGCGTCATCCGCCCGGTTGAGAAGGCTGTGTCAATGTAGACAGGCAGGCCGGGCAGCAGCCGCAGCACCCGGTCCCAGTTCCGCCAGCCCCCCATGTGGGCCAGCACCAGCGTCACCGGCCCCGCCTGCTCCAGAGCCCTAGAGACCATCTCCGGCGAGCAGCGCACGGCTCCGGGAAAGCCCACGTCGTCTCCCGCGTGGGTCACTACCGTAAGCCCCAGCTCCCCGGCCCGCCGGAGAATTCGGAGATAGCGGGGGTCGTCAAAATCCACATTCTGGTAGACAGGGTGCAGCTTTACTCCCTTTAAGCCCAGCTCCTGGATCCGGGCCAGCTCTTCGTGCCAGTTTTCGTAGTCCGGATGCATACATCCAAAGGAGAATACCGGCCCGCCCGTCTGGTTGATTTTGGCGGCGCTGTCGTTAATATGCTCCACCTGCCGGGGGGCGGTGGCCACAGGCAGAACAATGGACAAATCCACCCCGGCCTCTTCCATGGACCGGACCAGCCCAGCCTGCGTTCCATCCGTAAAGGGCCGGGTGTGGCTGGCCGCGCTGAGCTTTTCCAAGGTAGACGCCGCTATCTTGACCGGAAACGTGTGCGTGTGCATGTCGATAATCATGTGAATCTCCTTCGCTCTTTAAGGTCGTAGGGCGCCGGGTCTCACCTGCCGGTTCGGTCGGTTCGCGGCTTGTGTGCCACTGGCACACGCTCACCCCTACAACCCGCAACCTTTGAAAAGGTTGACGAAACTTTTTATCCGGATTTTGTCGATTCCGCACAGCCAGCCCCCACCTCGCGGCCGGAAGCCACAGCTACCAAAAACCTTTAGGGCACCTCCACCCAACTACCAGCCTGCTAGCGCTCCCCGTGAAAGCCTAATGCGACGCCCCGCAAGCCCGGGCTACAGAATCGAAAAACGTCGGGGAAAAAGTTTTGTCGTCTCATCTGCCGATTCGGTCGGCTCAAGACGGTCCCCACTGGGGACCATCGCCTTTTTCAAAAGTGGCGGGTTGTAGGGGTGAGCGTGTGCCAGTGGCACACAAGCCGCGAACCGACCGAACCGGCAGGTGAGACCCAGCGCCCTACGGCCTTAAAGCAGCTGTGAATATAGGTTCTAATCTGCCAGGGGGCGGTGTTCTTGTACGCTTTTGTAGGAGGGGCGGATGATTTTGCCGCCGCCTACCAGCTCCTCAATCCGGTGGGCGCTCCAGCCCGCGATTCGGGAAATGGCGAAAATGGGGGTGTATAGCTCCATAGGCAGGTCCAGCATACTGTAAATGAAGCCGCTGTAAAAGTCTACATTGGCGGAAACGCCCTTGTAGATTTTCCGGTCCTTGGTAATAGCTTCCACAGCCAGACGCTCAACCCGCTGGTAAAGCTGGTGCTCGGCTGTACGGCCTTTTTCTTTAGAGAGTCCCTCCACAAACCGGGCCATGGTCTTGGCCCGGGGGTCGGAGATAGAGTACACCGCGTGGCCCATGCCGTAGATCAGGCCGGAGCGGTCAAAAGCCTCCTTGTGCAGAAGCTTATAAAGATAAGCGCTGATTTCCTCGTCGTCCTCCCAATCCTTAATATGAGACTTGATATCCTCAAACATCCGCACCACCTTAATGTTGGCGCCGCCGTGCTTGGGGCCCTTTAAGGATCCCAAAGCCGCCGCGATGGCCGAATAGGTGTCTGTGCCGGAGGAGGTGACCACATGGGTGGTAAAGGTAGAGTTATTGCCGCCGCCGTGGTCCGCGTGGAGGATGAGGGCGATATCCAGCACCTTGGCCTCCAGCTGGGTATACTGGCAGTCCGGGCGGAGGATGCGCAGAATATTTTCCGCAGTGGAAAGCGTTGGGTCCGGCTGGTGGATAAACAGGCTCTGGCCATCGTGATAGTGCCGGTAAGCCTGGTAGCCGTACACGGACAACAGGGGGAACAGGGCGATGAGCTGCATACATTGCCGCAACACATTGGGAACAGAAATATCCTCGGCGTCTTCATCATAGGAATAGAGAGTAAGCACGCTGCGGGCCAGGGTATTCATCATATCGCCGCTGGGGGCCTTCATAATGATGTCCCGGACAAAGCTGGTAGGCAGCGTCCGGTAAAAGGAGAGCAGCCCGCAAAATTCCTTGAGCTGTTCTTCTTCCGGCAGTTCTCCCAGCAGCAATAAGTAGGCGGTACGCTCAAAGCCAAAATTGTCGTCCTTGGGCTGGCGGCGGACCAATTCCTCCACATCGTAGCCCCTATAGTAAAGCTTACCCTCGCAGGGGACGCTTTTCCCGTCTACCGTTTTGCTGGAAACAATTTCAGAGATATTGGTAAGGCCCGTCAACACGCCCTTGCCGTTCAGATCCCGAAGACCGCGCTTCACGTCATATGTGGTATACAATTCCGGATCAATCCGGCTGGTCTCCACGCACCGCTGGGCCAGCTCCCGGATTTCCGGCCGAATCTCAGAATAAATAGACATCTTCCGAATTCTCCTTTCAAAAATATAATATCCAAAGAATCAAAAAATAAAGTTAGACTTTATTATACTAAAAAATCCCCCTCAAAGCAATAGCCAAATTGTAAACATTGGCAGCGTGACGCCGCACCCAATGCCGCGGGGGTCTCGCCTGCCGGTTCGGTTGGGTCAGAACGGTCCCTGCCCGTAAGCCAATGGCGCCATCTCATCTCCCCCGCAACACAGCCCCCAAACGCCCCTTGGAAAGGATTGATGCAATTGAACAAGCTCTACCGTTTTGTAAAAAACCTCATTATGCTGGCATGCGTTGGCATCTGTATCTGGTGTGTAGCGGACAGCTTTGAAAACTGGGCCCAGGAGCAGGGCCTTCGAGAGGCGGGCCCGCCAGGAATCAGCGGGAAGTTCTTATCTTTCGCCCCCAAAGCGGAGGAAGAGGGGAACCCCGGCGGCACACCTTCTCCCAGCCCCCAGAGCGCGCCTGTGTGGACGGAAAACGGGCTGCAGGACGGGCAGCTGGCCCAAGGCGGCCAGGAACTGGGGCTTCCGGACGATGGAGTGGTCCCCTTTCACAGCGATTTGCTGCCGGGAATCAGCGCCACGCCCGACCCGAACCGGACTACCGGCACGGTGGAGGAAATCCTGATTGACGGCGGCGCGCAGGTGGACACCTTTTTCGTGCGGGACTCCACCGAATCCGGCACAGACCTGGAGGCGGAGCTTTTGGAGCCCACGGACCTGCACATAAAGGCGGATGGCAGCGTGGAGGTTCTCATCTATCACACCCACACCTCCGAATCCTATTCGCAAAGCGCCCCTGGCTTTTATTACACGGATATGGAAACCCGCACCCAAAACCAGGATCAAAGCGTGGTGGCGGCAGGAGAGGCTTTGGCAAAGGCCCTGGAATCCCAGGGAATTGGCGTAGTTCACGACAAAACGGTAAACGACACCGCCTTCAACGGTTCCTATTCCCGGTCCTGGGAAGTGATTCAGAAAAATCTAAACGAGCACCCAGGCATTCAGGTAACGATTGACGTACACCGGGACTCCATGACTACCGAAGAGGGTATTAAATATAAGCCCACAGCGGAAATCGGCGGCAGAAAGGCGGCCCAGGCCATGCTGCTGGCCGGCTGCGACGCGGACGGCAGCTGGGGCGATTTTCCAGATTGGCGGCAAAACCTCCGGCTGATCCTCCGAACACAAAAAAAGGCCCAGGAGCTTTATCCAGGGCTGATGCGGCCCATGAATTTTTCCAACAGCAAATATAATATGAACGCCACCACAGGTTCCATGCTCATTGAAGTGGGGACCGAGGTGAACACTGTCTCCGAGGCCCGTTACACCGGGTCGCTTTTAGGCGAAATTATTGCGGAAACCTTGAAATCTTTAGAATAAGAAGTTCGTTTTTGGAGAAGCTACTCCCATATGATTGATGGGAGTGGCGCATAATGAAAAGAGAGTGGCGGGCTTTTGGGCTAGGGCTAGGAATCGGGCTATTTGTATTTCTCACCGCCTTTGGCCTTTTGGCCGTGGACTATCAGGGCCGGAAAATGAGTTTTGGCGACAGCACCCCCATCGCCCAAATCCAACGCGGCGCCGGTCAGGCCCAGCTTACAGTAAAAGCCTTTGGCCAAGAAAAAACCTGGGACGTCACCTCCTTAGACGAAGCCCTCCAATTCCTCCGCGACTTCGCCTGTCTTCCGGGCAACGTAACGTTGCATCCAATGTCGCGGGGGCGCGCAAAGCGTCGCGCTACCTTGGTGGGGAACTTACCGGCTTTGTGGACGCGGTCCGTTAGCGGCTGTCGGGGCTACCCGTTAGCTGGCGGTTGGTATAGGCTGGTTTCGCACTAAGCGAACGGCTGCGCCCACCCAGCCAGCGGTACAGAATCAAGATAAATTCGGATGAAAAGTTTTGTCCACTTTTTCAAAAGTGGTAGGGTTGTAGGGGCAAAGCCCCTACGGCCTTAAAGCGTCCCGCAGCTTTTTGTCAGGTGAATTGGAGTACGTTCCGTACTCCAAGAGGGCTACTTTTTCTTAGAAAAAGGGCCCCGCCCGTAAGCTGCCTGTACCCTCCCACCCACCCCCTCAGCATAGCCCCCAAACAAAATCCCCCAGAACGCCAAAAATGAAAGAAGGAGCCAAAAAAGATGAACAATGGAATTAGAAAAGCCTTCGCAGCCGGGATTGCCGGAGCCTTTGCGGCGCTGCTTGTGGCGGCGGTCCACTGGGCGGGGGAACTGGGATCTCAGGCCCTCTACCTGGGACAGCGGGCCGTGGGCATCGCCGGGTGGGGTCTGGTGGCTGCGGGCTTTCTGGGGGTAGCCGTAGCCATGGGCGCGGGGGGCCCCCGCAGGCCCCAAACCCTTCTGGTACGGGAACCCCTGCAGCCGCCGGAAAAAGTGGTTCACTCCGGCGTGTACACCCCGCCGCCGTACCGCCGGCACTACCAAAGCAGCCGCTCCCGCAGATAGCCGCATCCACAAGCCAGAGTATGGGGGTGCGGCTCTTATACCGCAGCTGGCTTCAAAGTAAATTTACATTTTTAATTCTCCTATAGAAAAAAGACTTTCCCTTTTTGCGCTATAATAGATGGGTATTGGACGAGCCCCTTTGCGAAAAATGTTGGGCCCGGGGATATTCTCCGGCCTCAAGGAAAGGATGTATTTTGTATGAGAAGGACACGCCGGATCAGGTTCGGCAAAAGGGCAGCCGCCGGTTTCATGGCGCTATGCATAGCGGCGCTGACCCCCCTGTCCGTCGCGGCCCGCACCACAGACGAGGTGGAGGCCGAGCAGCGGCAGCTGGAGGCGGAGGCTCAGGAGCTCCAGGCCAAGCTGGACAGCCTGCGGGAAGACGAGAGCCAAAAGCTGGCCTATGCGGAGACCCTCCAGGAGCAGATTGACGTGCTGTTTGACCAGATCAACGCCGCCCGCCGGGACATTGACGAGCTTAACGCCAACATCCAAAAGCTGGACATGCAGCTGGAGGCTTCGGCGGAGGAAGCGGCGGATACCATCGACCAGTTCAAGCAGCGGGTGGCCGCCATTTACCGGGCGGGGTCTGTCAGCACCTTGGAGATTCTGCTGAATTCCAGCAGCTTTAACGACTTCTCCATGCGGTCCGAAATGCTGGCCAACATGAGCCGCCACGACCAGGAGCTGCTGGATAAAATCCAAGCCTATGTGGACGATACCCGGGAACAGCGGGAAGAGCGGGAAAAACAGAAGGCTACCGTGGCCCAGCTGAAGAAGAGTCTGGAGGCAAAACAGAAGGAAGTGGACACCCTTTACCAGGAAAATGCCGACGCCATCGCTCTTTTGCGGGAAGCCCAGGGGGAGACCAACAGCGCCCTGGAGCAAAACGCCGCCAATAAGCAGGAGTTGGCGGAAGAGCTGAAACGGCTGATTGAAGAGGAGAAGAAGCGGGAGGAAGAGGAGCGCCGCAAGGAAGAAGAACGCCGTAAGGCCGCGGAGGCGGCTGGAAACGGCAGCGCCACCGCCCCGGGGGGGCAGGGGGACGTTACTTGGGCCCCAGGGAGCAGCGGCGGCGTGGAGGGCTTCCACCCCTGCTGGCCGCTGCCGGGAGTCACGTATATCTCGGATGAGTTCGGCGGAGCCCGGGGCCATGGGGGCATGGATATTGCCGGACCCTCCGGCACGGCCATTGTAGCGGCGGAATCCGGCAGGGTGCTTCGGGCTTGGACCCAGGACGAATGGGGTATGGGCTGGGGCTATCACGTCTACCTTTACCACAATGACACATACTGCACCCTGTACGCCCATATGAGCGCCGTGGCGGTGTCCGACGGCCAGTACGTCAACCAGGGCGATATCATCGGCTACGAGGGCACCACCGGGGATTCTACCGGCCCCCACCTGCATTTTGAGGTATGGCAGAACGGCGAGCGGGTCAACCCCCGGTACTTCCTGTAGATGGAGCGCGGACAATAAAACAGCAAAATCGACAGAGGGCGGCGTATCTTATGGGTACGCCGCCCTTCCTTTTGGAGGGGCTCGGGCGCTATTAAAGGAGGGAGCTTATGCCATCGAAAATCTATGGATACATCCGGGTATCCAGCGCCGACCAAAATGAGGACCGGCAGTACCGCGCCATGAGGGAAAGAGCCGTTCCCAAAGAAAACATTTTTGCGGATCAGCAGTCCGGCAAGGACTTTAAGCGGCCCCAGTACCAAAAAATGGTGAACAGATTGCGGCCCGGGGACCTACTGTACATACTCAGCATTGACCGGCTGGGAAGGAATTATCACGAGATTCAGAACCAATGGCGGGTCCTGACCAAGGATAAGGAAGTGGACGTCTGCGTCCTGGATATGCCCCTGCTGGATACCCGCCGCGGCAAAGACCTGATGGGCGCCTTTATCGCGGACCTGGTCTTGCAGATCCTCTCCTTCGTGGCCCAAAACGAACGGGAGAACATCCGCAAGCGGCAGGCTCAGGGCATTGCCGCGGCCAAAGCAAGAGGCGTGCGCTTTGGCCGGCCGCCCCGGCCTCTTCCAGAAAACTACTCCGCCGCCTACCGCCGCTGGAAGGACGGGCTTATCACCGGCACCGCCGCCGCCCGGGAATGCGGCATGCCCCTTTCCACCTTTCGCTACCGGGCGGAGAGCTTTGAAAAGGGAGATGAGGGCCGTCCCAATTTGTAAAATTATCATGAAACCCCCTTTGCCCCGTTGCAAAAAGCGGCAGCAGGGGGTATACTTAAAAGCGGTATAATCACTTTTGCCAGGGCCTAGGCGGCCTGGCAGGCGTTACGCCATCCATCCAAAGTAGAAGGGAGTTCTTATTTATGTGGTATCAAAGGCTGCAGCGGTTTCTTTACGGGCGCTATGGCACGGATAAGCTGAATATCGCGCTGCTGATTTCCGGCGTGGTGCTGATGCTGATAGGAGGTCTGTTCTTTTGGCCCCTGAGCTTTGTGGCGGACGGTATGTACATCTTCGCCCTGTTCCGCACTTTTTCCCGGAATCTCCCTGCGCGGCAGCGGGAGTATCAGGCGTTTCTGCGGGTCTATAATCCGGCGGCTGGGTGGTTTCGCCTGCAAAAGCAAAAGCTTGCCCAGCGCAAGGACTATAAATATTTCAAGTGTCCCGGCTGCGGCCAGCAGCTGCGGGCTCCCCGGGGCCGGGGGAAAATTGAAGTAACCTGCCAGAAATGCCGCGCTGTGTTTCAGACAAAAACCTGACATTTATAAAGAAAGCGGGATAGAAGATGAGCTGGAAAGACAGTGACAACAAGCGGCTTCTGCTGCAAGGCTGCGGGCTGATTGCCTTTGCGGCCCTGATGGTGCTGGCTGTGCTGCGGTTTGACCAGGTGTGGGGGGCCGTGTGTACGCTGGGCAGCACGCTGTCCCCTGTGGTAGGGGGCGTGGCGGTAGCCTATGTCCTCAATGTTTTTGTCCACTTTTTTGAAGACATCGCCTTTAAGCCTTTCTCTAAGTGCCAGTCGCCCGCCTGGCAAAAAGCCAAGCGGCCGCTGGCGGTGGCGCTGGCTTACCTAGTGGTTCTTTTGGTAGGGGCCTTCATCTGCTTCTTCATTATTCCTGGTTTGGTAGAGTCCGTCAGCGGGCTGGCCGTCTATATTCAGCAGAACGCCCCGGCCATAGTGAACCAGGCCCTGGCGTGGATCAATGACTTTGCCAGGGAATACGACCTCACTTTTATAGAGAATTTTCTCTCCGGCTTTAACTGGACCTCCCTGCTGACAGACCTGACGAAGTTCACCAGCGACTTTCTCACCTCCCTGTTTAACGTAACCGTAAACCTGGCTTCCGGGATATTTTCCGGCATCATGGGCTTTATCTTTTCCCTATATATGCTTTTTGGCAAAGAGCGGCTGATTACCGGGGTAAAGGACACCATGCGGGCCTATTTGCCCCAGCGGGCCGCAAAATCCCTGGCAAGAATCGGGCGGCTGAGCAACCGGGTGTTTTTTTCCTTTATCCAAGGACAGCTGACAGAGTGCGTCATTCTAGGCGTGCTGTGCTATGCCGGCATGTGCGTTTTGGGTCTGGACTACGCGCTGCTGATCTCCTCTGTGGTGGCCTTGGGCGCTTTGATCCCCATATTGGGCGCTTATATCGGCGCGGCGGTGGGGGCGTTTATCCTTTTGCTGGTGCATCCCATTGACGCGCTTATCTTTCTGGTCTTTCTGATTGTCCTCCAGCAGCTGGAAGGGAACCTGATTTACCCCCGGGTAGTAGGCTCCTCCATTGGGCTGCCGCCGGTGTGGACTCTGTTCGCGGTACTGTTCTGGGGCGGCGTGCTGGGAATCACCGGAATCTGGATTGGGACGCCGGTAACGGCCGTGGCCTACCGGCTGCTGAAAACGTCGGTATACGTAAGGCTCCATAAGCGCCGGGAAACGTCAGACTAGGAGACGCCGTTTTTCTGGCCGTTTCGGGATGGGGTGGATTCTTTCGATATGTGTTTTTCTTTCTGGATTAACATATTTCGCCAATAAAAGCTGAGTATCGGCAGAGTTTTATAGTAGAAACACCAAATTATATTTCTTAAAGGCTACTGGCATTTTCTTTCATTTTGTGCTATAATAAATTATAACCGTAGCGCGGGCCAGCGGGGCTTTCCCGCTCTTCCCGTATCTTGGCTTATGGCGGCCCGTCCGAAAGAAGCTGCCGGGCCTGTACCGCTTCCGCGCCGAAAGGAGAAATCGCTATGAAATTGATTCTTGCCATTGTCAGCAACGACGACAGCGGGGCCGTGTCCTCCGCGTTGACCCGGGAGGGCTTCTCCGTCACCAAGCTGGCCACTACCGGCGGCTTTTTGATGGCTGGCAACACCACCTTTATCTCCGGTGTGGAGGACGGCAAGGTGGATGAAGTAATCGGCATTATTGCCAAATACAGCAGCCGCCGTACCCAGATCGTCCCCCATTCCTCCAATATGGAGGTGGGAATGTACTCCTCGTTCCCTGTGGAAGTTACTGTGGGCGGGTCCACCATCTTTGTTTTGAATGTGGACCGCTTTGAAAAGGTGTAATGGAGTTTCCTGGCTTTTTGGGAAATGAACGCGTAAAAGAAGCTCTGCGCTCCGCTTTTTCGGCGGGGCGCTTCCCCCATGCGGTGATTTTTCAAGGGGAAGCGGGCTGCGGCAAAAGGACCTTGGCGGA
Source organism: uncultured Clostridia bacterium (assembly GCA_947567585.1). Classification (GTDB taxonomy): domain Bacteria; phylum Bacillota; class Clostridia; order Oscillospirales; family Acutalibacteraceae; genus Acutalibacter. The sequence goes on along the minus strand of CANONE010000003.1, from coordinate 11,039 downwards.
ACTGGTAGCGAAGGCCCTGGTTTGTCGCGTCCGGGAGCGGGCGCCTTGTGGGAGCTGCCCCAGCTGCATTCGGACGGCGGCGGGTTCTCATCCGGATGTCCGGGTGATCCAGGGAAGCGGTTCTACCAAGGCGGTGAGCGTGGAGGCGGTGCGGGCTCTGCTGGAGGACGCATACCGCATGCCCGAGGAAGCGGACTACAATGTGTATATCATTGATTTTGGCGGCAAAACCATGGACGCCCCCCAAAACAAGCTGTTAAAGCTCATTGAGGAGCCGCCCAAGGGCGCGGTTTTTCTAATGATTAGTCCCTCCGCCGAGGCTATGCTGCCCACCATCCGCTCCCGAGCGCAGATTTTCACCCTGCGCCCGCCCGAGGAAGAGGCGGCGGCCCTTTGGCTGGCGGAAAACCGGCAGGCGGACCCGGCGAGGGCCCGTGAACTGGCAGCCTTGTGCGGCGGAAACCTGGGGCGGATGCAAGAGGAGCTGGAGGGGGGCGGAGCCAGCCAAGCCCAGGCCCTGGCCGTGCAGATTGCCCAAACCATGCTGCTACCCACCGGCGCCCACCGCCTGCTGGCGGCTACTTTTCCTCTGCAAAAGGACCGGGCCCTGTTTCGGGAGGTATTAAGCCGGCTGACCAGCATTTTTCGCGACGCCTGCGTACTGCGCTGCGGCTGCGGCGAACTGGTGGGAGGCGCGCCGTCAGCGGCTGATAAGCTTTGCGCTTTGCCTATGCGCCGCCTGTCCCGGCTGCCAGACCTGACGCAGGAATATCTGCAAAAGCTGGACCGCAACGCCAACACGACTCTTTTAGCCGCCAGCCTTTGCGCGGACCTAACCAAGCCTTAAAGCCCAAGGCCGCCCAGCAACCCCAAAATTCCTAAAGGAGGGTGACCGCTGAAACCTCCGGCCCCGGGGCGGCGGCTCACGTTTCAAACTCAGAAAAACGCGGGCATAAAAGTTTTTGATCAAACTTTTTACAAAAAGTTTGCGGAGCGCGGGGCAGAGCCTCGCGGCCTTCCAGAATCCCCACAAAATTTAGGAGAAAAAGAATGGCAGAAGTAATCGGCGTGCGCTTTAAAAGCACAGGAAAGGTTTACTATTTTGATCCCGGCCAGGAGAAGATGCACCGGGGAGAAATGGCTATTGTAGAGACGGCCCGGGGCATCGAATGCGGGGAAGTGGCCATGGAGAACCGAGAGGTGCGGGACACGGCCATTGTACAGCCCTTGCGGAAACTGGTCCGTCGGGCCACACCCCAAGATCTAAGGCAGGTGGAGGAAAACCACCGCAAGGAAAAATCCGCTTTCGCGGTTTGCGAAAAACGCATTGCCGCCCGGGGCCTGGAGATGAAGCTGGTGGAGGTGGAATATACCTTTGACAACAGCAAAATCCTGTTCTATTTCACCGCTGACGGCCGGGTGGATTTCCGCGAGCTGGTAAAGGACCTGGCCGGTATCTTCCGTACGCGCATCGAGCTCCGCCAAATCGGCGTGCGGGACGAGGCGAAAATGCTGGGGGGCATGGGCATTTGCGGCCGGCCCTTCTGCTGCGGCTCTTTCTTGGCGGGCTTTCAGCCGGTTTCCATAAAAATGGCCAAGGAACAGGGGCTCTCGCTGAACCCTGTGAAAATCTCCGGAGCCTGCGGGCGGCTGATGTGCTGCCTCAAATATGAGCAGGAAGCCTATCAGGACCTTTTGCGCACAACGCCGAAGGTAAACGCCATTGTCTCCACGCCGGAGGGCAAGGGCGTGGTCATTGACCAAAACCTGCTGACCCGCAAGCTTACCGTCCGCTTAGACAAGGACCCGGAAGGCGCCCCAAAGGTTTACGCTGTGGACCAGGTGAAGCTCCTGAAGGACGGCCGCGTGAAAATCGAGAAGCAAGAGCTGGAACAGCTGAAAGACTTGGAATGAGAGCGTTTTTGGCCCGATTCAATGGACGTATAATAACGCTTGAGAAGGTTAGACAATACAAGAGGAGATGGACAAAAATGAGTCGGAACAGGATGCGGAAAATAGCGGCCCTTGCGTTCGCGCTGCTGCTGGCCCTGACAGCGGTTATCCCGGCCAGCGCCAACGCCTCTAAGTATGAGGATGTGGCGCCCCGGGACTGGTGCTGGGACGCTGTAGAATATGTAACCCAAAGAGGGCTCTTCCAGGGCACCTCCGACACGGCTTTCTCCCCTGGCCGCACCATGGACCGGGGCATGTTCGTAACGGTTCTGGGCCGCATGGCAGGGGTGAACACGGCGGACTATACCCAGCTTCTTTATGAGGACGCGCCCCGCTCCAGCTACTTTACCCCGTATGCCCAGTGGGCGGCTATGTATGGCATTGCCGGCGGCACAGAGGCGTACCGGTTCAGCCCGGGGCAGAAGATTACCCGGCAGGATATCGCCGTGCAGCTATACCGCTATGCCATTGCCACGGAAAACGACGTAACCTATAACCCCCGGGCCCTGGACCGCTTCACGGACCGGAACGCGGTGGCCGGCTATGCCAAAACCGCCATGCTGTGGGCGGCTACCCACCGTATTCTCCAGGGCAGCGGGAGCAAGATTCTGCCCACAAAGACCACCACCCGGGCGGAGGTGGCGCAGATTTTTTACAATATCCGGGACTACTTTACCAGCAATGAAATCACCATGGAGCCCCAGGTGGTGGCAGAGCTGCCGGAGATTATCCATCCCAAGCAAACGCACTCCGGGGACCGGATCAAGGACCTTTTGAACAATGCCCGGTTGATCCCCACCAAAACAGGCACTTCGGCTGACGAGACGGTGGACAAAATATTCAGCCGGATCTTCAAAAGCAGCATGACCACCTATGACAAGGTGAAAGCCTGCTATGATTACCTGATTGAACACACGGTGTACGGTAAAAGTGAAAACCCGGAAGATATAACGATGCCGGATGATTTCGTTTTAAGCTCTTGGGACGGCTTTCAGGCATATAGCGCCAATGATGTGCTAAGCAGCGGCATTGGCGTTTGCGACGACTACGCCGCTGCTTTCATGGTGATGACCCGGCGCATCGGCCTGGAAACCTACGTGAACGGCGGCACCATCGGCGGGCAGGGGCATGCCTGGAACAACATGAAAATTGACGGCAAATATTATCTTTTCGACGCCCAGGTGGAGGACAACATTGCCAACAACAATGGCGGGGAGATTCAATATATGCTTTTCTGCCAGGACCCGGATCCGGATGGGTTCAACTATAAGTCTAAATATACCAACGCCCAGATGGAAGAGCGGTTTAACGGCTTCCGGAATGTGGGCATGCTGGTAGGCGAGCGGGGCGGTGTTGCCGGGCCATTAAACTCAATCAGTATGTACGCCGAACCCCGATTCGGCGATAACGGAAACCGGGACGGCGACTTTAACCTTTATCCCGCCCCTCTCAGCACGGTTTTCAGCCAGAACTGGCAAATGAACCGTGAGTACTTCACCATGAAGCTGCTGAAAGCCGCAGACAGCAGGGGAAATGAAATTGCGATTGATCCAGCGAATCCGTCTGGCGCTTATGTCCAGCAGGAGCGCAGCGTTATGGACGATGGAGAAACATACTATTTCAATCAATGGATCTTCCATCCCGCTACCCAGACCGACGAAACCTATTTCTTTACCTTCCAGGCGGAAACGGAGTGGGGCGCGAAGATCACCCGCACTTTGGACATCGTCCTGCCCAAAGACGCGCAATGGGACGACGACTACTGGGAGCCCCAAGGCCCCGGCCTAGAATAGCCCATATCCCCCACAGAGCCCTCTGCTCCGCGCTGAGGGCTGACAGCACGGAATCGACAAAACCCGGAATAAAAGTTTTTATCAGAACTTTTTTCAAAAAGTCTGCAGGGGCTTGGGGACAGCTTCCCCAAGGTATCAGCCCGAAAGCCCCCAACAGCCAGCCTCGTGAAAAAATCCGGTAATGCGATGCGGAAAACAGTTGCAATTTCACGAAAATGTGTTAGAATAGAGGTACAAGCGCGGCTCTTTGGGGCCCCGCCGAAAATACATGGAGGTGTTCCCTATGCCTTATACCATTAATGACGAATGCATTGCCTGCGGCGCTTGCGCCGGGGAGTGTCCCGCCGACGCCATCTCCGAGGGAGACGGCAAGTACGTGATCGATCCCGAAAAGTGCCTGGACTGCGGCGCTTGCGCCGGCGTCTGCCCTGTGGGCGCGCCCCAGGAGGGCTAAGCCTCTTTATGAAGGGAACCATGAAAGCGGAGCTTTGGGGCTCCGCTTTTTGGTTTTTAGAGCAGCCCAATTTTTTGTTTTGCTTGAAACTTTCAGAATTTTGCAGTATAATGTATGCAAAGCGCACATCCGGAGAATCTCCAAAATACGAAGCGCTTCTCTTTTTTCCGGAAAGATACAACTTCCCTCCAGGTAATTTTTGTGTTATCGTGTAAAAAAATATCCATTTTAAAGGAGTACATATGGACCACATTATCGAAACTCTTTCCAAAGAGCTCCACGTCCGGCCGGAACACGCCCAGGCCGTAGCCGATCTCTTGGACCAGGGCAACACGGTTCCCTTTATCGCCCGCTACCGCAAGGAGCAGCACGGGGCCATGGACGACCAGGCTATCCGCGCTCTGGCGGACCGGCTGCAATACCTGCGGGGCTTGGAGCAGCGCAAGGCCGAGGTGAAAGCCGCCATTGCCCAGCAGGACAAGCTGACGCCGGAGCTTTCCCAGGCCATTGACAAGGCCGCCGCGCTTACCGAGGTGGAGGACCTCTACCGCCCCTACCGCCCCAAACGGAAGACCCGGGCCAGCGTGGCCCGGGAGCGGGGGCTGGAGCCCCTGGCCCAGATGATCTTCACAGGAAAATCCCCAGAAGGGAAGCGGCTGGGGATTTTGGATTTGCAGTCTGCGGCCGAAAAGCTGGTGGACCCCGAAAAGGGAATAGAGGATGCGGACGCCGCCTTGCAGGGTGCCCGGGACATTCTTGCCGAAGATTTTTCCGACGACGCCGGGACCAGAAAGCTGCTGCGGGAGCGCATTCAGCGGGAAGGCGCCCTGCGGTCGGCCGCGAACACGGAGGAGGACACGGTTTACCGGCTCTATTATGAATTTCAGGAGCCCCTGAAAAAGCTGCAAAGCCACCAGATTTTGGCCATGGACCGGGGGGAACGGGAAGGCGCGCTGAAGGTTTCCGTGCTGCCCGGGGAGTTCGGCCCGGCGGGGGTAATTTTGGAGAAGACGGACCCCCGGCACCCCTTTATGGGCATTTTGGAGGAGGTGGCCGAAGACGCTTGGGACCGGCTGATCTTTCCCTCTTTGGAGCGGGAAATCCGGAAGACCCTGACCGAGCAGGCGGATGAGCAGGCCATCCATACCTTTGCGCTAAACCTTCGACCCCTGCTGATGCAGCCCCCGGTAAAGGGCAAGGTAACCTTGGGCTTTGACCCCGCTTACCGCACCGGCTGCAAGCTGGCCGTGGTAGACGGTACCGGCAAGGTGCTGGAAACCGCCGTCATCTACCCCACCAAGCCCCACAACAAGGTGGAGGAGGGGAAGGCGGCGCTGCGGCGGCTGTGCGACCGGCACGGGGTCTCCTGCATTGCCATTGGCAACGGCACGGCCGGGCGGGAGTCAGAGATATTTGTCAGCGAGTTTATCAAGGAATACGGGGGCGATGTGGCCTACATGGTGGTCAGCGAGGCGGGAGCCTCCGTATATTCGGCGTCAAAGCTGGGGGCGGAGGAATTTCCGGACTTTGACGTGAGCCTGCGCTCGGCAGTGTCCATTGCCCGGCGTTTGCAGGACCCGCTGGCGGAGCTGGTGAAAATTGACCCCAAGGCCATTGGCGTGGGACAATACCAGCACGATATGCCCCAGGCCCGGCTTTCAGAGGCTCTGGACGGCGTGGTAGAGGATTGCGTAAACGCTGTGGGCGTGGACTTAAACACGGCTTCACCCTCCCTGCTGAGCCGGGTAGCGGGAGTAAGCCAGGCTGTGGCCAAAAACGTGGCGGCTTACCGGGAGGAGAACGGGGGCTTCAAGACCCGCCGGGAGCTTTTGAAGGTGCCGAAGCTGGGGCCCAAGGCGTTCCAGCAGTGCGCGGGATTCCTGCGGGTGCCGGAAAGCGAACGGGTACTGGACCACACGGCGGTGCATCCGGAATCCTATGAAGCGGCGGAAAAGCTTTTGGATATATGCGGCTATACCCTTCATGATGTAGGAAAGCTCAGCGAGCTGGACGGACGGCTAAAGGAGTTCGGCCAAGAAAAAGCGGCGGAAGCCTGCGGCGTGGGCCTGCCCACCCTGCGGGACATTGCCGCCGAGCTGCAAAAGCCCGGCCGGGACCCCCGGGACCAGCTGCCCCCGCCGGTGCTTCGCAGGGATGTGATGGACATGTCGGACCTTACTCCCGGCATGAAGCTGACAGGCACTGTCCGCAACGTGGTCGATTTCGGAGCCTTTGTGGACATCGGCGTACATCAGGACGGCCTGGTCCATATCTCCCAGCTGGCGGACCGCTTTGTGCGCAACCCCAACGAGGTGGTAAAAGTCGGCGACATCGTAGACGTCACTGTTTTGGAAGTAGACGAAAAGAAAAAACGCATCGCGCTTTCCATGAAGCGGCATTAAGGCCGTAAGGCTTTGCCCCATAGCCCGCTTCCCGCTAAACGCCAAGCCCACCCCCAGAAAGGAGTCACCATGGCAGTACAAAACGAAAAAACCGAACTATTCGAAACCACACCCATCCCCAAAGCAGTGATGACCTTGGGCATCCCCACCATCCTCAGTTCCCTGGTAATGGTTATCTACCACCTGGCGGACACCTACTTTGTGGGGATGCTGGGGGACCCCATTCAAAACGCGGCCCTAACCCTTTCCGGCCCGGTGCTGCTGGCCTTTAACGCGGTGAACAATCTCTTTGGCGTGGGTTCTTCCAGCATGATGAGCCGGGCGCTGGGGGTAAAGGATTATGATACCGTATATCGGAGCTCGGCCTTTGGGTTTTATGGGTCCTTGCTATGCGGGCTGCTGTTTTCCGCCCTATATACCGGCTTTCGGGGCCCGCTGCTGACTGTGCTGGGAACCGACGCGGCCACGGTGTCCGCCACCAGCGACTATATGCTCTGGACAGTGACCTTTGGCGCGGCCCCGGCCATCCTTAACGTGGTAATGGCCTATCTGGTACGCTCGGAGGGCTCGGCGCTGCACGCCAGTATTGGCACCATGAGCGGCTGTTTTCTCAACATTCTGCTGGACCCCGTCTTTATTCTGCCCTGGGGCCTGAACCTAGGCGCGGCGGGAGCCGGCCTTGCCACCTTCCTCTCCAATTGCGTGGCCTGCGGCTATTTCTTTGTGCTGCTCTTTGTGCGCCGGGGAAAGACCTTTGTATGCGTGAAGCCCTCTATGTTCGGCTTTCGCCGGGCCATTGTGCTGGGGGTCTGCGGGGTGGGGATTCCCGCCTCCATCCAGAACCTGCTGAACGTTACCAGCAAAACGGTAATGAACAATTTCACTTCCGCTTACGGCTCTGACGCCGTGGCCGCCATGGGCATTGCCACCACCATCTGCATGGTGCCTATGCAGATTTTCATGGGGCTCTCGCAGGGAGTCATGCCTCTGGTGAGCTATAACTACGCCAGCGGCAATGTGAAGCGCATGAAGGGCTCCGTGGTATTTACGGTAAAGGCGGCCGTGGTCTTTATGGCCGTTACCACGGTGGGGCTGTTCGCCGGGGCCAGAGAGCTTACATACCTGTTTATACAAAACCAGGCGGTTATCGGCTATGGCGAAGCGTTTTTGCGGGCGCTGTGCCTGTCTCAGCCGTTTTTGTGCATGGACTTTATCGCGGTGGGTATCTTCCAAGCCTGCGGAATGGGGAGTAAGTCTCTGCTGTTCGCGGTGCTGCGGAAGATTGTGCTGGAAATTCCGGCGCTGCTGCTTTTGGACTGGCTGTTCCCACTGTACGGCATAGCCTATGCCCAACTGGCGGCGGAACTGATTCTCTCCACAGTAGCGGTGGTGATTTTGGTACGGCTCTTTAAACGCCTGGAAAACCAAGGACCGCCAAAGCTTTCCGTCAGCGATGAATAACAGGAGGGCGGTATGAGCTTATATCAAGAAGTCTACCGGTTGGCGCGGCAGATTCCAGAGGGAAGGGTGTCCACCTATGGGCAGTTGGCGGCGTTTTGCGGGAGCCCCAGAGCTTCGCGGATCGTGGGGGCGGCCATGCTGCACGCGCCGGAAGGAGTACCCTGCCACCGGGTGATTTATAAGGATGGAACGCTGTGCTGTGAGCAGGCGTTTGGAGGTAAGGAGATACAGCGGCAGATGCTGGAGGCAGAAGGGATCTCCTTTTTGCCGGACGGCCGGGTAGACTTAAAAACGCATCTCTGGGAAGGCCCAAAGGAATAAATATCGCGAAGCGCAGTCGCGGTCAAGGGGCGCTGGGCCCCTTGTGGGGGTGCGGGGGCAAAGCCCCTGCGGCCTTTCCCCTTAACCGGCGCAATCAAAAAAGAAAAGACCCGCCAATCTCCCCAAAAAAGCCCACCCTCGTTCCCCAAAAACTTGCGCCGCTACTAAACAGCGTCTTTTCAAAGCGTTGCGGAAGCAATGCTTTAAAAACAGCGGCCCTCCTTATGTGGCTAACTGTAGGCGAAATGCCTCTTAAGTCAGCCACATAAGGAGGGCCGCTGTTGCTTCGCAAGACGCTGCTTTAGGGCGCGGCGCGGGAAGAGGGTTGATTTGGAGTGATGGGTGTGTTTTAGCTTGTGGGGTTTATTTTTGTACCGCGCCGCTTAAGGGAAAGGCTGCGGGGGCTTTGCCCCCGCAGCCCTACAAGGGGCCCAGCGCCCCTTGACCGCGACTGCGCTCCGCGCTTTTTTAGCGCCGAGTATCCATTTCACCGATGGACACTGCCACCGTATGCTGTATAGGCTTCCACTCCACCGACCCGGCCATCGCCAAGGCCAATGAAAATAAAAAGCTAGCCATAAAAAACGGATACATAAAGCTAAACAAAATCTTTCGCCCTGCCGTACAGCGGATTTTTTTCCACTCCGTCAGCACTGGCAGAAGCCCGGTAAAGTAGAGCATCACATACGAGCCCGCTATGGCTGTCAGCGCGCTGAGCAGCACCGGCCCTGTTTCCAAATGCGGGCTGGTAATGCCCACAATAAACATAATGGCGTTTAGCACAAAGCTAATCCCGGTCAGCATCCCCGCTGTGGAATTAACCACCATGTCAAAACAAGCAAAGTTGCCGGTAGAGAACATAGACCGCACCAGGCTTCCGCCCCGCTTGGCCATAATCTGCATAAAGCCCTTCATCCACCGGGCCCGCTGCTGCACCGACTGCTGAAACCCTGTGGGCTGCTCGTCATACAGTACCGCCGTGTGGCAGTAGGCTACCTTTTCCCCCCGGCAGATCAAGTCAACGGTAAATTCCAGGTCCTCCGTCAGGGCAAAGTAATTCCATCCGCCCAGCTTCTCCAAAAGACTGGCGGAGAAAAGAAACCCCGTGCCGGAAACCGCGCAGCTGGTGCCTAAGAAATCTCGGGGACGGTTGAGAAATTCCGACTCCCGCAGAAAAAAGGCTCCATATCCAGCGGTAATCCAGTTATCTCCAAAGTTCTTGGCGTTCCGGTAGCCTGTCACCACGGGGCAGCCGGAGGAAAACACCTTGTTCATTTCCGTGATGTAATCCGGCTCCAAAAGATTGTCCGCGTCAAATACAAAAAAGCCGTCATACCGTACGCCGCTATGTTCTTGGGCAATCTTTTCTAAAAGGAAATTGAGAGCGTATCCCTTGCCTACCTGAAGCTTATTTTGCCGCTGATAGACCACGGCCCCATGGGACGCGGCCACGGCGGCGGTGTTGTCCGTACAGTTGTCCGCCACCACGTAGACGTCCACAAGCTCCCGGGAGTAATCCTGGGCGCGGATGCTGTCAAGCAGCTGGCCAATTACCGCGGATTCATTCCTGGCGGCAATCAGCACTGCGTACCGGCAAAGAGACCGGGCCTCAAAGCGCCGCCCCAACCCCCGCATCCGCAGCAGCAGGTACAAAAGCTGGTAGCAGCAGGCGGCGGCCATCAGGCCCGCCAAAATAATATTAATCCAGGTAAGCGTCTTCATGACAGTTCAGCGTCCTTTCCTCCGGGGCGGCTTTTCTTTATTACAATAAAAGAATAATATAGGAGGATTAAGTTCACCGTGACGATTTTCTTACGAATTTATTAAGAAAGCGCCCTCTCAAGCCGGACTGCCTGGGAAAGCTGGAATAATTTCTATACCTGCGGGAAAACCTACAATCAACGTATATTCATGGAAAGGACGATGAATTATGAGGAGCATTACTCCAGAAGAATACGCCCGCAGCGTAAAAGCGGCCTCCCCGCCTTCCCCTGTGGTAAAGGACTGCTGTCTTGCCTTTTTGTGCGGCGGGGCGGTGTGCGCCTTAGGCCAAGTGCTCTGCAACTGCTACCAAGCTCTAGGTCTGGCCCTGCCGGAAGCCCGTATGGCGGTATCCATCAGCCTAATTTTTCTTTCCGCCACGCTCACAGCTCTGGGCTGGTACGACAACATCGCCAAACACGCCGGAGCCGGCGTACTGGTGCCCATCACCGGTTTTGCCAATTCCATGGTTTCGCCGGCAATGGAGTTTAAAAGCGAGGGCTTCATCACCGGCCTGGGGGCAAAGCTCTTCACCGTGGCCGGGCCTGTGCTGGTATTTGGCATTACGGCCAGCGTGGCGTATGGGCTGATCATCTTCATCTTTCAGATATAGAGATAAAACAGAGACACACAAAGCAGAGGAGGCCGCTTGTATACAGCGGCCTCCTTGTCCCTTACAGAACCGGCGTTCAGTTGTCACTGAATTCGGAGAGAAGAAGCCCCTCGTTTCTCTCCAGCGCCCAGTTGATGCTCCACTGGTTGCTAAAGAGCAGCAGGTACCGGCCCTTTAGATCCTGCACCTTCTTGGTGTCGGAGGTGAGGTTCAGCTTTCGAAGGGCCGCTTCATCCATATCCTCGTTGTCGATCCAGCGGATAAAGGAATAGGGCAGGGTC
>CANONE010000002.1 GCA_947567585.1 uncultured Clostridia bacterium | reverse complement strand
CCCAGGGGTTTATTATCTGGCCTACCGGCATGTATGAAAACATCGACGTCTTTTCCAGGATTCAGATCCAGCACAAGCCCTTGGTATTCTTGGATTTTCCCAAAGTCGGTATTCACGCGCCCTGTGTTTCCGCCGACAACCAGAAAGCAATGCGCCAAGTTACAGACTATGTGATTTCCAAGGGGCACACCCGGATTGCTTTCTGTGGAACCTCCATCAGACAGAAGTGGACGGAAGGGGAGCGGTTTAAGGGGTATATTCAGGCTTTGATTGATCACCAGCTCATTCCCCAAGAGGAGTTGTTTGTGGAAATCCTAGCGCCTTCTCCGTCTAACGAGGAAGCTCCGGATGAAAACTCTACCCGGCGGGCTTTGCGGCGGTTGATGTCCCTGCCCGAGCCGCCTACCGCCATTGTCTGCATAAACGATACCTGCGCGACGCATATAGAGCGGGAGGCGCTGGCGCTGGATATCCCCATTCCCGAGACCCTTTCCATCACAGGGGTGGATAACCGCGGTATTTGTCAACTTATGCCGGTTCCCATCACGTCGGTAAAGCAGAATTTTCGCGGCATAGGGGAGAAGGCGGTAGAAATTATCGAGCGGCTGCGCTGCGGGGCGCCCTGCGAAGATAAATATATATTTGATATTGAAATTGTTGAGCGAAGCTCGGTTATGGACCGGACCGGCGCTTCAAAAATCGAAAGCGGAAAATAGCGCCCAGCCTTGTTTTTTAAAAAGGAAACTGCACATCCCTGGCCCGCCAGACAAATCCGGCTTTGGCAAGGGACATGCAGTTTTTTAATGAAGAAGGCAAAATACGAGAAATTCAATTCAATTTCAACGGTTTATCTAACCATACTTTTACGAAACTTCCACTCACAATAAAAACGACGCCTCCGCCATGGGGGCGTCGTTGCTGCTCCGGGTTATTGCGGCCCATCGCTGTCCGGCGGAGCAGGCGCTTTCTGAGAAAAACCCGGAACCTTCAAGCGGTTCGTGCAAACCGATGGCCGTTTCGGGTTTCAAAAGGATGGACATGGTTCCCGCTATCCGCAAACGCAAACGCTTGACAAAACCGGGGCGTTGGGGTACAATGAAGAAAAGCAAAAGGTCTTCGGGGCAAGGTGAAATTCCTGGCCGGCAGTGAAAGTCTGCGAGCGAAGGCGCGGGGTTGCGCGCTCTTTGCCGAACTGGTGGGATTCCAGTACCGACGGTAAAGTCCGGATGAGAGAAGATGACGGCGGGAGCTGGCGGCTCCCGGCGCTTTGTCTTGCCGCTTTCCCCGGGCGCTTTTGGCGTTCCGGGGATTTTTTGACCCTTTGCAGAAAATTCTGAAAGGGATGGTTTCACTATGACAAAAAGAGTCAACACACGCAAGCTGGCGGTTACCGCCATTTTGGGAGCCGTGGCCGCGGCGCTGATGTTCGTGGCCTTTAGCGTGCCCCTTATGCCCAATTTCATTCAGCTGGACGTGTCCGAGCTGCCCGCCTTAATTGCGGCTTTTAGTATGGGCCCCTTAAGCGGCGTGGCGGTGTGCCTCATTAAAAATTTGGTGCATCTGCTGGCCACCAGCACCGGTGGCGTAGGGGAGCTCTCCAATTTTCTGCTGGGCACGGCCTTTGTGCTCCCCGCCGGCCTAATCTATAAAGCCAGCAAAAGCCGGAAGGGGGCTCTGATTGGCTCTCTCGCCGGGGCTGCGGCCATGGCTGTGGCCAGCCTGCCGGCCAATTACTTCATTACATATCCGGTCTACACGCTGTTCATGCCCATGGAAGCGATTATCGGAGCCTATCAGCTGATCAACCCCCATGTAGACAGCCTTCTGGACGCTCTCATCTGGTTTAATATGCCCTTTACCTTCTGCAAGGGGCTTATAAGCGTCGCGGTCACCTTCCTGATTTATAAAAAGATTTCCCCTATTATCAAAGGAAAATAGAAGGCGCATGCAAGCGGCCCGTTTAGAGCAGAGCCTCCCGGATTCTTCCGCCAAGAGCCCGGGAGGCTTCCTTTTTTCCAACGCGCCCTCGGCTGGGAAGTCAAGCGCCGCGGCGGTTTTAGGGCTTGATCAATGGCCGCTCAGCACCATGGCCATTCCTTCCCAGTAAAACCGGCAGCCCCGCCGGCCGTTTGCCTTCATGTGATGAAGCGCCGTGCCGGCGTGGCCATACAGGCTGTCGTTAAAGCCGGAATCCGAAAAAGCGCCGCCCACGCTGAGAGAGACCGGCGGCAGGCCGTCGGTGGGGTTCAGCAGCACGTCGTTTATCGCGAGGATTTTTTTCTCAATCATTTCCTGCTGGCCGGGATCCACATCCGTGAGAATGGCGGCAAATACATCCCCTTCCAGCCGGGCCAGAAAGTCCGTGGCGCGAAAGCTCTCTTGCAGCAGCTTGGCAACCTTCTTTAAAATTTGGTCCCCCATTGGGCGCCCCCAGCCGTCGTTGATCCGCTTAAACCGGTCCAAATCCAGAAGCAGCAGGGCCAGCGGCCCCTGTTTGACCCGAAGCACCTCCCGGATCTGCTGGAAGGCCCCCCGGTTCATAACGCCCGTCAGGGAATCATGTTCTGCCCGATGGCGCAGTAAAACCCGGTTGGCGGCGTTGAGTTCGTAGATATCGTTATATGTAAGCGCAAGATATTTAAACTCATACGCCCCTGTAATCTCCATCAGCTTCTCTTCTTTGATGCAGTTGACATATACTTGCAGGGGCTTTACGATCAGGAAGATAATCATCAGAAAGACCATCACGTTTCCCACAAACAGCAGGCTGAAAAAGATCCGCTCTAAAAGCATGGTGTGGTTTAAATCTTCCATAGTGGAATGGTGGGCCCCCTGGGTAGAATCCAGAACATCCGCGAGAAAGTAATCGATATTGCTGGTAATCAGCATCTTTTTCGCCTGATATTCCGAACCGAAAACCAATTCCCGGGCCTCGTCCAGCTTTCGGGACTGAGAAAGGGCGCTGTCAGAGGGAGAAATCTTGGCATCGGACAGTTCCGAAGGGAAGGAGGACAAATCCATCCCCTGGGACTCCGCAGCCAGACGCATGGCATAGATTTCCCGCTCCATCAGCTGGTTGGAATGGTTCAGCGCCGTCTCCAAATAATCCCGGGCGTGCGGGCTCCCCTGCTGGTCCAGCTGTTCCAGAGCCCGCTGGCGGCGGCGGGTGGTATGGATCTCCTGAAAATAGTTATCCGCATACGCCGGGTCCAGATTCACGGTGAACAGCCGGACCTGCTCTGTCAAATAGTCCGAACCGTCTGAAACCAGGGCTGCGTTTTCCTGGCAGGCGATGTAGGTTTCGGTGGCCCTTGCCATCGCTTTATAATCCGACGCGGCCTGACAGGTAATAACCAGCAGCGCCACATACAGGATAACAGAAAGAAAAATCATGAGGAAATTGATACTGCGTACCTTTACTCCCCTCACCGGTCTTTTCATCGCGCCCTTTTCCTCGTTCACACACAATTCCTCCCGCCATACTCCTAAAATACCCTTTCCTTCAAAGGGCCACTCAAATTATAATCTATTTTTGCCTGTTTGAACAGCCCTTTTGTCCCATTTTTTCCAGTAAAAGCTTTGCTTTCGGATATACGGCTGGCGGGAAAGGCCCTGGGGGCGCGGTTTTTGGGGGATCTTTTTTATTCGTAATCTTCTAGGATGCCGCGGGCTTCTTTCAGGTCTTTGGCCCAAATGCCCCGGCGCAGAAGCTCCAGGTCTTCTTTAGGTAGCAGGTAGACTTCGGCCGGGGCGGTGAGCACCGGCTGGGCTTCCCCGGCCTTGAAAGCGCCTACATGGCCTTTATAAATTGTGATGTAATAGCCTCCGGAAAGTTCTTCGCCGCCGCTGTTCCCTTGACTTGCCAAGGGGTTTGGGGTATAATACACAGTATCAGCTTGGTCCGGCTTGGGCTGCGGGGCTCCCTGCACGGCCAGAACGTCCTTTTTAAGGGAGAGCATGGCGGCCGTTACCACCAAAGCGGCGACTGTTACAATCAAAAAGGCCAGCGTCCAGGATTTATAGTTTTTCTGCGTCATATGCACCACCTCGAACCTAGTATGCGCCGTTTTTCCCGGCGCTAATCAAAGGAAGATGTTTTTTCGGAATGGGGCAATATGTATCGCTGTTTGGATCATAATGAATAGTGAAACCGGCAGAAAGCGTATGGAGGAACAATACAAGTGAAAAAAGAAGATATCAATAAGTATACCACCACCACTTTTCAGGCTCCCAGCCGGCGTACGGAAGGAGAGTTTACCCAGTCTGCCGGGGCGACGGTGAAAACCGTCGGCGGCATGGTCTGGAAGGCGTTTAAGACGCTTTTCTGGATTATTGCCATTACCGGGATACTCTGTATGTTCTCGGTGGCCTCCTTCATCCTGAGCTTCCGGCATGTGGAGCCCCCGGATATCAACTCTGTGAGCCTCAACTATTCCAGCTTTGTTATGCTGGACGACGGCCAGGGGAATTCCACCGAATACATGACCATCGCCCGCAGCGAGGACCGGATCTGGAAGCCGCTTTCCGAGATCCCCCAGTATATGCAGACCGCCCAAATCGCCATTGAGGACCACCGTTTCTACCAGCACCATGGGGTGGACTGGAAGGGCACCTTGGGCGCGGTGTTTAAGCTTTTGACCAATACGGGCAATGGCGGCGGCGGTTCTACCCTGACCCAGCAGCTTATTAAAAATATCACCAATGAGAACCAGGTCAGTATTTTGCGAAAGATCAAAGAGATTTTTACGGCCCTCAATATTGAGGATGAGAAATATACCAAAAGCGAGATTCTAGAGGCGTATCTGAATATCGTCAACTATGGCGGCATGTGCCAGGGCGTGGAGGCCGCCGCCCGGTGCTACTTTGACAAGAGCATTACCGACTGTACCCTGGCCGAGTGCGCCTTGATCGCGGGCATTACCCAGAACCCCTACCAGTATAACCCGCTGCTTTTCCCGGAGCAGTCGAAAGAAAAGGCGGAGGTGGTGCTGGACCGTATGCTGAAGCTCACCCAAGACGGCGAATTGGACACCGAGCATATGGTTCCCCTGTCTCAGGCGGAGCACGACGCCGCCGTGGCGGAATTGGCCCAGATGGATTTCGTGGGCGCGGAAATTGAAGAGACAGATAACCAGGAGAATCAGGACCACGAGAAGTGGAACTGGTACATTGACTATATGTTCAACCAGGTTGCGGTGGACCTGATGGAGCGCTATGGCTATGACTGGAATTATGCCACGGACATGATCTATAATGGCGGCCTGGAGATTCACAGCGCCATGGACTATGACATGCAGACGGATATGGAGCGCTTCTTCCTTACCAACACGGACATGCTTCCCGCCGACGAGGATATCCAGCTGGGCTTCTTTATGATGGACCCCTATACCGGCAAGGTGCTGGCTACCATCGGCAGCCGGTATGCCCGGGAGGGCAGCCTTTTGGAGAGCCGCTCTACCGATTCCCAGCGCCAGTGCGGGTCTTCCATGAAAACCGTCAGCCCCTATGCTTTGGGAATCGGCAGCGGAGAAATAACCTATGGCACTCTGTTGAAGGACCAGCCCCTGGCGGACTGGAACGGCGAGGGCGGCGAGCCCGGCCCCGCCAACTGGAACGGCAGGTACACCAACTATATGACGGTAGACAAGGCCATTGAAAAGTCTATCAACGCGCCCGCCGCGCAGCTGTGTACCACGCTGACCCCGGAGGCGTGCTATGAGTGGCTGACCCAGTCTCTGCATTTTACCTCCCTGACTGAGGATGACTCCCACAGCCGCTCCGCCATGGCCCTGGGGGGCCTCAGCTGGGGCGTCACCGTAGAGGAGATGACGGCGGGGTACCAGATTTTCGCCAATGGCGGGGTTTACCACAAGCCCATTTCCTACTATTATGTGAAAGACCACAAAAACAATGTTATTCTGGACAACCGGGAAGGAATGGCCGGCACCCAGGTGATGACTCCGGAGCGGGCCACTATTATGAATAAGCTGCTGCACGGGCCCATTTACGGCCCGGAGGCGACCGGCGGCTACCTGGCTGGAATGAGCATGGAGATTTTCGGGAAAACCGGCACCACCGACGACGGGTACGACATTTATTTTGTGGGAGCCACTCCCTTCGCTGTGGCGGGAATTTGGAACGGCTACGACAATCCCCGGGAGCTTATTGACCAGAGCACGCATCTGGTGACCTGGCGCGCCGCCATGGAGCATGTGGCGGAGAATTACGACTGGTCCGGCAAGGAGTGGATTCTCAGCGACCAGGTGTATTCCACCACCTTCTGCCGCAGCAGCGGCAAGCTGGCGGGCTCCGGCTGCTTTGACACCGCTACCGGCTGGTATGAACCAGGCAACGCCCCGGGAACCTGCAACGGCGGCTCGGACCATATAGCGGGGCCGACGGTGTCCCCGTCTCCTTCGGCCTCTCCCTCGGCATCGCCGTCTGCGGCCCCCTCGGCCTCTCCTTCGGCCAGCCCCAGCGTGGATCCCAGCGCGGGCCCCAGCACAGAGCCCACCCCCAGCGGCGGTCCGGATATGACGCCCAACCCGCCGCCTACTCCCAGCGACGAGCCTACGCCTACCCCCGAGCCCACAGATCCGCCGCCTACCTTTGACCCGATTCCCCCTGTCACAGATCCGCCGGAGCCTACGGAGGATCCCGGCGCGACAGACGAACCCGAGCCCACCGACCCGCCGCCGGAAGACCACACGCCGGACGTGCCGGATATACCGGCCGGTTGACGGGCAGAGGGGCAGGGAAAAACGGAAAGCCCGCCCAGAAATAGAGAGGACCAGAAGAAAGCCCAGTTATCCGCTTCGTTTGCAAAACGAAGGGTACGGACGAAGATAATATCCGGCACAAAGGTTTCGTCTGGCTTTACAGGGACGGCGGAGTGTGGGATGCCGCTCTCCCAGCGCTTGGCGGAGCCAATGTACAGAAGACCGGTCCCGCCAACATTGGCTACGCCAAGATACTGCCGGATCAGTCAAGTTGACTTGTCAACTGAATGGGACCAGCGCCCCACGGCCTTGAGGCGCGAGGATGGATTCAAGAGAGGATGTGGTTGATATGGCGAATATTGCGGTGCTAGGCCACGGGGTGGTGGGTTCCGGCGTAATGGAGGTGCTCCTGACGCATCAGGAGAGCATCACCCGCCGGGCTAAGGAGGAGATCCATGTAAAGCATATTTTGGATCTGCGGGATTTCCCCCAGCTGCCCTATCAGAACGTTTTTACCAAGGATTTTGATAAAATTTTAAAGGACCCGGAAGTGAAAATCGTCGTGGAGTGCATGGGGGGGCTGGAGCCCGCCTATAGCTACGCCAAGGCCAGCCTGACAAACGGCAAGTCCTTTGTCACCTCCAACAAGGAGCTGGTGGCGGCAAAGGGGGCGGAGCTCATTGCTCTGGCCCAGAAAAATAATCTTAACTTTTTGTTCGAGGCCAGCGTGGGGGGCGGAATCCCTATTATCCGGCCCATCAGCCAGTGCCTGGCGGCCAACGAGGTCAGCGAGATCGCGGGGATTCTCAACGGCACCACCAATTTCATTTTGACGAAAATGATCCGGGAGCAGATGGGTTTTCAGGAGGCGCTCGGTCTGGCTCAGGAGTTGGGCTATGCCGAGCGGGACCCTTCCGCCGACGTGGAGGGCGCGGACGCCTGCCGGAAAATATGCATTCTGGCCAGTCTGGCCTTTGGCACGCATGTGTATCCTGAGAAGGTCCATACCGAGGGAATTACCAAAATCACCTTGGGCGACGTGGCGTACGCCGGAGCTTGGGGCGGGGCCATTAAGCTTATCGGCATGGTGAAGATGCAGGACGACGGGAAAATAGCTATTTTGGTTGGCCCCATGTTTATCAGCCGGGAGAGCCCCCTTTGCAATGTGGACGACGTGTTTAACGGCATTTTGGTTCGCGGCGACGCCACTGGGGACGTGGTTTTCTACGGCAAGGGCGCGGGCAAGCTGCCCACGGCCAGCGCGGTGGTGGCGGATGTGATCGACTGCGTAAAGCACTTTAAAGCCCGAAAATATCTGTATTGGGAGGATGCCAAGCCGGACTATGTAGCGCCCTTTGAGGGCATGAAGGGGGACTTTTTCGTGCATGTGCAGGGCCCCGGCGCTTCTGACCAGGCTTTTGCCGCGGCCCAGGCGGTTTTCCCCAGAGCGGCGCGGATTATCCGCAAGGACGAGGAGCCGGGAGAAGCGGGCTTTACCGTGGCGGGGCTTACCCAGGCGGAACTGGAAGAGAACCTGGAGCGGCTGGCGGAAGCCGGCGTGGAAGTCTGCGGACGGATACTTATTTCCGACTTTTAGGGAGGATGCTACATGATTAGAATTGACGTGCCGGCTACCAGCGCCAACTTAGGCTCCGGCTTTGACTCCTTAGGGCTGGCCCTGACCATGAAAAACCGGGTGTGGATGGAGGAGTCCGACGCCCTGGAAATCAGCTGCACAGACGGCTTGGAGGTCCCGAAGGATGAGAGCAACCTGATTTTCTGGGCGGCGAAGCATCTCTATGAAATTTGCGGCAAGAAGCTGCCGGGGCTAAAAATTATTCAGGAGAATAATATCCCCATGGCCCGGGGGCTGGGAAGCAGCTCGGCCTGTATTGTGGCGGGCATTCTGGCGGCCAACCGCTTTATGGGGAACCCCCTTTCCAAGACGGACCTGATTAACCTGGCGGCGAAAATCGAGGGGCACCCGGACAACACCAGCCCCGCTCTTTCCGGGGGCCTGGTGGCCTCCGCCATGGAGGGGGAGAGGGTGTACAGCGTCAGCGTGCCGGTCAGCGAGAAAATCCGTTTCGCGCTGATGATTCCTCCTTTTGAGCTGAAAACCGAGAAGGCCCGGGCCGCGCTGCCCAAGGAATACAGCCGGGAGGACGCGGTGTATAACCTGTCCCGCTCCGGGCTCATGACGGCGTCGCTGTTCTCCGGAGAGCTGCATAACCTGAGAGTGGCGGTGCAGGACCGGATCCACCAGCCCTACCGCTCCGGGCTCATTGAGAACTACGACAATGTGTTCCGCATGAGCTATGAGCTGGGCTCTCTGGGTACGTATGTCAGCGGGGCGGGGCCCACCATTATCGCCATGATTGACACAGAGAACGCCGGGGCCTTTGGCAAAGCCTGCGTCAGCCATCTGGCGGACAAGGGCATTACCGGCTGGCGGGTAGAGATTTTGCAGGCCGACCAGGAGGGGGCCAAAGTAGTCATAGAATAAGAAAAGTAAGAAAAAGTAGATGAGATTTTTCCACCAGGCAGAAACCGGTACAAAATCCCTGAAAGCCGGCGGCAGATGAAGCCTTCGGCGCCGCACAGAAAGCCAACGGTGCGGAATCGAAAAATGTCGGAGCAAAAGTTTTCGTCGTCTCGCCTGCCGGCTCGGTCGGCTTAAGACGGTCTCCACCGGAGACCTTCGCCCTTTTTCAAAAGGTGGCGGTGGTTTGGAGGCAGAGCCACTAAGGTCTTAAAAGGTCCAACACGAATACAGAATGACGAGGGGTTATATATGGCATTAATCGTACAGAAATTTGGCGGCACCTCCGTGCGGGACGCCGAACGCATTGACAATGTGGCGGGGATTATCACTTCCGCCTATAAGGACGGCAACGACGTGGTGGCGGTGGTTTCCGCCCAGGGGGATACCACCGACGACCTGACCGCCAAGGCGGCGGAGGTGAACCAGCGGCCCAGCAAGCGGGAGATGGATATGCTGCTCTCATCCGGGGAGCAGGTTTCCGCCGCGCTGCTGGCTATGGCCATTGAGCGCATGGGCTTTCCGGTGGTGTCCCTGCTGGGCTGGCAGGCGGGGTTTAATACCACCTCGGACCACGGCAGCGCCAGGATCAAAAAAATCGACACATCCCGGGTGAAGAAGGAGCTGGATAAGCGCCGCATTGTGATTATTGCCGGCTTTCAGGGAGTAAACCGCTACGGCGACGTGACGACCATCGGCCGGGGCGGCTCAGACACCAGCGCCGTGGCTTATGCCGCCGCCATGCACGCGGATCTTTGCCAGATCTATACCGACGTGGACGGGGTATACACCGCCGACCCCCGGAAGATTCCCGGCGCAAAAAAGCTCTCCGCCATTACCTACGACGAGATGCTGGAGCTGGCCTCGCTGGGGGCACAGGTGCTGCACAACCGCTCGGTAGAAATGGCGAAAAAGTATAATATTGAATTGGAAGTCCTCTCCAGCCTGACCAAGGCCCGGGGGACCATTGTGAAGGAGGAGACCAGCGTGGAACAGATGCTTATCAGTGGGGTGGCTAAAGACGACAACATTGCCCGGATCTCGATTATCGGCGTGCCGGATAAGCCGGGCCTTGCCTTTAAGATTTTCTCAAAGCTTTCGTCTAAGGGGACGAACGTTGATATTATTTTGCAGTCCATTGGCCGCAACGGCACCAAGGACATCAGCTTTACCGTGGAAAAGAACCGCATGGAGGATACCATCGAGCTGCTGAAGGAGTACACCGAGAAGCTGGGGGCTACCAGCCTGGTGGCCGACGACAACGTTTCCAAGGTATCCATTGTGGGCGCGGGCATGGAGAGCCATCCCGGCGTGGCTGCGGAGATGTTTGAGGCCCTTTTCAGCCGCAGCGTCAACATCCAGATGATTTCCACCAGCGAAATCAAGATCTCCGTGCTGGTCCACAAATCCGACAGCGACCGCGCCGTAGAGGCGATCCATCAGAAATTTTTCGAGAGCTGAAGGCCGCGAGACGCCGCTAAGACGCGCTCTGCAAACTTTTTGAAAAAGGTTTGATCAAAAACTTTTGTTCCGGATTTTGTCGAGTCCGTGCAGATGGCTGGGTGGGCGGCGCATTAGGCTCCGACGGGCTGGAAGTGGGCTAAGGGCGGCTGGGGTTAGCAGGGCGGGCAAGCCAACCGAAACGCCTTTAGCTCACTAATAGCCCCCAAAAAAACCTTCGGCGCCGCCCACCCACTACCGGTACAAAATCGACAAAATTCGGATCGAAAGTTTCGTCAACCTTTACAAAGGCTGCGGGTTGTAGGGCAGAGCCCTACGACCTTTGGCACCAGCAAAAAGACAGACAAGGAAAGTTCCCTGCCTGTCTTTTGGGGCTCAGCGGCGGAGTAGGAGTTCGTTGATAAGGCGGCGGTAATCGTCGTCTGTGCGAAGTTCGGCCTGGCGTTCATCCAGGCCGGCGCGGATATCTTCAGGCAGGTCCTCTAGGCCGGGAAAGCCCACCAGCGGCGGAACGGCGCCGGTCATACCGGCTGGGTTGCCCATGGGCGCGGTGCCCCATTGATACGGATACATAAAAATCACCCCCAGGCATATTTTGCACCGCCTGGGGGCGAGTAGTATAGGTATTTTTTTCAATTTGAAGGAGGCTTAACCATGGACGGCTTAAGGGAGGGAATGCTTGCACAAATTTGGACATGGCTGGTAGGCTTTGGCGGCAACCTGCTGCTGGCGGCGCTGATTTTCTTCATCGGCTGGCAGCTGGCCAAATTAGCCGCCCACTTAACCAAAAACGCCGTAAAGCGAGGGCATGCCGACCCGCTGGTGGCGGGGTTTGTCGGCTCGGTGGTGCGGGCGCTGGTGATTACCGTCGCCACGGTCAGCGCCATTGCCCAGCTGCAAATCAACATCACCTCTTTGGTGGCGGCCCTGGGCGCGGCGGGGCTGACGGCCAGCTTTGCCCTGCAGGGAAGCCTCTCAAACTTTGTCAGCGGGGTGCAGATTTTATTTACCAAGCCCTTTAAAATGGGGGACTATCTGGCCTTCGGGAGCTATGAGGGCACGGTAAGGCGGATTGAAATTCTCTACACGGTGCTGGCTACCTTTGACAACAAGCAGGTGATTGTACCCAATTCCAAAATAACCGGGGACGTGGTAGTGAACTTTACCAGCAACGGCACCCGGCGGCTGGACTTGAGCTATGGCGTGTCCTACCAGGCGGATTTGCAGGCGGCCAAACGGGTATTGGAAAAGCTGGTGCGGGGGGATCTTCGCGTTTTAGACGAACCGGCGCCTGTAATTGCGGTAGGGGAGCTGAAGGACAGCTCTGTAACCCTGGTGGCAAAGCTCTGGTGCCGCCAGGAGGAGTATTGGAACCTGTATTACGCCATGCAGGAGGCGGTGAAGACGGCCTTTGACCAGGCGGGGATTTCCATCCCCTATCCCCAGATGGATGTACACCTGGACGGGCCGGGGCAAAACAAATAGGGCCGCCCCAAAGCAGCCCTAGATCGCAAAACTGGTCTATTGAAACTTAGACAGCCCGTGTAACCTTGCCGGAACGCAGGCAGCGGGTGCAGGCGTATACGCGCTTGGGGGTCCCGTCAACAATAGCCTTTACGCGGCGGATATTGGGCTTCCAGGTCCTGTTGGAATGCCTCATGGAGTGGGACACCTTGCAGCCGAAAGAAACGCCCTTGCCGCAGAAATCACATTTTGCCATATCTGCACCTCCTTCTTAAGTAGACGGCTTTTCTTGATTCAAACAAGTAGGATTATACCAGATACGGGGCCAAAATGCAAGTTTTTTTTGAAAAGAATTGTGTTTTTTCCAAAAATAGGTTATAATCCTTGAGTATGGCATATGGAAGAAAGGATGAATTCCCTTGTTTTTTAGTGTGATAAGAACCATCATGGCGGGCCAGCCGGTGGATATTGCCAGCGTAGCCGCCCAGGTGCTGGCGATTATTTTTGTGATCGTCTGTATTCTGCCTTTGCATGAGTTTGCCCATGGCTGGGCGGCCGGAAAGCTGGGCGACCCCACCGCCCGCTGGGAGCGCCGCCTTACGCTAAACCCATTGGCCAGCATTGACCCGGTGGGCACGGTATGGATGTTCCTTTTTGGCTTCGGCTGGGCCAAGCCCGTGCCGGTGGACCCCCGCTATTTCAAAAAGCCCAAGCGGGATATGGCCATTGTGGCGGTGGCGGGTCCGGTTTCCAACCTGCTGGCGGCGCTGGCGGGCGCGGTGGTGGTGTTTGGAATGATAGCCTTTGCGCCGGTAAACGGGGTTACCAGTTTTCTTATCAATATGTTTACGTATTATGTCACCGTCAATGTGACGCTGGCGGCCTTTAACCTGCTGCCGGTTCCGCCCCTGGACGGCTCTCGGATTCTGGGGGCGTTCCTCAGCGACAGGGCTCTTGCCACCTATTACCGGTATCAGAATGTGTTTGTCATGGCGCTGTTTGTGCTGATGTTCTCCGGGGCTTTTTCCGGCCCTCTTTACGCGGTAGAGAACATGCTCACCCGGGGGATTTCCTGGATAGCGGCTCTGCCCTTCCGGCTGTTCGGCGTGCTGTGATGGATAAGCTGCAATACAAGCTGGAGGTCTTCGAGGGCCCCCTGGATATGCTGCTGGCCCTGGTGGCCAAGAATAAAATCGACATCTACGACATCCCCATCGCGGCGCTGCTGGACCAGTATATGGAGCAGATCGACCTGATGCGGGAGGCCGACCTGGACGTTGCCAGCGAGTTTTTGGAGATGGCGGCAAGGCTTGTGTACATTAAGACCGCCTCTTTACTGCCCCGGCAGGAAGAAGAGGAGGACCCCCGTCTGGAGTTGACCGGTCTGCTTCTGGACTATCAGCTGTGCAAGCAGGCGGCGGAGGCTCTGCGGGAGCGGGCGGCCTTTGACACAGTGGCGAGGCCGCCCCAGGAGCTGCCTGCGGACTTCACCTACAAGCGGACCCATCACCCCTTGGAATTGGTGCAGGCGCTGCGCTCCGCCTGGGGCAAGGGGAAAAGCCTGCTGCCCCCTAAGCCGGAGAGCTTCTCGGCGCTGGTATCCACAAAGATTGTATCGGTAGCCAGCCAGACCGTGTATGTGCTGCGCCGGTTGTGGAAGCGGGGAACCATGGCCTATCTGGCTCTGTTTGCGGGAAAGACGGACCGCTCTTCCCGGGTGGCGCTGTTTTTGGCGGTGCTGGAGCTGGTGAAAAGCCGGCGGATCCGAGTGGAGGGAGAGGGCGAGTTGTGCCAGGTGGAGCTCCTTGTCAGGAGGAAGGTGGAGGGCCCATGAACAACTTAAAAGAGCTGCTAGGAAAAACGGAGGCCATCCTTTTTGCCAGCGGGGAGCCGGTGGCCCTGGACAGGATTGCCCAAGTACTGGGAATCCGCACCTATGCGGTGGAAGAGCTGGTGGGCAGCCTGCAAAAAAAGTACAATAAACCGGAGAGCGGCGTTCAGCTGCTGCTTTTGGAAGGCAGCGCCCAGTTTTGTACCAACCCCGCCTTTATAGAGCCTGTCCGGGACGCGCTGGACCTAAAACGGAACACACCGCTGTCTCAGGCGGCTATGGAGGTATTGGCGGTGGTGGCCTACAACCAGCCGGTAACCAAAGCCTTTGTGGAGCAGGTTCGGGGCGTGGACTGCTCCGGCGTGGTGGGAAGCCTGGTGCAGAAGGGGCTTTTGGAGGAACGCGGCCGTCTGGAGCTGCCGGGCCGGCCGCTGCTGTATGGGACCACGGAGCTTTTTCTGCGGTGCTTTCAGCTTTCCTCCATTGACCAGCTTCCCCCTCCGCCGGGAACCGGAGAGGAAGAAGAGCCGGAGGAAGCGGAGGAGCCTCCGGGCGTGTATACGGAGCTGGACCAGACCATGCTATAGCGGGAGGGGTGGCGGCTGTGATCGTCCTGTATATTTTTCTCTGTATTCTGGGAGGGCTCCTGCTGCTTCTCTTTTTGGCCTTGCTGGTACCTGTGGAGGTCAGCGCCGGGTTTCGGGAGGAGCTGACTTTGGAATTGCGCTGCCTCTTTCTGCGGATTCCGCTATTGCCTGGAGAACCGGAGGAACCAGGAGCTCCCGCGCCGGAGCCGGAGGACGTCCCCCCTAAGAAGAAGGCGAAAAAGGACAAGCCCGGTATATTGGACAGAGTAAAGGCCGCCCGCAGGCGGGAGGGGCTGGCGGGTTTTCTGGAAGCCCTGGGGGAACTGCTGAAGCTGGTTTTTGGATTTACCGGGGGCGTGCTGAAGGGGCTGAGGCTCAAGCGGTTCCAGCTGTATCTATGCGTGTCCGGGGATCAGGACGCGGCCGCCGGGGCCGTTCTTTATGGGCGGATCGCGGCGGGGGTGTATCCGGCCTGTGGGGAGCTTTTTTCTCTGCTGCCCTGTAAAGACAAGGGCGTTACCATTGACCTGGACTACGGCGCCCCGGCCCACAAGATCGACTTCTCCGCCACTTTATCCATACGCCCTATTGTCATTGTTGCGCAGGCCCTAAAACTGCTCTTCAAAGCCCGCAAGCCTTTGCGGCGGGTTCTTTAAGGCTGCGGTTGAGGGTCTGCCGGGCACTGGACTTGCCAAGTAGGGCGGACCAAGCCGCGAATCGGCCGGGCCGGCGGAGGAACCGGTGCCCCAGTGTTTTATAACCGCAAACCAAAAGGGAGGAAGAATAAATATGAGTGAAAACAAGGTAAGCCAGTTGCTGGGAAGCAGCATGGAGAAGATTAAGCAGATGGTGGACGTGAACACGGTGGTGGGGGATCCCATTACCACGCCGGACGGGACCACGGTGATTCCGATCTCACGGGTGAACTACGGCTTTGCCGCCGGGGGATCCGACCTGCCTGCCAAATCGCAGCCGGAGGGCGGGCTGTTTGCCGGGGGCAGCGGGGCGGGGATCACTGTGAGCCCCGTAGCCTTTCTGTCCATTCACCAGGGAAACGTGCGGGTCATCCAGATTGAGCCCTATTTCAGTCCTGTGGACCGGGCTTTGGAAAAGATACCGGATATCGCGGACATGCTGGGCTCTCTTTTAAAGCGCGGCAAAAAGGAAGAAGAGAGCGCCGAAGCCGCGGCTGAGGACGCGCCGGAGATGATAGAGCCGGTTCCGCCGGCGGAAGAAAAGCCTTAGGCATGGCCGCATAAGGCCCGCACCCCCCGCATAGTCTTAGGGGAGGCGGGTGATCAGATTGAAAAGAGTATGGATGCTGGCAGGATGGGTTTTGTGTTTTTTGGCAATTTTGGCGGCGGCCGCCATGGAAGCGCTGGCCTCCTCGCCAGCGGCAAAGACGGCAGGAGCGCCGGGGGTTTCGGCGCGCAGCGCGATTTTAATCTGCGCGGACGACGGATCCGTGCTGTGGGAGAAGGATGCCCACCGGCAGGCGGCCATGGCCAGCACCACGAAAATCATGACGGCGCTGCTGACTCTAGAAGAGGCGGAGCGGTCCGGGGACCCGGCGGTGGAGATCACCCAGGAAATGGTGGCGGTGGAGGGCTCCTCCATGGGCCTGCGGGCGGGAGATAAGCTGACGCTGTCCAATCTGGCGGCGGGTATGCTCTTGGCCTCCGGCAATGACGCGGCCAATGCCGCCGCTGTCTGCCTGGGGGGAGGACAGGAGGGCTTTGCGGAGCTGATGAACCGGCGGGCGGAGGAAATTGGCATGACGGAGACGCATTTTGTGACCCCTTCCGGCCTGGACGACGAGGAGCACTATTCCACCGCCTACGACATGGCGCTGCTGGCCCGGGAAGCCATGGAAAACCAGGTTTTCGCGGAGATTGCGGGGCGTTCGGCAATGCAGGTGGAGTTTTTAGAGCCTGCCCGAAAGCAGAGCTATCAGAACCACAACAAGCTTTTGCGGCTGTATGAGGGATGCACGGGAGTGAAAACAGGGTTTACCAAAAAGGCGGGCCGCTGTTTGGTTTCAGCGGCGGCGCGCAACGGTACCAATCTGATTGCCGTGACGCTGGACGCGCCGGATGACTGGAACGACCACATGGCGCTTTTTAACTATGGTTTTGCCACCATTGAGACGGTCTCTCTGGACGGCTCTGGAACGCCGGAGTCTCTGCCGGTGGCCGGCGGGACCCGGAACAGCCTTTCCCTGCGGGCGGGGGAGGGCGTGAAGTTTACCATACCTGCTGGGCAGGGGGCGGGCTTAAGCCGCCAGGTGCTGCTGCCCAGGTTCGTATATGGCCCCGTCGAGGAGGGCGAACAGGTGGGGGAGGTCCTCTACCGCCTGGGGGAGGAAGACTTTTACAGCGTTCCCATTTTCGCCGCCGAAGCCATCCCCGCCCCCGCCCCAGAACCAGGCTTCTGGCAGTCCCTCTGGCGTCAAATTACAAGCTGGTTCTCCAATGAAAGCGCCCCCACCCCCACAGACTAACGGATCCCCCCCCAAGCCCAAAGCGCGGAACAAAACAACTCCGGGATAAAAGCTTGCAGGTTGTGGGGATGAGCGTCTGCCAGTGGCAGACAGGCTGCGAACCGGCAGATGAGACGCGGCGTCCTACGGCCTTAGAGCCCGCAGAAAGGAAGAACAAAATTGGCAGAAAAAATCAGGTTGCAGAAGATTCTGGCGCAGGCCGGGGTGGCTTCCCGGAGGAAGGCGGAGGACGTTGTGGCCGCGGGACGGGTGACCGTCAACGGACGTCCGGCAAAGCTGGGAGACAGCGCGGACCCCTATAAGGATCTTATCGCGGTGGACGGCCAGCGGCTGCAAAGGCCGGAGGGAAAGCGGTATCTGGCGCTGCACAAGCCCCGGGGTTTTGTCACCACCATGGAGGATGAGCGGGGCAGGCGGTGCGTGGCCCAGCTGGTGGAGGACGCGGGCATGCGGGTGTTCCCTGTGGGCAGGCTGGACAAGGACTCCGAAGGGCTGCTTATTATGACCAACGACGGGGACTTTGCCAATGCTGTTTCCCATCCCAGGTCCCATGTGGCGAAAACCTACCGGGTGACGGTCCGGCCGGGAATCAGTGAGGAACAGCTGGTACAGATCAGCACGGGGATTATCATTGATGGAAAGAAGACGGCTCCGGCAAAGGCCCGGGTGCTGGAGCAGCAGCAGGGCCGGGTGGTGCTGGAAATCGTGCTGTACGAAGGGCGCAACCGGGAGATCCGCAAAATGTGCGAGGCTTTGGGGCTGGAGGTGGCCAGGCTCAAGCGCACGGCCATCGGCCCGGTACGGCTGGGAATGCTTCCCCAAGGCCGCTGGCGGGAGCTGGAGAAGGAAGAGATCAAAGGGCTTTTGGCGGAGTCCAAGAAAAAATAAAAAGGACTGGGTCTATAAAGGCCCGGTCCTTTTTGTGTTTAACTGGCTTTTTCCAGATCCTTTCTCAGCCGTGTGATAATCCGTTTTTCCAGCCGGGAGATGTACGACTGTGAAATCCCCAGCTCGTCAGCCACCTCCTTCTGCGTGTGTTCTTTGGTGGATTCCAGCCCAAAGCGCAGCTGCATGATTTTTTTCTCCCTGGGGGACAGCCGGCTTACCGCGCTTAAAAGCATATCCCGCTCCGCCTCCTGCTCGATATCCCGGTTGACGGCGTCCGGGTCGCTGCCAAGAAGGTCGGAAAGCAGCAGCTCGTTGCCGTCCCAGTCCACGTTCAGGGGGTCGTCGATCGAGACCTCGTTGCGCAGCTGGGAGCTCTTACGCAGGTGCATCAAAATCTCGTTTTCGATGCACCGGGACGCGTAGGTGGCCAGCTTGATGTTTTTCTCCACCCGGAAGGTGTTCACCGCCTTGATGAGGCCGATGGTGCCGATGGAGATCAGGTCTTCCACGCTGGAACCGGGGCTCTCAAATTTTTTGGCTATGTAGACCACCAGCCGCAGATTGTGGGTAATCAGCGGCTCCCGGGCCCCGGGCACGCCATTGCGGATGTCCTCCATGACCTTGGCCTCCTCCTCCTTGGTGAGAGGGGCGGGCAGGGTGTCGGGGCCATTGATATAGTGGCAGGGCGGAGCCTCCAGAAACGACAGCAGATGCCGCAGGAGTTGAGCGCCCAGGGGGAGCAGCGAGGTGATAAACTGAGTCAGCATGGGGAACCCTCCTTTTTTAGTCGGGAAACAGGTCGGGGTTGAAGATGGCTGAGAATTGTCCGGAGGACAGCGGCTTTTTGATCAGCGCTATGTAGCAGGGGAGCTCCTTGCCGGTTTTGGCGTCCGAGACTTTGTCGGGTTTGAAAGCCGGCAGCAGCCCGTCGCCGCCGACGCTTTCAAAGGGTACCAGGCGCAGCCCGGGGGAAGGCTCCCCATTGCCGCCGGAGAGAAAGCTGGCGGCTGCGGGCGGGACCAGAGAAGCCAAGGCTTCCGCCTGGCAGATGAGCACCGGAAGGCCGGAGAAAGGCTCCCGCAGGGCATTTCCGGTATCCGCTTTGGCCCATATCTCTGTTTGCCGGCCGCCGCACTGGATAGAGAGCTTCCACAACCGGGGGACATTGTCCTCCCGGGGGAAGGCCCGCCGGAAAACCCAGAAAACGCCATAAGCCAGACAGGTGGCGGCAAACAGCACCGGCAGAGACAGGTTCAGGTATACCGAGCCCCCTACCAGAGCCATGTAGCCCGGCGGAGCGAATTGGGCTACGAACAGCAGAAACCCCGCCAGCAAAAAAGAAAACAGCCACATGCACAGCCAGCACCGCAGAAAGAGCCTGGGCCTCATAGGCGCAAAGGCGGCAGCGGCGGCGGCCAAAGCACAAAAGCCGCCCAGCGCGGGGCTCAGCCAGCTAGGCACAGGCAGCAGCCCCATTAGCCCGCAGAAAGCACCCGCCAAGGCTCCCAGCACCAGCCGCCCGCCGGTTTTCCCCAGGTGGAGAAACCCGCGGACACAGCATAAGAGTATGTAGTCCACATAGAGATTGACGATGACCAGCACATCCGCGTAAACAGTCAAGCGACCCCCTCCTGTCCCTTCCATTATAGGACGGGCAGGCCGGGTTTTCTGTCAGTTTGTGGGGGCGTGGAAAATCTTCCCCCAAACAAAGCTCTGCCGCAGCCCGCCTGCGCTCTTCGCAAAAGCTTTCTGCGCCGCCCTGAAGGCCAAGGCTGTGGATCCTCCAGCAAAATCCGGCAAACCTTATCCGCCTACCCGGATTTCCTCTTCGATGGCGGCCACAATGCTGGACATGGAGGTGTCCAAAGCGCAGCTGAGGCGGTAGAGAGTCTCTAAGGTGGGCTTGCGTTCGCCGTTTTCGATGGCGCTGAGGTGGGTGCGCCCGATGTCCGCCAAGCCGCTGAGGACTTCCTGGGTGATGCCTTTCTCCCGGCGGAACCGGGCAATCACCCGCCCTACGGTAAGGGGATCCAGCTGAGCGGGGTGTCCGGGGGAAGAAATCCGTTTTGAATTCATATGCACCATATCCTTTCCCTAAAATTTTCATACAATAAGCATAGTATGTCCAGAGAAGGGCAATGAATACATATGTTGACAAG
This sequence comes from uncultured Clostridia bacterium, assembly GCA_947567585.1. Lineage (GTDB taxonomy): Bacteria > Bacillota > Clostridia > Oscillospirales > Acutalibacteraceae > Acutalibacter. The sequence continues at coordinate 18,958 of CANONE010000002.1, read as the reverse complement.
CGACTACAAATGATGTATACTATCTCCAACCAGGGTGGAAAAGCCCGGAAGGGAAAGGGAACGGATATGGACAAATGTGTTTTCGCGGCCATGGGCGCCGTATTTTTGTTTCGAGGCCTAGGGGGGCTGCTGCTGGCACTGGCGGCCGTCAAGCTCTGCCGGGAGGAGGACAGACAAAAAGCCGCAGGCCCGTGGGGAACCTGCGGCAAAAGCGCGGCTATAAAATATGAGAGCTTACAGGGAAGCCGGGCTAAGGCGGAAAAAGATAGACAAAAGTGAGGGCAAACGCCAAGCCTTCCGCCCGCCGGGCCTTTTGACGCAAAGAGCGCCAAAAGCTGCGGAAAAGATGGGCCGGTTACTTATATGAACAGGCCCCAAAGCGGCAGGCGCGGGCAAAGCTTATGATCCTAAAAGCTGTAGCTTCCCGCTGTGAGCTTGTGGATCTGCCCGTCTGGCAGCAGGAGGTCGGCGGTGCAGTCAAAGGGGACGGTGACGGCATAGCGCAGAGCATCGCCGTCATATTTCCAGCCGACCTCATAGAGCCCAGAGGCGGTGTCCATGGACATCCTCACGCTGCGGATGCGGGGATCCGGCATGGGGCGGATGGCGGCCCTTTTGTAGCCGGGGGCCTCCTCGCTGGGAGTAAGGCCGCACATGTTCCGGTACATCCAGTCCACAATGGACCCGTAGGCGTAGTGGTTGAGGCTGTTCATGCCCGTGCCGCTGATGGAGCCGTCCGGCAGCAGGGAATTCCACCGTTCCCAAACAGTGGTGGCTCCCAGCTTTACCTCGTAGAGCCAGCTGGGGAAGTCGTTGTTCAGCAGCAGGGTATAGGCCACGTCGTTGGCCCCGTGGTCGGAGAGGACGCGGCACAGGAAGGGGGTGCCGCAGAAGCCGGTGTCCAGGTGCCAGTTCCGGTTCTTTAGCCGGGAGATCAGCTGAGCCAGCACCTGGTCGTGGGCCCCCTGGGGGTAGATGCCAAAGTACAGGCTCAGGACGCAGGCGGTTTGGGTTCCCTCAATCTTGAAGGAACCGTCGGCGTTAAAGTACTCACTGATAACGGCGTTTTTGATGGTCTCGCTGAGAGCGGCGTATTTCTCCGCGTCCTCCTGATAGCCCAGGACCTTGGCGGCTTTAGCGGTGAGGCTGGTGGAATAGTAGTAGAAGCAGCTGGCGGTGTAGGGCAGGTTGGTGGCCCCGAAGGGATTCTCCGCGTCTTTGGGGTCGGGCTTGTCCAGAGCCAGCCAGTCCCCCAGCTGGTTCCCCCGCAGCCAAAGGCCCCGGCCGCCGTCCAGCAGGTCGTCCTGGCGGATGTGCTCCACCCAGTCCCGCATAACAGGGTACTCCCGGCGCAGCAGGTTCAAATCGCCGTAGTTCTCGTAGACCGCCCAGGGCATCATAGTGGCTACGTCGCTCCAGATGGCGCAGCCCCGGTCGTTGGCGTTCAGGAAAGAGAGGTTCTCGGCAATGGCCTTTTTGAGGAATTCCTCCCGCTCTTCCTCCAGCAGCTTCTGGAGGGCGGCCTGCAGCTCCGGATACTTGGCAATAGCGGTGTTCAGGGCCTCCTGATCATCGGGAGGCAGGGACATGAAGTCGCCGGGATCCAGCCGGATGCCGGCGTCCCCAGGCTTGGGGGCGGGCTTGGGAGCCGGCACGAAGAAGGGCACTGCGCCCTTAAAATATTCCTGCTCCTGGCGGACGTTCTCTATAAAATGATGGAAAAAGGCGGGCATATAGATGTTTTTGCAGGCGGTGGCGCTGATAACGGCGGCGTCGCCGGTCCAGCCCAGGCGCTCGTCCCGCTGGGGGCAGTCGGTGGGCAGGTCCAGGAAGTTGTCAAACTGGCCCCACATGGCGTTGTGGAAGAGCTGGTTTACCAAGGGATTGCTGGTCTCAATATGTCCAATGGGATCGATGTCCGAGCGGATGTGGCAGGCGGTAAAATCCCCTGCCCGGAAATGGGACACGCCCTCAACCTTGACAAAGCGGAAGCCGTAGAAGGTAAAGCGGGGGCGGACCCGGCGGCTCTTTCCGTCAGAGGTATAGACGTACTCGGCCTTGGCGGTGCGCAGGTTGTCCCGGTAGAAGCAGCCATCCTGCATGACCTCCCCATAGCTAAGCTTTATAAGGGACCCGGCGGGTTCGGCCGCGTTAAACTCCACCCAGCCGGTCATGTTCTGGCCAAAGTCCAAAACCGTTTCGCCCTTCTTGGTAATAATGACTTCCGCCGGGGCAAATTCCTTCTTCTTCACGATTTTTGGCCCCCGGCGGGCTACCAGCGGGGTGCTCTCTTCCAGGACCCGCACCGGGGAGGAGGGAGCCTGACATCCGGGAGAGGACCAGCCGGGAACCAGGAGATTGGCGTCGAAATGTTCTCCGTCGTAGATATTGCTGAAGGTGACAGGAGAGGCGTAAGCTTTCCAAGAGCTGTCGGAGCAGACCACGGCTTCGCTGCCGTCCTGCAGGACGATATGGATTTCGCAGATAGCCTTCATAGTATCGCCGTATAGGTCGTGGAAACGGTCGAATACAATGTCGCCCTTATACCAGCCCGGCCCCAGGGCCAAGCCAACGGTATTGCCGCCGTTTTGGAGCAGGGGGGCGATATCAAAGGTCTGGTATTCCAGGGAGAAGTCATAGCAGTGGTAGCCGGGCAGCAGGTATTCGTCCCCGGCCTTTTGGCCGTTGATTTCCAGCTCATAAATTCCCAGCCCGCAGACATAGGCCCGGGCGCTTTTTACCTCTTGAGAGAGGGTGAAGTCCCCGGCCAGCAGGGACTGCCGCTCTTTGTCAGGGAAGCTGGCGGCAATCCATTGAGCCTGCCAGGGCTCTTTTTCTTTGCCTGTTTCAAACCAGGAGGAAGCGCTGGCGGTCTCGCCGTTGTCGCCCCACACGGTGACGGTCCAGTCATAACGGGAGCGGGGGGCCAGCTCTATAGGGGCCTCGAAGCCCAAAGAGGAGACGTCCTCCCTTTTCCCGCTGTTATAGACCTCTTGGCCGCCCAGAGAGACGGCGATTTGCGCGGCGGTCTGCTTCTTGGCGGCGGTATCTCCGGCGGTCCAGGAGAAGATGGGGCGGTCCATCAGCAGGCCCAGGGGTTCGGTGATATGGTTGGTACGCAGGTGGGTCAGTTTCATAGGGGATCACTTCCTTAAAAAGTTTTCCAGTCTTTATTCTATTTTACAACAAATTCGCAAAAAATGGAAGGATGTATTTTTTGAAAATAGGGACCTTATTTGCAAAAAATAACAAATTTTTATAAACTTGACTTCCAGAGGTCAAGTTTTGCGTTTTTTTAGGGGGTGTATGAAAGGAGGTCTGCATGTGAAGATACCGGAGAGAGGAGGGAGAAAGTGCTGGGTTTTCGAAAAAAAGCGGAAACAACCGCCGCGGTAAGCGTACAGACAAAACCGGGGGAAACCTTCGCCGGGATTCCGCTGGGGGCGGGAGAGCGGGGGCTCTACCGGGCTCTGCGGGAGCAGGTGCCGATTATTGACGCGGCTGTGTATAAGCTGCGCCGGTTAATCGGCGAGTTTCAGGTCCAATGCCCGGACCAGGAGACGGGCGGGCGGCTGGAAGAGTTCCTGGGCGCCGTGCGGGTCAACGCGGCCGGGGTAGGGATCCACGAATTTCTGGGCATCTACTTGGAGGAACTGATCACCTATGGCAACGCTGTGGGGGAGATGGTGGTTTCCGGCGGCCAGGTGGCGGCGCTTTACAACGCGGGGCTGCACCACCTGGACCTACAGGCGGACGGGGCGCTGGGGGTGAAGGTTTCGGTGCTGGAAAAGGACGGGCGGCGCGCCTGTCCCTATCCGGAGCTTTTGCTGGTGTCCGCCTTGAACCCGGCGGCGGGATCCCCCTGGGGAGTCTCCCTGCTGCGGGGGCTGCCGGCGGTGAGCCAGGTGCTGCTGGAAATCTACAACACCCTGGGGGTAAACTGGCAGCGTATGGGCAATGTGCGCTTTGCCGTTACCTGCCAGCCGGATGGATCCCTAGGCGGCGCCGGGGAAAAGGCCCGGCAGATTGCCAAGGAGTGGAAGGCGGCTATGAGCAGCCGGACGCCCCGGGACTTTGTGGCGGTGGGGGACGTGAGCATCAAGGCCATCGGCCCAGATAACCAGGTGATGGAAAGCGAGATTCCCGTGCGGCAAATGCTGGAACAGATTGTGGCCAAGCTGGGCCTGCCCCCGTTTTTGCTGGGGCTCAGCTGGTCCTCCACGGAGAGGATGTCCAGCCAGCAGGCGGATGTGCTGACCAGCGAACTGGAAGCTTACCGCAGGATATTGACCCCGGTGGCTATGAAAATCTGCCGGACCTGGCTGGCCCTGGAGGGCCTGCCGACGAACTGCAAAATTGTGTGGGACGAGATTACCATGCAGGACGAGGTGGACCACGCCAACGCCCGCTACCTTACCGCCCGGGCCAGGAAGCTGGAGCGCGAAATGGAAGAAACGGCGTAAGGCCCGGAGAGAAGAAGGCTATTTTTGTTTGATGGGAGGGACGGTATGAAAGAAGGCTACATAGAAAAATCGATGGAGGCGACGGCGGCGGAGATGGAGGCTATCAACCGCTATACCCGGCGCAATTACCGGCCGGAGGAGGTCTATACCTTTTCCCTGGTGCTCTGCGACAATGATGTGGACAGGGACTTTGAGTGCTTTCCCAAAGAAAGCCTGGAGAAGCTTTCGGAGATGTTTTTGGGGAAGACCTGCATTCTGGACCATGAGCGCAAGTCCTCCAACCAGACGGCCCGGATCTACCAAACGCGGCTGGAAAGGGCCGCCGGACAGAGAACCCAGGCGGGAGAAGAACTGGCGCGCCTGACCGCCAAGGCATATCTGCCCAGGACCCAGGGCAACGAGGAGACCATTGAGCTGATTGACAGCGGCATTTTAAAGGAGGTAAGCGTCAGCTGCAGCGTGAAGCGGCGGGCATGCTCCATCTGTGGGAAGGAGGAATGCGCTCATACCGCCGGGAAAACCTATGGCGGCAAGCTGGCCTACGCGCTGCTGCTAGAGCCTGCCGACGCTTACGAGTGCTCCTTTGTGGCGGTGCCCGCCCAACGGGGGGCGGGGGTGGTGAAACGCTTTTTAGCGCCGGGAGAAAAGGTAGAAAAGCTGCTTTCCTCTCCCCCGGACGGGGAGGTGCTGCTGACGAAAGCCCAGGTTCGGGAGATTGGGCGGCGCTTCAGCCAGCTGGCGGAAAAAGCTCAGTGGGGCCAGATGTACCGCCGGGAGCTGGAAGAGGGGGTGCTGAAGTACAGCGCCATTGCCCAGCCGCAAATGCCCAGAAAGGTGATGGAGGCCGCTGTAAAGGGCCTGGGGCTCGGCGAGCTCTCTATGATGGAGCGGGCTTACCGGCAGATGGCCCAAAGCATGCTGCCCCTAAAGCCCCAGCTGGCGCCGGATGGGGAAGAGGAAAGGGAAACCTGCAACGGCGCGTTTTTGATATAGCGGAAGCAACCGGACGGTAAAGGAGGAAAAATATGAACGTAGCGTTTAATGGAATAGGAGCGGACATTGGAACCTTTGAGGTGAACGGAACGGTAAAGCCCGGTCAGGCGGTAAAGATAGCGGGTAACGGCCAGGTGGCCGCCTGTGCTGCGGACGGCGACGTACCCATTGGCGCGGCGCTGGATGTGAACCATGGCTACGCGGCGGTACAGCTCGGCGGGTATGTACGCCTGCCCGCCGCGTCCAGTCTGACAGTAGGATGCAGGCTAGTGGTTACGGATGCCAACGGCGCTCTAAAATCCGGGACCGCAGGACGGCAGGCGCTTGTGGTAGACGTGGGGAACGGCGTGTGCGGCGTCATTCTCTAAAATCTGACAAAACATTATGCTTAAGGAGGATTTGCTGATGGCTTATTATAAAAATATCAATCTCGAAAAAGGGATGTACCATGTGCCCGGCAAGAGCTTTGCCCAGGTGCTGGAGGAACTGGATGGCAGCGAGAATTACCGGGGCACGCCCATGGAAGGGCTGGACGCCTATCAGCGGCAGCTTAAGCGCTTTGGGATTAAGGTCAGCGGGCCGGATTCCGGAAGCGTGGAGAGCTTTTTTCAGAGTAGCTCCAGCGCCGCGCTGTTCCCGGAATATGTGGCCCGGGCTGTAAAACAGGGTATGGACGGCGCCAGCTCCATAAAGGATATGGTGGCCGCCGTAACGGTAATCGACGGGGTGGATTACCGGACCCTGTCCGCCAGCAACGGCCAGCTGGAACCCAGCGTGGTACAGGAGGGGGCCCAGCTGCCCAGCACCGCCATCAAAACCAACGCCAACCTGGTGAAGCTTAAAAAGCGGGGCCGGGTGCTGGAAGGCTCCTATGAGGCGCTGCGCTTCCAGAAGCTGGACCTTTTCACGGTGGCCCTGCGGCAAATCGGCGCTTACATAGCCGCCGCCCAGACCAAGGATGCGGTGGACGTGCTGATTAACGGCGACGGCAGCAAAAGCGGCATTGCCTTCGTCACCGGCGGCAAGCCGGATTACGCGGACTTCATCAGCCTCTGGGGCCGGCTTTCCCCCTACACGCTGAATACGGTGGCGGCCGGTACGGCGGCTATGCAGAAGCTGCTCAATGTCGCCGAGTTTAAGGACGCCCAGGCGGGCATGAATTTCCAGGGTACCGGCAAGCTCTGCACGCCTCTGGGGGCGAAGCTTATCCATGTGCCGGACATGGCGGAGAACAAAATTATCGTGCTGGATAAGAACTGCGCTTTGGAGATGGTGCAGTCCGGCGGCGTCACCACCGACGTGGACCGGCTGATCGACCGGCAGATGGAGCGCGCCGCTATCAGCGTGACCTGCGGCTTCGCCCGGATCTTTGAGGACGCGGCCGCTGGGCTGGACTGTACGCCGGCGGAGTGAGGTTAGCTTTTAAGATCGCGGACGCTGTCCGCGCCTGCAAACTTTTTGTAAAAAGTTTGATCAAAAACTTTTATGCCGGGGTTTCTGGTTTTTAACCGGTAGATGGTTGGGCGGGCCGCGGGCTTTGCGGGGGTGGGAGTGCGGGGTTGAAAGGAGTGGTTTTTTGGAGATCGATTTGGAGAGAGTGCTGGAAAAGTTTAAGCTTTATAGCGGCGAGGCGATGGATGAAGGGGAGCCCCGGCGGGACGAGCTTTGCAGGGCGCTTTGTAAGGAATGCGCGGGATGGGCGCGGCGGCTGGCGGACCCGGAGGCGGGGGAGGAGCGCGCCGGGGACGTGGAGAGCTTGGCGGCGGCGGAGGCTTTTTACCAGCTGGCGCTGCTGGATCAGGCGGCGGGGCCCCAGAGCTTTAGCTCGCCGGAGCTAAAGCTGGAGCTGGGCGACAGGGCCCGCCATGCCGGTGAGCTGCGGGCGGCCAAGCGGCAAGCCTGCGGCGCGGTACTGCCTGCGGAGGACTTCTACTTTGCGCAGGCTTAGGGAAGGAGAGGGGATATGAGGGACATTTCAAAGGCGGTCTGCCGGGGAATGGAACCGGCGGTGATTTGCCCCAACGGGGGAGGCCAAAGAAATTGCCGGGGGCTGGTGGTGCGTATGCGGCCCCAAAGCGGCGGATGGGAGGGGGATTTAGCCCATCCGCTGGGCGAGCTGTGCCGACCTCTCTATGTGTTCGTTGGAGACGGAGACGCCCCCAAGGCGGGAGACGGCGTTGTCCAGGGAGGGGCAAGCTACCGGGTGATCAGCGCCGGGGACTTGCAGGCGGGAGGCAGGCGGCTGTGCTTTCGGGCGGTACTGGAAAGGAGGGAGGACGATGACGGCCAATGAGCTGCTGGACGGGATGCTGGCGCATATAAAGACGGTCCTGCCTCAGCTGGAATCGCGCCGGGGATTTGGAGGCCGGGGGGAATCCTGGCTGCTGAGAAAGCCTGTGTTGGCCGGGGGAATTATAAAGGAGAGCTTTACCCAGGGTGGCTGGGGGGCCAAGCTGAGCCTTGATTTATACGTTCCCCGGACCCAGGGCTCCGAAGCCGCTGAAGAACTGGCGCTGGCCGTGGCGCGGGCGGCCCAGGGAGCCGACCCGGTCCCTGACGGCGTGGAACGGGGGGCGCTGGAGGTGGATAAATCTACTGGGGCGCTGGTGATCGGCCTTACGGCGGCGTATGGGAAGAGAGGCGCTTCCGGCCTCCAGAGCTGTACGGTGCTGCTGGACGGGGAGCCCTACGCGGCCGGAGGGTGGAAGGTTTCTGCCGGCGGCACGGAGGAGGGGCTTACGGCTATTGGGGAGGCGGAGCCATTCTTTTACAAGGGCTCCCGGACCTACACCATCGAGCTCCAGGGCCTGCCCCAGGAAGCGATGGCTTTGCCGGACGGATTTACCGTGCAGGTGCGGGGCCGAAAAGAAATTTATGAGAACTGCCGGTGGAAGAGCCAGTCCGCAGGGGGAGCGGGCGCGCTGGTTTCACAGCGGATGGCAAGGGAGGAATGAGCATGGAAAGCATCCAGCGGGCGGAAGAACTGAGCCGGGAGATAGAGCGGGACAGCAGGCGGTATCCCCACAGCCTGTGAAAGGGGGAGAAGCTGTGAATTTGATGACCATGCGTTTCAAAGCTTTCACATGGAAGGTGAATCCCACGGAGCTTCGCTTAGAGTGCCAGAGAAATGTGAAGGAAAGGCTTCTGCCCTATGTGGGCGGCAGCGCGTTGGACTTGGGGCCAAAAAAACGGAAGGCGTCGGGGGAAGGGTATTTTGCCGGAGCGGACTGTATGGCGCAGTGGCGAAAGCTGGAATCAATATTTAACGAGGGCGGGCCGGGGAGCTTGCAGCTGCCGGGACAGGAACCCTTTCTGGCGGTGATGGATTCCCTGAAGCTGCTGGGGGAGGAGGGGGAAAACCTGGTGAAATACGCCTTCTCTTTTACAGAGCACAGCGCGGGCGAGCCTTACCATGGGCAGGGCGTCCACCGGGCTGCCCCGGGGGAGAGCCTGTGGGACTATGCCTGGCGGTACGGTTGGGACGTAGAAGAACTGCGCCGGGCCAATCCGCATATACGGGATATAGCTTGGCTGCAGGAGGGAGAGGAGGTGTATGCCCCATGACGTTTTGGGGCGTTTTAGCGGGCGGGGAACAGATGCTGTTGGGGGATCCGTTGGAAGCGGTGCTTTCCTTTGACAGAGACGCGCCCGCGGACCAGCTGAAAGCGGTATTTCCGGCTAAGGAGCTGTGGGAGCCCCTAAGAGAAGTGCTGGCCTATGACAATGGCCGGGGCGTTTTTCGGGGGATTGTGGACGAGCAGAACACCAGGCTTACGGCGGAGGGCCTCTTTGTAGAGACGGTGTGCCGCAGCCGGGAGGCGCTTCTTTTGGACAATGAAGCGGAGCCCGTGCCTATTCGGAATCCGTCTTTGGCGGTTCTGCACAAAAAGCTTCTGGAACCTCTGGGCTTCTCGGAGATTACCGGCAGCGCCCAATGCGCCCGGGGGGAGCTGCATGTGGAGAAAGGGACGTCCTGCTGGCAGGTGCTGGCGGAGTTTTGCCGGGAAATTTTGGGCACAGAGCCCTATGCCGGATTGGATGGGACGCTGCACTGCGAAGGGGTTCCCAGCCGGGAGATTGAGCTGAACCATGTGTTTGCGGCGGAGATGGCCTGGCGGCCGTATAAACGGCTGAGCGCCGTGTGGAAACAGGGCTGCCGGGGGGGATATGACACCCTGTACGCGGACCCGAAAGCCCCGGTTGTCCGGCGGAGGTATATCAGCGCCCAGAACGGCGGAAATCCCAGGAAGATGCTGGAAAGCGCCCGGCAGGGGAGCAGCCGGCTTACCGTAACCTGCGAGGGCCGCTGGTGGCCGCTTCGGGGGGCTTTGGCCAGCGGGACGGCGCCGGGGATAGGACGCTTTACCCGATGCCCGGTGGTAAAGGGAGTCTATTATTGGGACGGTGCCGGAGAGCGGACAAAGCTTGTATTGGAACAGGAGGATGACCATGTGGCTGACGCAAAAGCTGGATGAAAACAGCGGCGTAAAGCTGAGAAGCGGCCAGGTGCAGGAGGGGGAGAGCTTCGCGGTGCAGTCTGAGAGCCGGTACCGTAAGCCGGAGCAGCTGTTCCCCTATGGATTTTCCAGCGCGGCGGAGGCCGGAAGCCAGGCTGTGATGCTGGACCGCTTTTGCGCGGGCCTTGCCAGCGCCCAGGACCCGGGGCTGAGCCCGGGGGAAGTGCGGCTGTATTCCTCCGGCGGGGCTGAAATACTCTTGAAACGGGACGGCCGGGTGCTGATTAACGGCCAGGTGTTTGGGCCAAAGGAGGCGGAATAGATGGACACCAAGCTGGAAGGGGGGCATTTCGCCCTAAGCCCTACCGGGCTGCCGGAAACCGTGACAGGTAAAGAAGAGCTGCTGCAATACGCCCGGCTGCGCCTGCAGCTGCGCCGGGGAGCTTTTCCCTACGACAGGCAGGCGGGCAGCGGCCTGTGGCAGTGGACCCGGGAAGGAGAGCACGCCGCCGACCGGGCCCTGGCCTTGGCCAACGAAGCGCTGCTGGGAATGCCGGGAGTAAGGGCTGTGTCAGTGGAGATTATGGAAGGAGGGGCGGCCTTTAGGGTGGCCACGCCTTTGGGAGAGGGGGAGATAACCCTTGGAGACTTATGAGGAAATTCTAAAACGCATGCGGGAGGCGTATACGCAGAAAAGCGGCGGGCCTCCGGAAGAGGCTTCGGATATCGGCCTGCGGCTGCAAGTGCTGGCAGGGGAAATATACCGGCTTTTAGCGGAGATAGAATGGCTTAGGCGGCAGAGCTTTCCCCTGACAGCAGATGGGGAGCGGCTGGACCTGCACGGCCTGCAGCGGGGCGTCAAGCGCGGGGAACCCCAAAAAGCGGCGGGAGTGATCACTTTTTCTCGGTACCTGCCCATGGATTCCGATTTGGTGATTCCCAAGGGCACGGTGTGCGCCTGCCCAGGCGACCCGGCGGTGGAATATGAGACCACCCAGCAGGGCGTGCTGGCCGCCGGGCAGCTGAACGTGGACGTGCCCGCCCAGGCGGTGCTGGGAGGAAGCGGGGGAAACGCGGCCTCTGGATACATTAACACGCTGGTGTCCCAGGTGACGGGGATCCATTATCTTACCAACCAAGCGGCCTTTACCGGCGGCGCCGACAGGGAGGAAGACGCCGCTTTTCGGGAACGGGTGCTGGAGGCGTACGGGCAGGTGGTCCAGTGTGGAAACGCCGCATATTATGAAAATCTGGCCCTGGAAGAGGCAGGGGTTTCCTCTGCCCAGGCCGTGCCCCGGGAGGACGGGGCGGGCACGGTGTCCGTCTATGTATGGGGGCAGGCCGGCGCGCCGGGAGAGGAGCTGCTGGCCCGGATTGCGGAGCGAATACAGGCTCTGCGGGAGATCGGCGTGGCAGTCAGCGTCAAGGCGGCCACAGCCAAAAAGTACAATGTGATGGCAAACATCAAGATGATGCCAGGGGCCAGCTATACCGCGGCCAAGCCTTTGGCGGAAAAGCGGCTGGCGGACTGGTTTGCCAAAAGAAAGACCGGGGACCCGGTGTACCTGGGGGACCTGAGCCGGGTGATCCTGGAAGACCCGGCCATTGGCGGGGTGGTCTTTAATACCGCTACCCGGGATCTTTTGGCGCAGGCGGGGATCATCCCGGTGCTGGGGGTCGCGGCCCTGGCTGAGAGCCTATGAGGGCCGGGGAACATATCCGCCGGGTGATGGTGGCGACAGGGGTCTATACCTTTACCGGGGACAACCCGTTAGACGGGGAGCTGGCCGGCTATGCCGCCGGATTCAGCCTGGTGGAGGACGCTATGGAACGGCTGGAAAAGGAGCTTTTCGCGGCCACGGCCCCGGAGGAGAGGCTGGGCCAGTGGGAGACGCTGTTTCGCGGCCGGGCGGGGACCGGGGACCTTGCAGGCCGCAGGCAGGGGATGACCCAGGCCCTGGCGGCCCGGGGCGGGCCTTCCAATATGGAGGGAATACGGAATATGCTGGCGGCAGCGGGCGTGAAAGCGGCGGTGGAAGAGTCCGAGGGCAAGCTGCTGATTACGGCGGCAGGCTACTGCGGCGTTACGCAAATAGAAGCCAAGCGCCTGCTGGACAGGTACCTGCCCTCTCACATGGAGTGGGAACTGGCGGAGAATCAATAAAAGCATAGGGAGCGGGCTTTCCGAATGCAGGAAGACCCGCTTCTTTTACGTTGGTATGGCGGGGCGCCTTGCGGCATATAATGATGGCAAGAAATGAATCAGGAAGGATGATCCCTGTGAAGAAGACGATCGCTCTGCTGCTGTCCCTGCTTCTTGCCGCGCTGGCGCTGCCGGCTGTGCCTGTGCATGGGGCGGAGATGGAAGTTTCCGCCCCGGCGGCGGTTCTGATGGAGGCCGGAACCGGCCGGGTGCTGTTTGAGAAGAACGCCCACGAGGTCCGGGCCTGCGCGTCTATCACCAAAGTCATGACCCTGTGCCTGACCTTTGACGCCATTGCCGGAGGGCAGCTTTCCCTGGAGGACCAGCTGACGGCCTCCGCCCACGCGGCGTCCATGGGGGGGTCGGATATCTGGCTCAAGGAAGGGGAAAGTATGAGCGTGGACGACCTGATTAAGGCCACCGTGATTATGAGCGCCAACGACGCGGCGGTGGTATTGGCCGAAAATGTGGCGGGCAGCGAGGAAGCTTTTGTCAACAGAATGAACGAGCGGGCCGCAGAGCTGGGGATGAAGGAGACCACCTTTAAAAACTGTAACGGCCTGGACGAAGAGGGGCACCTTACCAGCGCCTATGACGTAGCCCTGATGAGCCGGGAGCTGATCCGGCATGAGAAAATCAAGGACTACACCCTGACCTGGATGGACTCTGTCCGGGACGGAGCCACCCAGCTGGTGAACACCAATAAATTGATCCGCAGCTATAAGGGGATCACAGGTCTTAAGACCGGCACCACCTCGGGGGCGGGCAGCTGCATCAGCGCCACGGCGGAACGGGATGGGCTAAAGCTTATCGCCGTGGTGCTGGGGGCCGGCAGCACAGACGACCGTTTCAAAGACGCGGCGGCGCTTTTGGATTACGGCTTTGCCGGCTGGGCGGTGCAGTCGCCGGAGAGCCCGGAGCTGCCCATGGTTCCGGTGCTGCGGGGCATGGAGGAAACCGTGGGCGCCAAGGCGGGGAAAATGCCGGAGATTCTGGTGAAGCAGGCGGAAAAGGGCCAGATAGAGGAAAACATCATTTGGAAGGAGAAGCTGACCGCCCCTGTAAAGGCGGGGGACGTGATCGGCGCCATTACGTACACCCACAACGGGGAACTGGTGGCTAAGGTGGACATCACCGCCCAAAACGACGTGGAAGCCGTCACGTTTTCCTCTGGGTTCCGGTATCTAATGGAGGGCTTTCTGCGGTTTTAAAGCCCATGAAGATGAAAGAATTTTTCTGAATCCGTAAAAGCGCCTTGCAAAAATCAGGAGAGTATTGTAAAATAGTAGCCGTAGAGAAATAACATCCTGGGGACCCCGGATGAGTAAAGGAGTTTTGAAAATGCCGCTCAAATTGGACGACAGGTATTTAAAAGGCTTTATTTCCCAACATGAGTACGACGCGATAGGGCCGCAGGTCAAGGCCGCGGGGGAGCTTCTCCAATCTGGAAAGGGTCCGGGCAGCGATTTCTTGGGCTGGACCACCCTGCCGGAGGACTATGACAAGGAGGAGTTCGCCCGGATCAAGGCCGCGGCCCAGAGGATCAAAGAGAATTCCAGCGTGTTTGTGGTGATCGGGATTGGCGGCTCCTATCTGGGGGCCAGGGCCGCCATAGAGTTCTTGAAATCCGACCGGTACAACGCCCTGCCTAAGGACACCCCGGACATCTACTTTACCGGAAACTCTATCAGCTCCACCGCTTTGCAGGAGCTGGTAACCATCTGTGAAGGGAAAGACATTTCCATCAACATGATCTCCAAATCCGGCACCACTACCGAGCCCGCCATTGCTTTCCGGGTATTCCGGGAGCTTTTGGAAAAGAAGTACGGCAAAGAGGGAGCCCGGGAGCGGATTTTCTGCACCACCGACAAGCGGAAGGGGACCTTGAAGCAGCTGGCGGACGCCGAGGGCTACGAAACCTTTGTGGTGCCTGACAACGTTGGCGGCCGTTATTCCGTGCTTACCGCCGTGGGGCTTTTGCCCATTGCTGTGGCCGGGTGCGATATAGACGCGCTGATGGCCGGGGCCCGGAAGGCCATGAAAGCGTATTCCAGCCCGGAGCTAGAGGAGAACGACTGCTATAAGTATGCCGCTATTCGGAATATCCTCTATAACAAGGGCAGGTCCGTGGAAGTAATGGTCAGCTATGAGCCCTGCTACACCATGATGAACGAGTGGTGGAAGCAGCTGTACGGCGAGAGCGAGGGCAAGGACCAGAAGGGCCTGTTCCCGGCTTCTGTGGTGTTTTCCACCGACCTGCACTCTCTGGGCCAGTATATCCAGGACGGGCGGCGGCAGTTATTTGAAACGGTGATGGCCTTTGACAACCCGAAGCGGCAGCTCACTCTTGGCAGCGACCCCACGGATGTGGACGGCCTTAACTATTTGGAAGGCCGCACCATGGACTTTATCAATCAAAAAGCCATGCAGGGCACCGTGCTGGCCCACAACGACGGCGGCGTGCCCAACGTGCTGATCCACGCCATGGATTTCTCCGAGGATACTTTGGGCCAAATCATCTATTTCTTTGAGAAGGCATGCGCCATTTCCGGGTATCTTCTGGGGGTGAATCCCTTTGACCAGCCCGGCGTGGAGAGCTACAAGAAGAATATGTTCGCCCTTTTAGGCAAACCCGGCTATGAAGCGGAAAAAGCCGCGCTGGAAGAAAGGCTGGGCTAAGTCCGCGTGCGCGCTGTAGGGCTGAGCCCTGCGGCCTAAAGGCTCAAAGCGATCCATGCGGCGTAACCGCGGGAAATAAATAAAGCAAAGGAGAGTTACAAAATGGTTACTCTTTTAACAGGCAAGAAGGGGTCCGGCAAGACGAAGAAGCTGATTGACATGGTAAACGAGGCTTTGGAGAAGTCCAACGGCAATGTGGTGGTGATTGAAAAGGGCAAGCAGATGACCTTTAATATCCCTTACGCTGCCCGGCTGGTGGATTCCGACGCGTATGACGTAAAGGGCCAGGAGGCGCTTTTGGGCTTTATCAGCGGCATCTGCGCGGGGAACTACGACGTCACCGACATTTTTGTGGATTCTACCTTGAAGATCACTGGCACTGGCGCGGAGGCTTGCAGCTACCTGGTGCCTGAGCTTAAAAAGCTCAGCGCTTCCGCCGGCACCAACATAGTTCTCTCCATTTCCGCCGCCAACGAGGATATTCCAGAGGGCGTGGCTGAGTGCGTGCTGAAATAAATCCGAAATAGGGGATTTTTCCCTTGACAAAGCTGCGGTATATACAGTATAATGTATCGGTACGGCATGAGGTGCGCTATGGAAATTGATCTTCGCAGGTTTTTAAAGGCAGACGAGACAGAGGATGCGGTCAGCTGTGAGCTGGATTTTTCCGGGGTGGAATTGGGCGGCGTCAAGCCGTTTTGTGCGCCTGTGAAAGCCAAAGTACGGCTGAAGAGCTTTGCGGGCTCTGTGGAGCTGCGGGCCCGGGTAGAATATACCCTTGCCATGCCCTGCGACCGCTGTGCCGAGACAGTTTCCAAGGAGTACGCCAAGGACTTCTTCCATATCCTGGTTAAGGAGCTGGAAGGGGAGGAAGACGGCGGAGAAGTGATCTCCGTGCCGGAAGAAAAGCTGGACCTGGACCAGCTGCTTCTGGAGGACGTCTTGTTGGACATGCCCGGCCAGTTTCTTTGCAGGGAAGACTGCAAGGGTCTGTGCCCCCAGTGCGGCAAGAATCTCAACGAGGGCTTTTGCGGCTGCTACCAGCCGGAAACCGACCCCCGGCTGGAGGTTTTGCGGCAGCTATTATAGGACTTTTCCCAACGGAGCGGATGGGCCAAAGCGCGAGGGACCGGTAAAGGAAACGGTACCTGCGGGGATTGGCAAAGCTGTGTCGGGAAAAGGTGGCTGACGGAGAGCGGGCTGCGAAACCGCATCGGGAGAGGTCTGTCAAGCGGCGTCTCTGTGTTCCGGCAGGCTTTTTGCGCCGCCCATCCGGCTGACAGTACGGATCTGTAAAAATTCGGAAAAAGTTTTGTCCACTTTTTCAAAAGTGGCGGGGTTGTAGGGGCGCTGGTTTCCGGTGGAGACCAGCGCCGACCGAACCGGCAGGCGAGACCGGCGGCTCCTACGGCCTTAGGCTTGAATTCTATTTCGGCTAAGGAGGTGCTGAAGATGGCGGTACCCAAGAGAAAGGTATCCAGCGCGCGGCAGAATAAGCGGCGCTCCAATGTGTGGAAGCTGCAGGCTCCTGCGCTGATGATATGCCCCCAGTGCGGCGAGTATAAGACCCCTCACCGCGTTTGTTCCCACTGCGGTTATTACAATGGCCGGAAAGTGGTAGAGAAGGGCGCATAAAATGGTTCAGCTGCTAGAAGGGAACGCCAGAGTAGTGGGCGCTCCCTTCTTTCGTATTTTGGCGGCGCGGGAGGCGGTGCAATGGTTACCATATCTGGTGTAGAAGACGGCAGCAGGGCCCAGCGGGCGGGGATCCAGGCTGGAGACCGGCTGGTGAGTATGAATGGCCACGAGATCAAAGACGTGCTGGACTACCGCTTTTTTGAGACCGAGCGGGAGCTGCGGCTGCGGCTGGAACGGGAGGGCGCCGCTTTTGCGGTAAAGCTGGTGAAGCCCCAGTATGCCCAGCTGGGGCTGGAATTTGAGACCTACCTGATGGACCGGCAGCGGTCCTGCCGGAACAAGTGCGTTTTCTGCTTTATTGACCAGCTGCCCCCCGGCATGCGGGAGACCCTCTACTTTAAGGACGACGACGACCGGCTCAGCTTCTTATTTGGAAACTATATTACCTTAACCAATATAGATGATAGGGAAATTGAGCGGATCTTGCAGATGCACATCAGCCCCATCAATGTCTCTGTTCATACCATGAACCCGGAGCTGCGGTGCAGGATGATGAACAACCGCTTTGCCGGGGAGGCGCTGGGGCATCTATACCGGCTGGCCCAGGGAGGAATCAAGCTGAACTGTCAAATTGTGCTGTGTCCGGGCTTAAACGATGGGCCGGCGCTGGAGTACACGTTGGATGAGTTATGTAAACTTGGCGATTCTCTCCAAAGCGTGGCCTGTGTGCCGGTGGGGCTCACCCGCTATCGGGAGGGGCTCTATCCCCTTATCCCCTTTGACCAAAACACGGCCCGGGCGGCGCTGGAGACGATAGAGCGGGCGGGAAGCCGCTGTTTGGAGGAGGCCGGTTCCCGGAAGATTTTCGCCTCTGATGAGATGTATCTTCTGGCACAGCGGGAACTGCCCCCGGTGGAGTTTTACGAGGACTTTCCCCAGATCGAGAACGGCGTGGGCATGCTTCGGGATTTAGAGGAAGGCTTTTGCTGGGCCTTGGAGGACATGGAGCCCTGGGAGGGCAGACGGCGGGTAACCATTCCCACTGGGGAGGGGGCCTGGAAATTTTTGGATAAAATGCTTGACGGACTTCGGAAAAAGTGCCATAATTTAAGTATAGACCTTATCCCCATCCGCAATGACTTTTTTGGCGGCACCGTGAATGTGACGGGGTTGCTCACTGGCCGGGATATTGCCGCCCAGCTTGCCGGCAGGGAGTTGGGGGACGAGCTGCTGGTGGCGGGAAATATGCTGAAGGCCGGGGAGGATATCTTCCTGGACGACATGACGCTGCCGGGGCTGTCTCAGAAGCTGGGGGTACCTGCCCGGCGGGTAGGAGGCAGCGGCGGGGACCTGCTGAACGCCATTTTGGGGCGGGAGCAGGAGAACCCCTCAGGGTACAACCCCTATGAGGGCAGTTGGGAGCACAGTAAAAGTTTTTGAAGAGTTCAGAGAAACTTTTTTCAAAAAGTGTCTCTGGCGGAGCGTGAGGCAGAGCCTCATGACCTTAAGAGGAGGAGCCATGAAGCCAATTGTAGCCATTGTAGGCCGGCCCAATGTGGGCAAGTCCACATTATTTAATAAGATTGTGGGGCGGAGGCTGTCCATTGTAGAGGACACCCCCGGCGTGACCCGGGACAGGATCTTCGGGGATGCGGAGTGGTGCGGGCGGACCTTTTCTCTGGTGGATACCGGCGGTCTGGAACCAGCTTCCAAGGACATCCTCCTGTCTCAGATGCGGGAGCAGGTGCAGATCGCCATTGACGCGGCCAGCGCCATTATCCTGGTAACAGACCTGCGCTCCGGGGTGACCGCCACAGACCAGGAGGTGGCGGAGCTGCTGCAAAAAAGCGGCCGGCCGGTGGTGCTGTGCGTCAATAAATGCGACAGCATCGGCGAACCCCCGGCGGAATTCTATGAATTTTACAATCTGGGTCTGGGAGACCCGGTGATGGTTTCCTCTGTCCACGGTCATGGCACCGGCGATCTGCTGGACCGGGTGCTGGAAAGCCTGCCGGAAATCCCGGAAGGGGAGCCGGAGGGGGAGATCATCAAGGTGGCGGTGATCGGCAAGCCCAATGTGGGCAAGTCCTCCCTGGTGAACCGGGTGGCGGGGGAGAACCGCTGCATTGTCTCCGACATCGCCGGGACCACCCGGGACGCGGTGGATATGACCATCGAAAACCAGCATGGGACCTTTACCTTTATCGATACGGCGGGGCTGCGGAAGAAGTCCAAGGTAGAGGATTCCATTGAGTATTACAGCAATCTCCGGGCGGAAATGGCGGTGGAGCGGGCGGATGTGTGCCTGATTCTTATCGACGGCACCGTGGGCTTTACCGAGCAGGACTCCAAGGTGGCGGGAATTGCCCATGAGGCGGGAAAGGGCTGCATTGTCTGCGTCAACAAATGGGACGCCGTGGAGAAAGACGATAAAACCATGGACCAAATGCGCCTGAAGCTCAGCGAGGATTTCTCCTTTATGAGCTACGCGCCGATTATTTTCATCTCCGCCAAAACCGGCCAGC
>CANONE010000001.1 GCA_947567585.1 uncultured Clostridia bacterium | reverse complement strand
TCAGATGGCATTGAGTATAGAAAGGAGAGTGGGGCGTAAATGGATATTATGCCACTGGCCGATGTTATTGTTACAAAAACGCGGATTTATCAGGGGAGATTGCAGTACCGCCGTTGGAACGAGACCAAGGGCTGCTGGGTCGATCCCTATTGGATTGATGTTTGACATTAACCAAGCGGTTATAAAAAGTAGGCGTGAATACAAAAAGGCTGGTGGAGTAATCGGATCCACCGGCCCTTTTTTTGGCTTGAATCAGGCGGTTTTGTTTTTGAAGACCCCGCGCAGATAAAACTTTCCGCGGCGGTTGTAGTTTCCGGGAAAATGTGGTAAAATAGAAAAATAAGTAAGTCAGGGGGAAACGGGAGGATGTTTTATGACAAGACGGGAAGCCAGAGAGCAGGCGTTTTGCCTGCTGTTTGAACAGGCGGTAAGCGGCTGCGGGATGGAAGAGATCATTGCCGCCGCCGCCGAGGCCAGGGACCTTGCGCCCAATTCCTTTACGGAGGAGCTGGCCTATGGCGTAGAAGAAAACCAGGAGAAGCTGGACGCCGTCATCAGCGGGTGCGTCCGGGGATGGAGCCTCAAGAGGCTTTCCAAGGTGGCGCTGGCGCTTTTGCGCATGGCGGTCTATGAGATTTTGCTTGTGGATTCCATCCCGGCCAGCGTGTCCATCAACGAGGCGGTGGAGCTGGCCAAGACCTATGGCGGCCAGGGGGACCCCGCCTACATCAACGGCGTGCTGGGCACTGTGGTCCGTTCTCAGGAGCAGCGGGAGGCGCGGCCGTGACCGTCTTGGGGATTGATACCAGCAATTATACCACCTCCGCCGCGCTGTACGACGGAGAGCGGGTGCTGGAAAACCGGAAGCTTCCCCTGCCTGTAGCGCCGGGGGAGAAGGGGCTACGGCAAAGGGACGCGGTGTTCCATCATACCCGGCAGCTGCCAGAGCTTTTAAAAGACCTTTTGCCGGCGGAGAGCCTGAGGGCCGTGGGAGTATCCGTCACGCCGCGCCAGACAGAAGGCTCTTATATGCCTTGCTTTCTTGTGGGAAAAGGCTTTGCCCAGGCTCTGGGCGCCGCCCTTTCTTTGCCGGTATACGGGTTTTCCCATCAACAGGGACACATTGCCGCCGCCCTTTACTCTGCGGAACGGTTGGATTTGCTGGGCCGTGAATTTCTGGCCTTTCATGTATCCGGCGGCACGACGGAGGCCGTGGTGGTTTCTCCTGGCGGGGTCCAAGGCCCAAGCGCCCGGCTGGCCGCGCGGTCCCTGGATTTAAAAGCCGGCCAGGCAGTGGACCGGGTGGGACTGATGCTGGGGCTTGCCTTTCCCTGCGGCCCGGAGCTGGAGAAGCTGGCCTTGAATTGGCGGAGCCCGGTCCGCGTAAAGCCTGTGCTGCGTGGGGCGGACTGCTCCCTTTCCGGCATAGAGAACCAGTGCCGCGCCATGATAGAAAAGGGCCGCCCCCCAGAGGAAACGGCCCGCCACTGTATAGAATCCATTGCCGCCGCCTTGGACGGGATGTGCTCCTGCCTTCTAAAAGAGCTGGGGAACCTCCCCGTAGTCTTCTCCGGCGGCGTGTGCGGCAACCAAATCCTCCGCCGGCGCTTAGAGGACAAATACCAAGCCGCCTTCGCCGCCCCCAGCTTTTCCAGCGACAACGCCGCAGGCCCCGCCATTCTAGCTTGCCAAGCGGCAGAATAAGCGTCCAAGAAACCGCCTGTCCGCCCGCCATAGCCAAGGCCGCCAAGCAAAAACGGCATAAAAAGTTTCGTCAGCCTTTTCAAAGGCTGCGGGGTGTGGGGCGGAACCTCATGACCTTAAGCGAGGATAAACCAAATGAATCAGACAACAGCTCTAACCGTCACCCAAGTAAACCGCTTTTTGAAATCGCTGATTGAAGGGGACGGCAGGCTCAACGATATTATCATTGCCGGGGAAATTTCCAATTTTTCCGGCCACTACCGCTCGGGACACCTGTACTTTTCCCTGAAGGACGAGAGCTCGGTGCTCAAGGCGGTGATGTTCGCCAATTCCGCCCGGCGCCTACAGTTCCGTCCTGGAGACGGGATGCGGGTGATTGCCCGGGGAAGGGTTTCCGTATATGAAGCGTCGGGGCAGTACCAGCTTTACGTCCAGGACATGCAGCCGGATGGAGTGGGGGCGCTGGCCCTGGCCTTTGAGCAGCTGAAAACCAGGCTGGCCGCCCAGGGCCTCTTTGACCAGGAACGCAAGCGCCCGCTGCCGGCCTGCCCCCAGCGTATCGGTGTGGTGACTTCCCCTACCGGTGCGGCGGTGCAGGATATTTTGCAGATTATTTCCCGGCGCTGGCCGGTAGCGGAGGTGGTCCTCTGCCCGGTGCTGGTGCAGGGGGAGAAAGCTCCCGGCCAGTTGGCGGCGGCCTTGGAGGCCCTGAACCAGGAGGGGAGCTGCGACGTTATCATCATAGGCCGGGGGGGTGGCTCTTTGGAGGACCTGTGGGCCTTTAACGACGAAAAGCTGGCCCGGACGGTGGCGGCCTCCCGGATTCCCGTAGTCTCCGCCGTGGGGCATGAGACGGACTTTACCATCTGTGACTTTGCCGCCGACCTGCGGGCCCCCACCCCCAGCGCCGCCGCCGAGCTGTGTACGCCGGAGCTGTACGCGGAGCTGGACAAGGTGCGGGCCTATAACCGGTATTTCAAGGACAAGGCCGAGGATACCATCGCGGCTATGCGTCAGGCGGTGGACCTGTTGGTGCGGGAGTCCCCTCTATCCAGGCCGGAGGCGTATATGGTTCAGCGGCGGCAGGACCTGACAGATCTTACCCGGAACCTGGAACGGCTATGCGGGGCCCGGCTGGAGGAGGGCAGAAAAGCCCTGGCCCTGGCCTCCGGCAAGCTGGACGCCCTGAGCCCCCTAAAGGTGTTGGCCAGAGGGTACTCGGTGGTCTTCCATGAAGGGAAAGCCGTCCGGGACCTGGAGGCTCTTCCCAGCGGGGCAAAGGTTACCCTGCGGGCGGAAAAAGGCCGGCGTGAAGCCAAGCTTCTATAGAAAACCGCCGTATGAAAGCGGAACAGCCCATTTTGGGCCAGCCCAACTCCCGCCAACTGCCCGCCCGCCAGGCTAAAAGGTACCAAGCAAGAAAGTCCGGTATAAAAAGTTTTGTCCACTTTTTCAAAAGTGGCAGAGCGCGAGACAGCGTCTCGCGGCCTTAAAAAGCACACAGAAAGGAACCACACACTATGCCCGCGAAGAAGTTGAAATTTGAAGACGCCATGGGCCGCCTACAGGAGATTGTGGCCCGGCTGGAAAGCGGCGAGGCTCCTCTTGAGGAGGCCATGGCGCTGTTTGAAGAGGGAGCGAAGCTTTCCGCTCTATGCTATAACACCCTGGACAGAGCGGAGCTGAAAATCAGGGAATTGGCGGTATTGCAGCCGGAGGAGGAAGACGATGAATGAGAGAGCCCAAGCGTATCGGGAAGCTGTAGAGCTGGCCCTGGAAGAGGCCCTGCCCGCCCCCAAGGAGGGCGAGCTTACCGCCACCGTAGTG
Organism: uncultured Clostridia bacterium; assembly: GCA_947567585.1. GTDB lineage: Bacteria > Bacillota > Clostridia > Oscillospirales > Acutalibacteraceae > Acutalibacter. The sequence goes on along the minus strand of CANONE010000001.1, from coordinate 37,379 downwards.
GAGGCTATGCGCTATAGCCTGCTGGCCGGCGGCAAGCGGGTACGGGCGGTGCTGGCCCTGGCTTTCTGTAAGCTGTGCGGCGGGCACTGGCGGGAGGCCCTTCCCTTTGCCTGCGGCATTGAGATGGTCCATTGCTACTCGCTGATTCATGATGACCTGCCCTGTATGGACGACGACGATATGCGCCGGGGGCGGCCCGCCTGCCACAGGGTGTATGGAGAGGCCATGGCTCTTCTGGCGGGAGACGGCCTGCTGACCAAAGCCTTTGAGACGGTGCTGGGCTTTCCAGAGCCCGAGAAGGCCGCCGCCGCCGCAAAGGCCCTAGCGGAGCTTGGCGGCCACCGGGGCATGGTAGGAGGCCAGTGCATTGATTTGGAGGCGGACGGCCGGGAAGTGGGCATGGACCTGCTGCGGGAGATGGACGCGGGAAAGACCGTTGCCCTGATTGCCGCCGCCTGCCGCATGGGATGCATTGCCGCCGGGGCCGGAGAGGCCCAGATGGCCGCGGCCTTCCGGTATGCCCAAGGGGTGGGGATGGCTTTTCAGATTCGGGACGATATCCTGGACGTGCTGGGGGATGCGGAAAAGCTGGGGAAGTACACGGGTATGGACGCGGCCCATGAGAAGCGCAATTATGTCACCCTGTTGGGAGCGGAGGCCGCCCAGGATTTGGTTGAGTCCTATACCCGGCAAGCGGTGGAGGCATTGGGAATCTTTCCGGAAGACAACGGCTTCCTGACAGAATTTGCCTTGTCCCTGACAGGCAGGGAAAGCTAGTGCGGGTCCTTTCCTGGACTGTGCCGGAGGAGTGGGACGGGGCCCTGGTGCGAAGCTTTGCCAGGGGCTATCTGCAAATTTCCTCTTCCGCCCTGAAAGCCCAAAAATACCCGGGGGGAATCCTTATAAACGGCCAGCCCCGCCAGGCGAACGCCCCTTTGCGGACCGGAGACCTTTTGTCTTTCCCCCTGCGGCCGGAGAAAGGGGACTATCCCCCGGCTGCCCTGCCTATTGCGGTGATATATGAGGATGAAGACTATATTTTGGTCGATAAGCCTCCGGGAATGCCCATTCACCCCTCGCCGGGCCACGACCGGGACAGTCTGCTGAACGCGGCTGCGGAGCATTACCGCTCTACTGGGCAGCAGGGCAGAATACGCCCTTTGTACCGGTTGGACAGAGACACCAGCGGGCTGGTGCTGATCGCTAAAAGCGTGATCGCGGCCGGGGCCAGGTTGGAAAAGGAATACTGGGCGGTGTGCGAGGGCATTCTGAAGGGGAGCGGCACCGTGGACTGCCCCATTGGGCTGGCGCCGGGAAGCAGGATTCTCCGCAGCTGCAAAGAAGGCCGGCGGGCGGTGACCCACTGGCAAGCCCTGGCCGCCGCCGATGGACACACGCTGCTGGCCCTGCGGCTGGAAACCGGACGCACTCACCAGATCCGGGTACACATGGCCCATATTGGGCGTCCCTTGGCCGGGGACGATCTCTATGGCGGGAGCCGCGCCCTGATCTCCAGGCAGGCGCTGCATATGGGGCGGCTGGCTGTTGTTTGCCCAGCGTTAGGAATGGACCGGAAATTCTGCCGGAGGCTGCCGGAGGATATGCGCAGAGCGTTCCCCTGGGCGGAGGACTGTATGAAGGAGGATGTAATATGCCCGCTTGTTTAACCCACAACTGTTTTGCAAAGGATGTTCTGGAGCGCCTGGCGCTGCCGGAAGTGGACCGCACCGCTTATTTATGGGGCGCGCAGGGCCCGGACTTCCTTTTCTGCCACCGGTATTTGCAGTCGGCGGCCAAGAAGGATGTGAAGTCTCTCAAGGAGTATGGTTCCGCGCTGCATAAGACGGCCCCGTCTATTACGCTTTCCGCTATGCGGGGCTTTCTTTCCAACCGGGGGGATATATCGTACCGGTCCTATGTGCTGGGCTTTTTATGCCATTACGCCTTGGATTCCACCGCTCATCCCTATATAAACGCCCGGGCTCAGGATATGTGCGCCGGCAGGCCGGAGGAAAACGAGTCCACGGCCCACGGGGAAATAGAGGCTTCGCTGGACGCCATTGTTCTGCGCTGGAAAACCGGGCAATTGCCCAGCCAGGTGAAGCTTTCGGATATGTTCCCCAAAAACGAGGGGGTTCAGCGGAAAATCGCCTGCCTATATCGGGATGTGCTATTTGGCGTTTATGGTACGGATGTCTCGGAGGAAGAGCTGTACCGCTCCACGAAAGACGCCCGGTTTATCTTTTCCGCCACCACAGACCGCACGGGTTTAAAACGGGCCTTTTTCCAATCTCTGGAAAAGGGCAGGCCCCACTATGTGACCTCCCACTTGGTGCCGCTTACCGAGGACCCGGACATGGACTATGCCAATACCCGGCGGGAAGAATGGATATGGAAGAATTTCGCCAGCAGGCAGGACTTTTTTGAGTTATATGAAGAAGCTCTGGAAAAGGCGGCGCGGTTTGCCAGGGAGTTTGATACGGCTGACCTTAAGGCGCTCACAGGAGACCGTCCTTTTGGGTAAGGGATGCACGCCGCGCCGGATGGGCTGACAGGAGGTACAATATGACGCTTTCGCAGATTCGCCCCCAAGAGAATTGGACTGCCGGCAACAATGGCTTCCCGCTTATGGATGACGAGGTCCGCCGCTATCTGGCTGTGGTCCCCGCCCAAAGGCAGCTGCGCCATGCGGCCAATCCCTTTTACCTCTTCCTTCATTTTGGCATGAACACCGCCACCGGCCGGGAATGGGGGAAGGGGGATGAAACCCCGGCGGACTTTACGGTCCCGTCCGTTCACCCGGACCAATGGGCGCGGGCGGCGAAAGCGGCGGGGGCCGCCGGAATGATCCTCACCTGCAAGCACCACGACGGCTTCTGCCTATGGGACACAAAGCTTACGGACTTTTCGGTGATGCATTCCCCTTTAAGGCAGGATGTGGTAAGGCTGACGGCCCATGCCTGCGCCAAATCCGGTTTGAACTTTGGAGTGTATCTTTCTCCTTGGGACATGCATGAGCCCTCCTATGGCAAGCCTGGCTACAACGACTATTTCTGCGGGCAGCTGGAGGAACTGCTTACGGGTTATGGGGACATTTTCGAAGTCTGGTTTGACGGGGCGAAAGGGGAGACCGCCCCGGACTTTACATACGACTGGGACCGGTATTACCAACTGGTGCGCCGGCTGCAGCCCGGAGCCAATATTGCCGTGTGCGGGCCGGACGTCCGCTGGGTGGGCAATGAGGCGGGGAAAACCAGGGAATCGGAATTTTCTGTGGTCCCTTTGTCCCTTACCCGGGCCGAGACCATACAGGACCGCTCTCAGCACAGCGAAACACAGGGAGAGGCCATGAAGCAAATCAGGTCCGGCCAAGAGGATTTGGGCTCCCGGCAGGTACTGGCAAAAAGCGCCCAGCTCTGCTGGTATCCGGCGGAGGTGGACGTGTCTATCCGGCCAGGCTGGTTTTATCATCCTGAAGAGGACGGCAGCGTAAAAACCCCGGAAGAGCTTTTTAATATATATCTAAGCTCTGTGGGCAGCAACTGTTCCCTGCTGCTGAACGTCCCCCCGGACCCGCAGGGGAAGATCGGCCCGGCGGATACAGCGGCCCTGGAGGAGCTGGGTAAAATGATCCGGGAGCTTACCGCGCGCCCGCTTTTGGAGGAATGCCCCGGGCAGCTGGGCCGAGGGTGTCTGGAGTGGGAGTTTGGCCGGAAAATCCAGCTGAGAAGCTGTCTCTTAGAGGAGGACGTCACCCAGAGCCAGCGGGTGGAAGCCTTCGACTTATACCTGCATGTGGGCGGCGGCGCTTATATACACGCCTATTCCGGCACAGTCGTCGGCGTGCGGAAATGGATCCCCCTGGACAGCTTCCCGCCGGCCTGCGGCGCTTTGCTGGCGGTCCGCCAATCCAGAGGGGCCCCGTGCCTATCCCGAATAGGGTTTTACAGTAAACGCACTTGAAAATCGGTATCCCTCCTTTGAACCGTGTTAACGATGCCAGTAAAATACGAAGATACAAATAAAGAACGCCTATTGGTACAAGTCCTCTGACCGCAATAGGCGTTCTTTATGTTTATTCATTTTTGACCATGGGCTCTGTATGACAAAATGGAGTTTATTCTTCCGCTGTGAGCATCCGGTACATGGCCTCCAGACAGATCTGGGCATGGAGCTTAAAGCGCCGCAGGTCGATCTGTTCATTGACGTCGTGGGCGTGGCTGGGCTCGTCGTCCGGGAAGCCGGGACCAAATCCCACGCCCTTGCCGAACATCTGCCGGGCGTAGGTACCGCCGCCCATGGAATAAATAGAGCAGTCCTCTCCGGCGATATCTTTATACGCGCCGGAAAGCAGAGTAACCAACGGGCTTTCCTTAGGCAGGTACAGGGGCTTGGCATCGGAAAGCAGGGTGTAGCCCAGCCCGGCTTCCTGAGCGGCCTTTTCAATGGTTTCCGAGACCCAGGCCCCGTCTTTGGTGGCGGGATAGCGAATGTCCACGGTCAAAGAGCAGCCCTGCTGATTGGCGGAAAGCAGCCCCAGGTTAAAGGTAAGGGGGCCGCTGGGCTCGTCGCTGATATGGACGCCCAGCTTTTCGCCATTGGTGCAAAGGCCAATCTTCTCATGGACAAAACCGAAGAAGCCCCCTAGCCGGTCCGCGCCAAAGACCTCCGCCAGCAGCTGGACTGTATAGGCGGCGGCGTTTTTGCCGTGCTCCGGGGCGGCGGCGTGGCTGGCCTGGCCCTTGGCTAAAAGGGACGCGCCGTCCTGGGTGCGGGTGACCTCAAAGGGAATTCCTGCGGCTTTGGCCGCCTTTTCCAGCTGTTCAAACTCCTCCTGGGTACAGACAATGCCGCACTCCGCCTTGGAGGGCACGGCATTGGGCACTGTTCCGGAGGAAAAGCTCTTAATCAGCGGGGAATCGTTTTCGCCTTTAACAGAGAGGTTGATGATGCCCTTTTCGCAGTGACAGATGCCATAGCCGGAATCCGGTGTAAAGCCCATATCCGGGCGCTGCTCCTTAGAGAAATAGTAGGGCATATCCTCCATGCCGATTTCCTCCGCAGACCCAAAAACCACCCGCAGCTTCCGCCTGCCTTGGACCCCGGCGTCCTTTAGCGCCCGCAGGCAGTGCAGGGCCACCACGGCAGCGCCTTTGTCGTCTGAAACGCCCCGGCCAATGGCCTTGCCGTCCCGGATTACCAGAGTAAAGGGGTCTGTGTCCCAGCCCTCGCCGGCGGGCACCACATCCAGGTGGGCCATAACGATGGCGTTGCCCTCGCCCTCTCCATACTCGGCGTGGGCGGCATAGTAATCCACGTTTTTTGCCTTGAGGCCATAGCCTTCCGCCATCTCAACCACCGTGTCAATGGCCTTGGCGCACTGGTCGCCAAAGGGCTTGCCGGTTTTAGAACGCACCGCTACCGAGGGGATTGCCACCAATTTTCCCAGGTCGCTGACAATGTCGTCCCAATAATCCAAAATTCTTTCTCCAAACATAACCTCTGTCCTTTCTATTAATAAAACTACATCCTATACCATATACTTTTTTGACCCCAAAGTCAATAGCAACCTGAGATTGCATCTAAATATGCGGGGTTGGGTAAGGCGCGGGACGGCGTTTTGCGCTTTGGAGAGGGGGACGGCAATGATTAACTATATCTGGTTTGGGATGATAGGGCTCAGCCTGGTGTGCGCGGCGGTAAACGGGAAGCTGGGAGAGCTTTCCGGAGCGGTCATGGACGGCGCGGGGCAGGCGGTGGAACTGACGGTGTTTCTGCTGGGAAGCATGTGCGCCTGGCTGGGGTTCTTGCGTATTGCCGAGGAAAGCGGGCTCACCCGGCTGCTGGCCCGGGCCCTTTCCCCGGTCATAGACCGGCTGTTTCCCGATTACCGGGAGGACGAGGCGGTGAAAGGGAAAATCTGCATGAACATTTCCGCTAACCTTTTGGGGCTGGGCAACGCGGCCACGCCCCTGGGGCTTTCCGCCATGAAGGCCATGGCGGAACAGGCCCGGGGAGAGCCGCCCAGCCGGGGCATGGTGTTATTTGTCGTTATGAACACCGCCTCTTTGCAGCTGCTGCCGGTTAATATGGCGGCCATGCGGGCTTCTTTAGGCAGCGCCCAGCCCTTTGGCGTACTGCCGGAGATCTGGATCACCTCTTTCGGCGCGCTGCTGACAGCCGTGGCCTGCTGCAAGCTGGCTGAGCGCCGTCCATGTACGGGATGGGGGGGTTAGTATGGAGCAAGCCGGCGCCGCAGCAATGCCGCTTATGATAGGGATGATCCTTTTATACGGCTTTTTTAAGGGGACGGATGTATTCGACGCGTTTCTTCGGGGCGCAAAGGAAGGAATTTCCACATCCGTCGGTATTCTGCCCACTCTGATCGGGCTGATTGTAGCGGTCAACCTAGTGCGGGCCTCCGGGCTGCTGGATTTGGTCTGCGGGCTTTTGGAGCCTCTGGCCCGTTGGGCGGGAATAGCGCCGGAGCTGGCCCCTCTGGCGCTGCTGCGCCCCATTTCCGGCAGCGGGGCCTCGGCCTATACCCTGTCTATTCTGGAGTGCTTTGGCCCCGACAGCCCCACCGGGAAGATTGCCTCCGTGCTGGCCTCTTCCACAGAGACGACCTTTTACGCCATCACGGTGTATTTTGGAGCGGTGCAGTGCAAAAAGCTGCGGTACGCCGTGCCGGCGGCATTGCTGGGAGATATGGCGGCTGTGGCGCTGTCCGTGGTTACGGTGCGGATATTTGGATGACGGACTTTCTATCGATTATTTGTTCGATTTTTCTTGACTTTCCGCTCCCTGTGTGCTATCCTTATGTCAAGACATTTCACCAAGGCCAGCGGGGAGAGAGGATCATGAGGCTCATTCGTGAAAAATGCTGCTGCTTTACCGGGCACCGCCTGCTTCCCGCCCGGGAAGGGCTTTGGCTGCGCCGGAGAATCCGGGAGGAAATATGGCGGCGGGCGGATCAGGGGGTGGCCACGTTTTTGGCTGGCGGCGCCCTTGGGTTTGACACCATTGCGGCCCAGGAGGTGGTCCGCCTGCGGGACACAGTGCTCCCGGATATTGAGCTGGTGCTGGTACTTCCCGGCCAAGGACAGGAGGACCGGTGGCGGCAGCGGGACAAGGAGGTTTACTGGCAGCTGTTGGCCGCGGCGGGGGACACGGTTTACACAGGCCACCGCTGTGTGCCAGAGGCGTATTTGCGACGGGACCGTTATATGGTGGACAACAGCGCCCAGTGCATCTGTTATTTCAATCGGGACTCCCAGCACAGCGGCACAGCCTATACGGTTAACTATGCGAAAAGGCAGGGTCTGGCCCTTACCAACCTGGCCTACCGGCCGGAGCCCAGGTTTCAAGTGTAGGGCTTTCCGTATGGCGGACGGGCAGTGGGTGTGCCGGAAGGGAAAAAGGTTGGTTCTCCCAAAATTCACTAGATTTTTCCTGATTTTTTTGACAATCTTGGAATATCCTCCAGTTGACCTTAAGCTTACTCCAACCTGTATAATGGGGATAGGCGCGAAAGAATGAATACAACAGGAGGAACCTGTCTTGACCATCAAAGAAGTTAGCGAGAGGTATCACATGACCCAAGACACCCTTCGGTACTATGAGCGGGTGGGCATGATCCCCCGGGTAACCCGCTCCGCTTCCGGGCATCGGGACTATCAACCGGAGGACCTGAGCTGGGTGGAGCTGGCCAAGTGCCTGCGGGACGCGGGGCTTACGGTAGAGGCCATTGTAGATTATGTGGAGCTGTTCCAGCAGGGCAGCGGAACCATCCCCGCCCGGCTGGAGCTTCTGCGCCGGCAGAAGGAGGCGCTGCTGGACCAGCGCGGGCAGATTGAAACGGCCCTGGCAAGGCTCGACAAGAAAATTGCCGGATATGAGGGGAAAATCGCCTGCGAATGCAAAGGATAAAAATGCCGGAAAACCGCAGGAACCCTTTGTGGAAAGATTAAAAGCACCTTGTACAAGCAGCCCTGCCTAAAAGCGAAGGGCTTGCTTTTTTCTCCCATTTTCATTATAATACTGGAAAGGGGGGATTGCATTGAAGAAGATAGTCACCTTTGTGTATGCCGTCTTGGCTGGGGCGGCGATATCCATAGGGGGCCTGGTGAATTTGTCCTGCGAAAGCAAGGCGGTAGGGGCCGCGCTGTTTTCAGTGGGGCTTTTTGCCGTCTGTACGCTGGGCCTGAATCTCTTTACGGGCAAGGTCTGCTATGTGTTTGAGAATTCCATAGGGTATACTCTGGATTGCGGCCTGATCTGGCTGGGGAATTTGCTGGGGACTCTCCTGGCCGGCGGGGCCCTGCGGCTGACCCGGCTGCAAGCGGCGGTGGAGCGGGCGGCGCAGGTAAGCGCCGTGAAGCTGGAGGACGGCGCTTTAAGCGTGTTTATCCTGGCGGTGTTCTGCAATATTCTCATCTACCTGGCTGTAGAGAGCTACCGGGAGAACCCCCACCAGCTGGGAAAATATCTGGGCCTTTTCCTGGGGGTGGCGGTGTTTGTGGCGGCGGGCTTGGAGCACTGCGTGGCCAATATGTTCTATTTTACTTTAGGCGGCGCCTGGAGCCCGAAAGCTGTGCTTTACATTTTCATCATGTCCCTGGGCAACGCCCTGGGCGGAGTGCTGTTCCCGTTATGTAAAAAGCTGAAAGCTAGGAACCAGTATCCATAGGCGTTGCACCCGTCCCTTGGGAGGATAGAGCCTCTTACTGCGCTGCTATTACTTGACAATCGGGAGGACGCCCGGGGTTTCACGCCTGGCGAGCGGCAAAAATCTTCTCAAAAAGCTGGGCGGGAATCCCACCGGTACGAATTCTAAAGGACAAAATGCGTGGATGCGGGGAGAAGACAAAGCAATGGGAAAAACGGTGTTGAAATGGATCTTTATAACGCTGTGCGGGGCGGGGATTATCTGGTTCTGCCTGCCGGTCCTGCATGGCGGGTTTGCCGGGGGCTCCGTGTTTGGTATATTTATCTGCGGGCTGGGTCTGGCCCTCCTTTTGCTTTACCCAAGATTGTCCGGCAGGGGACGGCGGTTTCGGCTATGGGCCCGGGCCGCCGTGATTGTCTACGCTCTTGGGCTGGCATGGGCGGCGTTTTTGACCGGTCTGATGATCTCATATCAGGCCGCGCTCCCGCCGCAGGGACTGAACGTAGTGGTATTAGGAGCCCAGGTGTACGGTCCGGAACAATTGGGAACCAGTCTGCGGGGCCGGGTGGACAGGGCTCTGGCATATCTCCAGGCCAACCCGGACGCCGACTGCATTGTCACTGGCGGCCAGGGGGGCAACGAGCCCTGCCCAGAGGCTTTGGCGGAGAAGAATGCCCTGGTGAGCGGCGGTGTAGATCCAGCGCGGATCTACATGGAGGACAAGTCTAGGAACACCCGGCAAAATCTGCGTTTTGCCATGGAAATTGCCCGGCGGGAAGGGTTGGATACTCGTGTGGCCGTCGTCACGCAGAATTTCCATCTATTCCGGGCGGTGAAGCTGGCGGAAAGCGCGGGCTTTGAGGCATATGGCCTCCCCGCGCCCACAGACCCCATTTTGCTGCCGCAATACTATGGCCGGGAACTGCTCTCTTTAACCAAGTGGTGGGCGGAGGAATTGTTTCTTGGCGGAAACCGGAACCCTTGAATACGGAAACTGATTTCACAAAAAAAGGGAAGAGCGAATAGGGATGATGAAGTAAGGAAGCTATTTAGCGAGGGTTGGCGCGGCGCTAAGCTGTGCCGTACAATACGGCGTTTTGGAACTATGCGGTATTGCCGGCAGAATGGCCGCATACAATATGGAGGTGCATGATGAACATTGTTTTACTGGAAAGCCTTGGGGCGTCTCAGGCGGTTATGGACAAACACGCGAAGAAGCTGGCGTCCATGGGGCATAGCTTCTCCGCTTACGAAAAAAACCTTGATCCGGCGGTGCAGCTGGAGCGCAGCCGTGAAGCGGACGTAGTGATGCTGGCAAATATGCCTCTGGACATATCGGTGGTGGAGCAGTCCGCCGCCCTGAAATTCATTGACGTGGCTTTTACCGGCGTGGACCACATCCCCTTACAAGCCGCAAGGGAACGCGGCATCGCGGTGAGCAATGCCTCCGGCTATGCCACCCAGGCGGTGGCGGAGCTATGTATCGGCTTTATGATCCAGCTCCTGCGCAACACCCCCCAGACCGGCCGGCGCTGCCGGGAGGGAGGGACGAAGGACGGGCTTATTGGCAGTCTTTTAGCTGGAAAAACCGTGGGCATTGTGGGAGCGGGGGCTATCGGCAAAAGGACGGCGGCGCTTTGCAAAGCCTTTGGCTGCCAGGTGCTGGCCTATAACCGGAGCGCGGTAAGCGACCCGGCCATCGACCGGCAGGTTTCACTGGAAGAGCTGCTGGCCCAATCGGACATTGTCTCCCTGCACTGCCCGCTGACCGGGGAAACCCAGGGGCTCATAGGGTATGACCAGCTGGCGCGGATGAAGCCCACGGCTTTCCTTATCAACACGGCCCGGGGCGGCGTGGTGGATACCGCCGCGCTGGCGCAGGCGCTGTCCCAAGGAACCATTGCCGGGGCGGCCTTGGATGTGTTTGACCAAGAGCCGCCTTTGCCCTTGGACCATCCTCTTCTGCACACGCCCAACACCATTGTGACGCCGCATATTGCTTTCGCATCCGTGGAATCTTTGGAGCAGCGGGCCGAGATCGTTTTTGAAAACCTGTATGCGTGGCTGCGCGGAGAGAGCCTGAACCCTGTGTGATCTCACCATGTAGGAACTTATGCCGGTAGAGCTTACTATTTTTTGAAGAAGGCCGGATGAATAGCATGAAAGCTGTCGTGATCGGCGTCGTTGCCGGAGGCGCGTCCGCCCGGAAACCGCGCTGGCAAAAGACTGCGGCATTTACACCAACCAGCGGGGCGGCATAATTGTTGACAGCCGCATGAGAACCAATATTCCCAACATTCGCGCTGCCGGCGACGCCATAGAAGTACAGGGCTTTGTCGCAAAGGAGCCGGCTTTTATTCCGCTGGCTGGGCCGTTCATCAGCAGACCCTCCCCGACTGCGCCTGCGCCGGATGTCAGCAACGCTGCCTTACCCTCTGGTTCCATCCATCGCCCGCCTCTTTACAAAGAAGATTAGGCCGCCTGGGCCCTTTGGCCTTGCGCCGCCTGATCTTTTTATTTGCCTTTCCCTTCCCGGAAGCATCTCCCGGTTGCTTTTTTTTGCCGGAAGTGGTATAATCATTTCCGAACCTGCAAGTTCGGCAGGCAGAAAATTCAAAATACCCTTTATGAGGATCGTGATACGCTTGTACAAGATTTGCAAAAAACGACAATTGAACCCCACTGTCACGCTGATGGAAATAGAAGCGCCCGCCGTGGCCCGAAAGGCGGAGCCAGGGCAGTTTATTATTCTGCGGGTGGATGAAAGAGGAGAGCGCATACCGCTGACCATCGCCGATTTTAACCGGGAGCGGGGCCTTGTTACCATTATTTTTCAAATTGTTGGCGCAACCACAGAGAAGCTGAACCGGCTTCATGAGGGCGACAGCATCCGGGACTTTGCCGGCCCTTTGGGCGTGCCCACCCATACGGAGGGCCTGCGAAAGGTCGCGGTAGTAGGCGGCGGCGTAGGCTGCGCAATCGCCTATCCCGTGGCCAAAAAGCTGCATGAGCAGGGGGCCGAGGTCCATAGCGTCGTGGGGTTCCGCAACAGGGACCTGGTGATCCTGGAGGACGAGTTCCGAGCTGCCAGCGGCAAATACGTCCTCATGACGGACGACGGCTCTCAAGGCAAGAAGGGTTTGGTTACCGACGCGCTGCGGGAGCTCATAGAGAGCGGCCAGGCGTATGACCGGGTGATTGCCATTGGGCCGCTGGTCATGATGAAATTTGTGGTAAAGCTGACAAAGGAGTTTGGAATTCCCACCACTGTCAGCATGAATCCCATCATGATTGACGGTACCGGCATGTGCGGCGGGTGCCGCCTTACCCTGAACCAGGACGGAAAGCGGGTTACAAAGTTTGCCTGCGTCGACGGCCCGGACTTCGACGGCTATGAGGTGGACTTCGACGAGGCCATGGCCCGGGGGGCTATGTACAGAGATTTCGAGCGGCATGCTCATGAGGAAACCTGTCATTTGTTCAGAGAGGGAAAAGCATAACCTTATGTAGAAAGGATGAAAATCAATCATGCCTAATATGTCTTTAAAGAAAAACGAGATGCCCTCTCAGGCTCCCCATGTCCGCAACAAGAACTTCCAGGAAGTGGCCCTAGGCTACACGGAGGAGCAGGCCATTGACGAGGCAAAGCGCTGTCTGGGCTGCAAAAACAAGCCCTGCGTGGCCGGGTGCCCAGTGAATATCGTTATCCCCGACTTTATCCAGCATATGGCCCAGGGGGATTTTGAGGGGGCCTATCAAGTGATCGCCCAAAGCAGCGCTCTGCCCGCGGTGTGCGGGCGGGTCTGTCCCCAGGAAAGCCAGTGCGAGCAGCGCTGCGTCCGGGGGATCAAAGGGGAGCCGGTAGCCATCGGCCGCCTGGAACGGTTTGCCGCCGACTGGCACAATGCCCATGGATCGGAAGCGCCCCAAAAGGCCGCGCCCAACGGCCATCGGGTTGCCATTGTAGGTTCTGGGCCCTCCGGCCTTACCTGCGCGGGAGATTTGGCCAGGCTGGGATATGCCGTTACCATCTTCGAGGCGCTGCACACCCCGGGGGGGGTGCTGGTCTATGGCATTCCGGAATTCCGCCTGCCAAAAGCCATTGTACAAAAGGAAATCGACGGCCTGAAGGCTATGGGCGTAAAAATCGAGACCAACATGGTCATCGGCCGGACCCTCTCTGTGGACGAGCTGCTGGAGCAGGGCTTTGAGGCGGTGTTTATCGGCTCGGGGGCGGGGCTGCCCCGGTTTATGAACATTCCCGGCGAAAATTTAAAGGGCGTATACTCCGCCAATGAGTTTCTGACTCGAGTCAATCTGATGAAAGCGTATCTGCCGGATTCCGACACGCCCATCCAGCACGCAAAGCGTGTGGCCGTGGTAGGGGGCGGCAACGTGGCCATGGACGCGGCCCGCTGTGCCCAGCGCTTGGGGGCCGAGACGGTTTACATCGTCTACCGGCGCTCGGAAAAGGAGCTGCCCGCCCGGGCGGAGGAAGTGGAGCACGCCAAAGAGGAAGGAATTATCTTTAAGCTTTTGAACAATCCCACCAGGATTCTGGGGGATGAAACCGGGGCTGTCTGTGGTATGGAATGCCTGGAAATGACTTTGGGAGAGCCCGACGCTTCCGGCCGCCGCCGCCCGGTGGAAAAGGAGGGCTCCGAGTTTGTGCTGGATGTGGACTGCGTCATTATGGCCATCGGCACCAGCCCCAACCCGCTGATCAAATCCACCACCCGGGGGCTGGAAACCCAGAAATGGGGCGGTATCCTGGTGGAGGAGGACACCGGGCTTACCAGCCGGCCCCATGTATACGCGGGCGGGGACGCCGTCACGGGGGCGGCCACTGTTATTCTCGCTATGGGAGCTGGGAAGACGGCGGCAAAGGCCATACATGATAATCTCAGCCAAAAGGAGCGCTAAATGATGGTGGAAATCCGTTTGGAAGCTTCCGGACTGCCGGAAAAGGGCAGCGTCTACCAGCGCACGGCGGCCCGGGGCGTCATTTTCAGAGAGGGAAAGCTCCTGCTGATCCACACCGGCGCGGGAGACTATAAGTTCCCCGGCGGCGGCGTGGAACCAGGGGAATCTCTGGAAACCGCTTTGGCCCGGGAGGTCTTAGAAGAGGCCGGGTACCATGTGGCGGGGGATTCCCAGCTGTGGGCCCTGGTCCACGAGCGGCGCAAAGGGAGGACCGCCGACATTTTGGAGATGGACTCCTACTACTATTTTTGTGGGGTAGAGGGCGAGCCCGTTCCGCTGGCGCTGGACGGCTATGAGGCCGAGGAGAACTTCCTGCCGGAGTGGGTTCCGCTGAGCGCGGCGCTGGAAGAGAACCGGAGGCTTTTAAAGGAATGCGGTTCTCCTTGGCTAAACCGGGAAGTCATGGTTATGGAAGCGCTGGGAAACGAGCTGCGAAAGGAAGAGGGACGAGTTGGCGGCGGTTCCATAAGTGAATATTGAAGCCGGCAGGACGGAGTTATACTGTTTTTCGCGTACTCCGCCGCCCTGTACGGCAGGAATAAACAATAATTGAATATGGCGCAAAAGCGGCGTTTCTCTATCCCTGCACGGGAGAACAGAAACGCCGCTTTTTGCATGAAGGAGCCCGCGCCTTTCCACATGCCCTTTGTTATGCAGTAGGGGCGAAAGGAGCCTTGCTTTGTAATGCGCGGGGACGCATTTCCCACATGGCAAGAAGTTCTACCGCCCCCAACATGGGAATTCATTGGGTAATCAATCCACAGCCGAAAAAACGATGCAGCTTCATTATAAGGGCGGAGCTCTTACTTTCCAAATGCGGCTTGGGCCTGATTGGGGCTGCCGCGCTTCTCTAAATCAGGGAAGCGATGTTCCAGAGCCGCCAGGGAGATTTCAATGTCCTCTTCCGCTTCGTCAGGGGTGAAAGCGCCTACCGTAACCATATCCTGGGGCCGAATGGCGTTCCAGGAGAAGGTGAGCCCCACATAAGGGGAGCAGCGGCCTGCCGCCATGGACTTGATGGTCATTACCGGCTTTTTGGCGTGGTGGATAATAGAGGCCACGGTTTCAATTTCCACCTGCATCAGGAAGCCCATGCAGTTGAAAATCTGAATGTAGGTCTGCACATCGTAGCCGTTCTGGTCGGAATAGACCACCAGCTCCGGCATATGCGCGGAAAGGCCGGGAACCATACCCGCGTCCCGGATCATTTCGGTATAGTCGTCCAAGCGCAGGATCCGCCCCAGGTTCTTATTAACCAGCTGTTCCGCTGCAGAGTGGTGGATCAGGCAGATTTTTGCCCCGTTTTTTGCGGAATCCCGTACCATCTGCCGGGATTTCCGCCGGGCCTCGGCGGAATCCGCCACATCCAGGGTAGGGGTATCGATCATAATCATTTCCCGCCCCATATGCTGCTCCGTCTCCTTCACCGCTCGGGTAAGCTCCGGGGACAGGCCAAAAGGGGCCATGATGCTGTCCACCCCATGGCGCAGGTACGCCTCCAAAACCGGCTTAAACGCTTCCGCGCTGTCGTACCGCCGCTTAATCATCTCATCTGCGGATATGCTGGTGTGGCTCCAGCCCAAAAGCCAGTTTGTGCCAATCAGCATACGGGACACAGACACGCCCTCCACCTGTGTACGGGGAAATTGCCGTTCCATACTTATTAACCGCTCCTTTCAGGATTTTTGTAAAGGCAATACAGTACTTAGAATTGTGCGGTATTGCCGAAAGTTTCTCTGCGTATGGCCTCCATTGCCCTTGCCCTATCTGCTTTTGATGGATTTGAGTATAGCATATCAGAATAGGGAAGTCAAAGCATTTTTGCACCGGCGCCGGCTTCCAGATGACCAAAAGGAGGCGGGATGGACAGCGTCTTCCCCCCGGCCCCCGGCATACTCTATTTTACCTAAAATCTTGATTTTTATAGAAAAATGTTGTACAATGCTTCATAGAGTATTTTGTGGCTCACGAGAAAGATTGTTCATGTCAACCATGAAGCTGGGCTTCGCGTCCACTTGCCGGAGTTATATGCAGTAAAGGACCAGGGACTGCCGGCCGCAGAAGGATGGAGCTTGGGGCTAAAGGCATAAGACAGGCTGAAAAAGGCGGTTGAAACGCCGCAATAGAGAGGAGAAATGGTTATGCAAGCCGTAGAGAAATGGGGGATGCTGGAGGTGGGCGCCCCAGGGAGAACAGAGGGCAACCCCTTCACAGACTACACCTGCACAGCCACATTCAAAGGCAAGAACGAGACCGTCACGGTGGACGGCTTTTACGACGGCGAGGGTATCTATAAGGCCCGCTTCATGCCCAGCTTTGAAGGGGAGTACACCTATGAGCTGAGCGGGACTTTCGGCGAAACCGTTACCGGGGCCTTCACCGTCACGCCGCCCAGCGAGGGGAACCATGGGCCCATGCGGGTGGCAAACCAGTACCACTTCGCCTATGAGGACGCTACGCCCTACTACTCCGTAGGAACAACCTGCTACGCCTGGGCCCATCAGCCGGAGGAAGTCCACCAAAAGACCTTAAAGGAGCTGGACAAGGGGTACTTTAACAAAATACGCTTCTGCGTGTTTCCCAAGCACTATATCCACAATTTCCGGGACCCCATGACCTTCCCCTACGAGGGCACGCCCATGGACAACTCCGGCCTCTCGGAGGAAACCTTCAGCTATGAGATGGACGTCTCCGGCAATCACTGGGATTTCACCCGCTTTAACCCGGAGCACTTCCGGCGCATTGAGCGGTGTATCATGGAGCTTCAAGAGCGGGGGATAGAGGCCGATATCATCGTCATGCACCCCTATGACCGCTGGGGCTTCAAATCCATGACCGCCCAGCAGGACGATCTCTACTGGAAATATGTGATCGCCCGGTTCGCCGCCTACCGCAACGTGTGGTGGAGCCTGGCCAATGAATATGACCTGATGTTCGTAAAGAAGCTGGAGGACTGGGAGCGCTACGCAAAGATCATCTGTGAGAAGGATCCCTATAACCACCTGAGAGGTATACATAACTGTATGGCCTTCTATGACCACTCCCGGCCCTGGATCACCCATGCCAGCCTGCAAAGACAGGACTTGTACCGTCATGTGGAGTATACCGACGAGTACCGCACCCGCTGGGGCAAGCCCATTGTGTGGGATGAAATCAGCTACGAGGGCAACATCGACATGGGCTGGGGCAATATCTCCGGCCAGGAGCTGACCCGCCGCTTCTGGGAGGCCGGTATGCGGGGCGGCTACGCGGGCCACGGGGAGACCTTTGTGGATGAGGAAAACGACATCCTCTGGTGGAGCCACGGCGGAGAGCTGCACGGGGAGAGTCCGGCGCGCATCAAGTTCCTGCACGGGATTCTTTGCGAGACTCCCGGCTGCGGCCTTAAGCGGGGCCAGGGCAGCTTTGACGAGACGGTGGGCGTGCCGGAGGACGTGGCGGCCCTGTTTACCACTGGCTATGAGATCCACTACTATGGCTTTGGCCGGCCCAGCTTTAGGGACTTCATGAAGCCCGAGGGCAAGTGGAAGGCGGAGATTATTGATACCTGGGAGATGACCATTACGGACGCCGGGGTACACAGCGGAAAGTTCCGTATTCCGCTGCCTGGCAAGGAGTACATGGCCGTACGTCTAAGACAGGTGGATTGAGGGCGAAAAGCCCGAAAAATAACAAAAGGCCCCAGCGGGCGCTGGAGGCGGAAAGGTTGATTCCCATGAGAAAAGGATACTACACAAAGACAGTCATTACGGATTATGGCCCCTACGTCACCAAACTCATTTTGCCGGTACCGGGCAGCGTCAAGGAAGCGGATCCCTCGGCGTTCTCAGTCTGGGTAGAGCGCACGGATGAAAAGGGGGAGCTGCTGATGCTGCCCAAAAGCTGGATGGCTCTGGACGACAAAGAGCCCAGCCAGGGATATGTCCCTGTGGAGAAGGCATATCCCTCCACCCAGGCCGGCGAGCCGGCGGAAGAGGGGGGCTATATCGCCCTGGAACTGGCATATGGCCCCCTGTGCCAGCTGTCCTCCCGTATCTCGGCGCCGAAGGGCCTGAACGTCTACGTGAACACACGCTATACCGTTACCCAGACCAAGGCCCTGGAGGGCTCTGAGGGCCCCGTCGCGGGGATGGTGTACGATTACCCCATGGGGGACTTCTATCCTCAGAAGGAAGGCTGGGTGAACGCCAGCTCCCACGATGAGCAGGAACCCCTTAACTACGGCTGCTTTGCGCCCAGAGAGGCCCAGGCCGGCCCCCGGCCTCTGCTGATTTGGCTCCATGGCGCGGGGGAGGGCGGCGTAGACCCCACCGTGGCCTATACCGGCAATAAGGTGGTGGCCCTAAGCTCTCCCAGGGTGCAGAAGCTCTTTGGCGGGGCCTATGTGCTGGCCCCCCAGACCAAGACCTTCTGGATGAACGACGGCACCGGCGAATACGGCCGCACCGGTACCAGCATCTATTGCCGGGCCCTGAAAGCCTGCATTGACGAGTTCATTGAGAAGACCGGGAACATTGACCGGGACCGGGTTTACATCGGCGGGGACAGCAACGGCGGCTTTATGACCATGCGGATGCTCATCAATTACCCGGAGCTGTTCGCGGCGGCCTTCCCGGTGTGCGAGGCCCTGTATGACGAAACCATTTCCGATGAAGATATTAAGAGCATCAAAGACAAGGCCATCTGGTTCACCCACGCCAAAAACGACCCTGTGGTAAAGCCGGAGGAAACTGTGGAGCCTACCTACAAGCGCCTGGTGGCCGCAGGCGGGAAAAATATCCACTTCACCTTCTGGGACAAGATCGAGGATATTCACGAGGGCTTCCGGGACGCGGAGGGCAAGCCCTTTGAATATCTGGGGCATTTCGCCTGGATCCCTATGCTCAACGACGACTGCCGCCTGGACTACGACGGCCAGCCGGTTACCATCAACGGCCAAGAGGTCAGCCTGCTGGAGTGGCTGGCGCAGCAGAAAAAGTAAGCGGAACTTCCCTACGAATGGCAAGAAATAGGGCGGAGCCTATACCTGGCTTCGCCCTTTTTGCGCAGCGGCGGGGTTACTTTACGGCCACCGCCTCAATCTCAAACAGCGCGCCCTTGGGAAGAGCCGCCACCTGCACGCAGGAGCGGGCCGGCGCTTCCCCGGTAAAGTACCGGGCATAAATGGCGTTGATGGCGGCAAAATCATGGATATCCTGTAGGAATACCGTGGTTTTCACCACATCCGCCAGGCCCATGCCCGCCGCCGCCAGAACGGCCTGCAGATTGTCCAGCGCCTGGGCGGCCTGAGCCTCCACGCCCTCCGGCAGCTCTCCGGTAGAGGGAACCAAGCCCAGCTGCCCGGAGGTATACAGGGTGTTTCCAGCCAGCTTGGCATGGCAATAGGGCCCCACGGCTGCGGGCGCGTTCTCCGCCGTAATCGTTTGATTCATAAAGATTCCTCCTAATCAAATTTTATCTTCCACCCCCATTATAAACCTTTTCCCCCAAAATGCAAGGGGCGCTGGTCTCCTGGTACCTGACGAAGCCAAGGTGCAGAGACCGTCAAGCATCGGCCGAACCGGCAGATGAGGAGAGTCCCGCGGTCTTAAATAGGGCTTGCGAATTAAGCCGCTTTGTGGTAGGATAAGCGAGGCGAGAAAAGCTTCGCCGGATTGTGGGAAAGGGAAGTGTACGGATTTATGAAAATTGTGATCGTGGGCGACGGCAAGGTGGGGTCCGCCTTGACGGTTCAGCTGGCGAAGGAGGGCCACGACGTGGTGGTCATCGACAGCAACAAGCTGGTGCTGGCCGAGGCCCAGCAGTCTTTGGACATCAATGTGGTGCATGGCAACGGAGCCACCACCAAGGTGCAAAACCAGGCCAATGTAGGCGGGAGCGACCTTTTGATTGCCGCCACCTCCGCGGACGAAACCAATCTTCTGTGCTGCATCACAGCGCACAAGCTGGGCTGCGCGCATACCATAGCCCGGGTCCGGGACCCGGAATACTACAGCCAGCTTTACGACTGGAAGGACGAGCTGGGGCTGTCCATGATGATTAACCCCGAGCTCTCCACCGCCAGCGAGATTTTCCGGCTGCTGCAATATCCTTCCTTCCTTAGGCGGGATTCCTTTGCCAAGGGCCGGGTGGAGATTGTGGAGATCGAGCTGGAGGAGGGCAGCTTTCTGGATGGGTGTACGCTGATGGATTTTCCCAAAAAGGTGAAGGTCCAGGTCCTGGTGTGCGCCGTGCAGCGGGGCAGCGAGGTCTTTATTCCAGACGGCCGCTTTCAGCTGCGGGCCGGGGACAGGCTCCATGTCACCGCCCCTTCCGGAAATTTGGCGAAATTCCTGCGGAACTTGGGAGTCGCCCAGAGAAAAATTAAAAATGTGCTGATTATCGGCGGCAGCCGCATTGCCATTTATCTGGCGGGGGAGCTGATGCGCGTGGGCGTCAGCGTGAAGCTCATCGAAAAAGATGCCGAACGCTGCGCCCAGCTCTCCGACCTGCTGCCTAAGGCCACCGTCATTCATGGAGACGGCTCCGACCGCAACATCCTGGACACCGAGGGGCTTGCCCAGGCGGACGCGGTGGTTACCCTCACTGATTTTGACGAGGAAAACCTTATTATCTCCATGTATGCCAACTACCTGGGGGTATATAAAGTAATTACAAAAATAAACCGGACAGAATTTAACGAAGTTCTTACCGGCAAGGGCATCGACTGCGCCGTCAGCCCCAAGGATCTGTGCTGCAACGGCATTGTCAGCTATGTCCGGGCCATGGGCAACCGCCACGGGGGGTCCATTGTAACCCTGCACCGTATTGTAGAGGACAAGGTGGAGGCTTTGGAGTTCCAGGTGGGGAAGGGCTTGCCGTTTCTGGGCCAGTCCCTGACAAAGCTGCGGCTGAAGCCCGGCACCCTCATCGCCTGCATCAACCGCCGGGGCAAAACCATTATCCCCAGCGGCGGCGACACCATCGAGGCCGGCGATTCCGTCATTGCCGTCGCCACAGCCGACATGGCGATACAGAATCTGAGCGACATCGTTATCGAGTAGGCTGCGGAAGCGCTGCCCGGCGGCCTCAGCCCACTGACCACAAATATGAAAGGTAGATGTATGAATATATGAATCACCGGATGATTTTGCGGTTGATTTGTTACATTTTGCGGGTGGAGGCGGTATGTCTGCTGCCTTCGCTGGTGATCTCCATCTGTCTTGGGGAGGCGGCGGCGGCCGTTGGAACCGGCGCTACCATTGCCGGGGCGGGTCTTCTGAGCCTTTCCACCTATTTGCTGCCCCCCAAAGACCGGCAGATTGGGGCCCGCGAGGGCTTTCTCAGCGTGGCCCTGTGCTGGGTGGTGGTGTCCATGGTGGGGGCCATACCGTTTTTCCTCAGCGGGGCTATTCCCAATTATGTAGACAGCCTTTTCGAGACCGTATCCGGCTTTACCACCACCGGGGCCAGTATCCTTACTGAAATCGAGGGCCTGCCTTTAGGTCTTCTCTACTGGCGCAGCTTTACCCACTGGCTGGGGGGCATGGGGGTGCTGGTCTTTCTTTTGGCGGTGATGCCCATGGGAAAGGGGAAAAACTCGCTGATGCATGTGATGCGCGCGGAAAGCCCTGGCCCTCAAGTGGACAAACTGGTGCCCAAGCTGCAAGACAGCGCGAAGATCCTCTACACCATTTACATCGGCCTTACGCTTTTGCAGATTATCCTGCTGCTGGCAGGCGGCATGCCCCTGTTTGACAGCGTTACCACCGCTTTCGGTACGGCGGGCACCGGCGGCTTTGCCATCAAAAACGACAGTCTGATGAGCTATAGCCCCTACCTACAGACAGTCTGCACGGTATTTATGGCTTTGTTCGGAATCAACTTCAGCATTTTTTATCTTCTGCTTCTGCGGCAGTTTTCCAAGGTTCTGCGAAACCAGGAGCTTTGGCTCTATCTGGGGGTGATGGCGGCCAGCATGGCCATCATCGCCTGGGATGTCTTTGCCCGGGGGACCTATACCCAGGTGGGCGCCGCTTTGCACCACGCGGCCTTCCAGGTATCCTCCATTATGACCACCACGGGCTTTGCCACAGCGGATTTCAACCAGTGGCCGGCTCTCTCCAAGACCATCTTAGTATCGCTGATGTTCTTGGGGGCCTGCGCGGGCTCCACTGGCGGCGGTATCAAGGCGGCCAGGGTGCTGCTGCTGTTTAAGTCTGGGCGGCGCAGCGTCCGGCGGATGCTCCGGCCCCGGTCGGTGTCTCAGGTCCACATGGACGGCCAGGCGGTAGACGAGGATGTGATTCAGAACACTTTCACCTATCTGGCTATTTACCTGATGATTATCGTCAGCTCCATGCTGCTTATTGCGGTGGACGAGTTCTCTCTGGAGACCAACGCCACCGCTGTCATCGCCTGTCTCAATAACATCGGCCCGGGCCTGGACACAGTGGGCCCCATGGGGAATTTCAGCGGCTTTTCTATTTTGAGCAAGCTGGTCCTCAGCTTCGACATGCTGGCCGGCCGCCTGGAAATCTTCCCGATGATCATGCTTTTCACCCCTACTGCCTGGAAACGGAACTGAAGGGAGACCTGGGAGGCTAGGCGGTGAAAGCTTTTGCGCCGGGTTTGGCCGGTTTGTACAGGAAGTTTGCGGGCAAAAAGACGGCGTTTTTGATTTTTTCAAACGAGCCCTAGTTGTTGCGCGGTTTCTAAGAAGGTCCGGAGGCGTTCCCGGGCCTTTTTTATGTGCTTGCATGCCGCTGACTCGCAGATGCCCATACGCTCTCCGGTCTGTTCCAGGGTAAGGCCCTCGTAGTAGTAGAGGCGGACGCACTCCTGCTGGCGCGCTGTCAGCTGGGTGCGCAGGCCCAGCTCCAAATAGCCCCGCATTTGCGCCAATTCCCTCTGGTTCGTAGCGGAAGGCCGCCCGCCGTTCCCAATAAAGCCCTGGGCCAGGTCCAAGCTCAACATCTTTAGCCTCATCTCGTTTTCCCCTCCTGAATCGAAATTTTGTTCTATTTATATTATAGCAAAGAATCTCGTCCTTTGCAAGTACCGCCAAAAAAAGACGGCCCCAGCGCAAACCAGCGCCCAGACCGTCTATAAAGACAAGCGGCAGCCCCCTGCTCCCCCCGCAAGCTGCCTGTTCAACTTCGAAAAATGCGGAGGAAAAGTTTTGATTGAAACTATTACAAAAGGTTTGCAGGGTGGGGGGGCAGAGCCCCGTGACTTTTCCCTCAAGCCAAAAACACCGCCGTAATCACCAGCTTGCCGGAGATATAGTCCGCCGTCAGCTCGCCTCCCATGCGTTCCGTCAGCGCCCTGGCAATGGACAGCCCCAGACCCGTGGACTTCCGGGCCGCCTCCACCGTGTAGAAGCGGTCAAAGAGCTTTTGCACCTCCACGCTGCTGAGGCTCCGGCTGGAATTGGCGAAAACCACCGCCCCGCGGGGAGTCAGGGTCACCTCCAAATCGCCGTCGCTGTATTTAACGGCATTGCTAAGAAGATTGGAGAATACCCGGGAAAGGGCGGCGCGGTCCAGCCGCCGCACCACCTTTTCCGGGGGCATACGGACCTGCGGCTGAATCCCCCGCTCCGTAAGCTCCGCGTAAAAGGCCGCCAGAGAGTTTTCCAGCGCCGCGTTCAGGCTGACGGGCTCCGCAGTAAGCCCGTCAGGGTCGCTGAGCACCACGCAGTAGCGGAACAATTCCTCGGTCAGCTGCCGCAGCAGCAAGGCCCGGCCCTGGATGATCTCCAGGTATTCCGCCGCCTGAGGGGACTTGTCCTCGCCCTCCAGCAGTTCCAGGTAGCCGCAGATGGCCGTGAGGGGCGTGCGCAGGTCGTGGGAAATGTTGGTGACGGCGGCTTTCAGTTCCAGATCCCCCTGGCGGTAGCGGCGGCGCAGGACCTGCAGGCGGCGGAGCTCCTCATTGACGCCGGAAGCCAGGTCCCGCATGGCCCGGTCCCGGGTGGAAATGTCAATAAGCGTGTTGGTGTCGGTACGCAGCTTCTCGGCAAAGCCCCGGGCGATTTCCCCGGCCGCTTTGCGCATGAGGAAAATCTTCGCCGCCAGCAGCCCAATCACCGCTGCCGCCAGCCCCAGCAGAACCCACAAGAACTCCATTTTTATTCCTCGCTTCTGTTATTTTATGTCTTTACGGGAAAAGAGCGCCAGTCCGGCCGCTGTGGATACCAGCGTAACCGCCAGGGCGTAGAGAGCTATGAGCCAGTAGGGGGTCTGTACGGTAATCTCCAGGCGCTCGCTGCCAGAACCCGTGTAGTCCGTGTGACCGTTTTGCAGGATCTCCCACATCTGGCCCCCCGGCTGGACGTCGTTGACCGTGCGCAGCACCCCGCGCCAGGGCTGGGGGATGTAGCGGGGGTTGGGAATGGTTTTCATGTCTTCGGGGGAAATGGGGTTGCCCTGGGAATCTGTATACTGCATAATCACCCGCCCGTCGTTGTTTGTCTCGGTGGTCATCATCACGCCGTCAAAATCATCGATCATTTGGGGCTCTTCCAGCATCACATTGAGAGCGGCTGAGCCAAACATCAGCGTAAAGGCCAGAAAGGCGCATACCACCAGCACGGACCGGGAGGCAATCAGCGAGGCCAGCAGCACGGCGACTGCCGCCAGCGAAAGAAAGACCAGCATCAGCAGCGCCAGCTTTGCGGCATAGGCCCTTGGGTCTGAAAGGCCGCAGCCCAGCGCCATGGACAAGGGCAGGAAAATAACGGTATAAACAGCCATATAGAACAGTCCGCTGAGGTAGACGGAAATCAGGTTGGCAAGATACACCGCCGTCCGGCTGCGGCCTACGGTGATTTTGTTCCGGATGGTGCCATCGTGGTAGTCCGTATTGATAAACAGCGCTCCCAAAGCGGGCAGCACCAGAAACAGCAGCGGCACAAACAGCAGCGCGTTGGCGTCGATGGCATTGTTCACATTCATGTCCAGCATTTTCCGGGCGTCTACTCCAGCGTAAACGGCCGTGGCGGCCATCATAAAGACTCCCAGCCAGAAACGAAGGGAGCGGGACATGGCGTAAAAGTTGGCGGCAAGCAGCTTACGCATGGCCCTCGCCTCCCTTCCCCGCGCCCACAAGGCTTAAGAAATAGCTTTCCAGGCTCTCGTCGTGGTTCTGCACCGAATAGACCTCGCAGCCCGCATCGCTGAGAGCCTGCACCAGCTTGCCGGTGTTCACCACGTCGAAAACGTCCACCTGCTTGCCCTCCAGAATCTTATAATCTACCCCCAGCCCATCCAGGGCCAGCGCCGCCGCCTGGGTGTCGGAGACGTCCGCCCGCACGCACTTGCGGCAGGTGGCTTCCAGCTCTTCGGCGCTGACCTGCCGCAGCATTCTGCCGGAATCAATAAAGCCGTAGTGGGTGGCCAGCTTGTGGAGCTCCTCCAAAATATGGCTGGAAATCAGCACCGTGATGTCCCGCTCCCGGTTGAGCTTTAAGATCAGCTCCCGAATTTCCACAATGCCCTGGGGGTCCAGGCCGTTGACGGGCTCGTCCAGCACCAAAAAGTCCGGTCCGCCGCACAGGGCCACGGCAATGCCCAGCCGCTGGCGCATGCCCAAAGAGAAATTCTTGGCCTTTTTCTTGCCGGTCCCCTCCAGACCCACCAGTTCCAAAAGCTCCGGGACGCAGGAGAAGTCCGGCAGCCCCAGCACCCGGCACTGCTGCCGGAGGTTATTTTCCGCGCTCATGTCCAGACAGATGGAAGGGGTCTCTACCACAGCCCCCATGCGCCGCCGGGCCTTGATAATCCCCGGCTCCTGGTTGTTGCGCCCATATAGGCTGTAGGTACCGTAGGTGGGCGTCTGAAGCCCGCAGATAAGCCGCAGCAGGGTGGTCTTTCCCGCGCCGTTTTTGCCCACCAGGCCGTAAATGGCCCCTTTGGGCACAGACATGGTCAGGTTTTCCAGCGCCGTGAACTTCCGGTAGCTCTTGCCCAGGGCCTGGGTTTGCAGTACATATTCCATTGGGATACCTCCTTGAGTTGATGAAAAAAGGATACGCCCCAAAGGTTAAGAAACCGGTAAAGAAAAGAGTTAAGATTTAGTTAAGAAGCGTACCATTAGACGAAGCGCGCAGGTTCGCGAGACAAAATCATTGTTGGCCAGGCAAAAAAGCGCAGGAATACTGGATGCATTTCAAGCCTTATTAACGATGTCAACGGCGGTTTTGGCCGCAAAGATGCGTGCCGGGGCTATTGGCACAGCTCCTAAGACCGCATCTTAAAGCCGATGCCCCACACAGCCTCGATGTATTCCTCATCTCCGGCGCTTCGCAGCTTCCGGCGCAGGTTGCTGATGTGGGTTTTAAGGGAGCTTTCCGTGCAGTCCGGGGTGTCCTCCGCCAGGTTGTCCAGCAGCTGGGACTTGGTCACCACCTGCCGGGGATTGCGCATCAGCTGGTGGAGGATGGCGTATTCCGTAGGGGTCAGCCGGATTTCCTGGCCGCCCAAAAAGACGCTGTGGGTATCCGTGTGCAGGGTAAACCCCTGATAGCGCAGCTGGTTTCTCTCCCGCCGGCCCCCCTCCCCGCAGGAAGCCTCCCGCAGCCGCGCCGCTACCCGGGCCAACAGCTCCCGGGTGTCAAAGGGCTTGGTGATGTAGTCCGCGGCTCCTCCCATCAAAAGTTCCACCTTGTTGTCAATTCCCGCTTTAGCGCTGACCACAATCACGGGGATGCCCTCGATTTTTGGCAAAAGCTCTTCCCCGGAGAGGCCGGGGAGCATAAGATCCAAAAGCACCAGGTCCGGCAGGCCGCCGTTTAGCAACAGCAGGGCTTCCGTCCCGGAGTAGGCCCGGGTCACCCGGTAGCCCGCCCGGGTGAGGATCTCCTCCAGGAGGTTTCCGATATGCAAATCATCGTCAATAACAAGTATGGTGTCCAAGGCAGCTCCTCCTTACCCGTTCCGCGGCGGGCAAAGGCCACGGATACCGATGCGCTTTTCCAGATAGCCATTTATCTCCACTGTCACAATACCGCCTCCTACATATATCGTACCGCATGGGGCGGACCATGTCAAGGCGTTACAATACGTTCCTCTAAGCCTTGCCTTTTGGCAGGGCCCTGGCGCGGCGATAAAAAGCTCTTGCAAAAACCGGGGACATATGGTAAGATACAAAAAGCGAAAGAGAAGGGGGAGTAGCAGGCATGGGAGTGTGGGCGGCTGGATGGCAGGCAGGGCGCGGCGTCTGGGGCGGCTTTTTCTTTTGTCTACTTCCCGTATTTTTTCGGGTTTTATCCGGATTTTTTACTAAAGGCAGAAGCGGCGGCGCAGCTCCGGCTCAGAAATGAGCGGGGCTGTTTTTGTATAAAAAGCGGGGACCCTATGAGGAAGGTTGTGGAATATGCGATATCATCTCAAGAATGTCAGACTAATAGACCCTGTCCGGCGGCTGGACGGCCCGGGAGAATTGTTTTGGGAGGATGGCCGGATGGTGGACAAGCTTTCCGGAGCGCCGGACCAGGTGATTGACGGCGGGGGTCTGGCCGCCGCCCCCGGTCTTGTGGACATGCATGTCCATCTTCGGGACCCAGGACAGACCCATAAGGAAGATGTGTTCACAGCGTGCCGGGCCGCCGCAGCAGGCGGTGTGACCAGTCTGTTGGCTATGCCCAACACAACCCCGGCCATGGATTCGCCGGAGCTGGTCCGGGCGCTTTTAGAAAAAGCCAGCGGCGCGGATGCCACGGTGTATACAGCGGCCTGCGTCACCCAGGGTATGAAGGGGCAAGCTCTTACAGATTTCCCTGCCCTGAAAGCGGCGGGAGCCATCGCCTTTAGCGATGACGGCAAGCCAGTGGGCAGAAGCGGCTGTCTGCTGGAGGCGCTGGAAAGAGCCTGGGCCCTGGGCGTGCCGGTGGCCGCGCACTGCGAGGACGTAGACTTGGCCGCCGGCGGGCTGATGAACCAGGGGGAGGTTTCCCGGCGGCTGGGGATAAAGGGCGTGCCCCGGGCTGCGGAGGATTGCGGCGTGGCCCGGGAAATCGCGGCGGCGGCCAGCTTAGGCGCGGCGGTACATATCTGCCATGTAAGCACCCGCGGCTCCGTGGCGCTGATTCGGGACGCCAAGGCCCGGGGTGTGAAGGTCACCGCCGAGACCTGCCCCCACTATCTCCTGCTTACGGATCAAGCCCTGGAGAGCATGGACGCGGACTACCGCATGAACCCGCCTCTGGGAGACGAATCCGACCGGGAAGCCTTAATGGAGGGCCTGCTGGACGGAACCCTGGACGCCATTTCTACAGACCACGCGCCCCACACGCCTGAGGAAAAGGCGGATTTCATCACCGCGCCCAACGGCTCCATTGGTATGGAGACCTCCTTAGCCGCTGTCCTAACGGCTTTAAGGGGGCGGACGGCTCTGGGCAAGGTGATCCAAAAGATGAGCGCGGCTCCGGCCAGGATCTTAGGCATTCCCGGCGGGACCCTGGCTCCGGGCGCTCCGGCGGATATCCTGCTCTTTGACCCGGACATGAAGTGGAGGGTAGACCCGGAGAAGCTTCACGGGAAGAGCAGAAATACCCCCTTTAAGGGCATGGAGCTGACAGGAAGAGTCGTAATGACCTTTTCCAGGGGACGCAAGGTCTACCAATTGACGTGAGAACCGCACACACAAATATATATATAACTGGAATATAGAGGAGGAACCACCTATGTCAATGGACCGCTTGTTGGAAAATATCATGAAAAGGCAGAATCCCACTGTGGCGGGGCTGGACCCCAAGCTGGACTACATCCCCGGCTATATCAAGGAGGAGTGCTTTGAGAAGTACGGCAGGAATTTAGAGGGGGCGGCCCAGGCGCTTTTGGCCTTCAATAAGGGGCTGATTGACGGGCTGCGGGACATTGTTCCGGCTGTGAAGCCCCAGGCGGCCTATTATGAGCTGTACGGCTGGCAAGGCGTACGGGCCTTAACAGAGACCATCGCCTACGCCAAGGAGAAAGGGCTTTTCGTCATCACCGACGGCAAGCGCAACGACATTGGCGCTACCATGCAGGCATATGCCGCCGCCCATCTGGGCGCCACCGACGTGGAAGGGGAAACCTTTGAAGCCTTTGGCGCGGACGCCCTCACTGTCAACGGCTACCTGGGCACCGACGGCATCGACCCGCTGTTGGGCGTGTGCGCGGCCAAGGACAAGGGGATCTTTGTGTTGGCCAAGACCTCCAACCCCTCTGCGGGGGAGTTCCAGGACCAGATGCTTCACGCTATGTACGAGCCCCTATACCGGGCCATGGGCAATATGTGCCAAAAATGGGGGCAGAAGCTTCCGGGAAAATACGGCTACAGCGGCGTAGGGGCCGTGGTAGGGGCCACCTACCCCAAGCAGCTCCGGGAGCTGCGTAAGGCTTTGCCGGATACCTTCTTCCTGGTTCCCGGCTACGGGGCCCAGGGCGGCGCGGCCAAGGACGTGGCCATGGGCTTTGACAAGCACGGGCTGGGCGCTATTGTCAATTCCTCCCGGGCCATTATGTGCGCTTGGCAGAAGGAGGGCTGCGACCCTGCGGATTTCGCCGGGGCCGCCCGCCGGGAGGCTGTCCGCATGCGGGACGAGATCATGGCGGAGCTGGGCGGCATCAGCCTGCCGGCGTAAGGGGCCGGCATGGCTTCCCGTGTGATGCACCTGGCCGTTGCCCATGCCTTGACGGCCAGACGGCGCTTTAAAGATCCCCAGGCGTTTTTACTGGGCGCGCTGCTGCCGGACGCCCCCAGACCCCGCGAAAACGCCAGGGCCAGCCATTTTGTCTCTACCCGAGGGGACAAGAGAACCTATGACCTGGAGGAATTTCGCGGCCTGTATGGAAAAAAGCTGGCGGAGGAAGGACTTTATTTAGGGTATTATCTCCACTTGGTGCAAGATATTGCATACCGGCGGCTGCTCTATGGCAAGTATGACCTGCGCCGCTATATGCCCCAGCAATTGGACAGGCTCTACCAGGACTACTCCATTTTAAACGGGACTATCATTAAAAAGTACCGGCTGCCCTGCCTAGCCATGCTCCCCGCGGGCATAGAGGACGCGGCGGTATGCCGCCAGTTCCGGTTAAATGCCCAAGGGCTGCTGGCAGAATTAGAGGGGGACTTTAACAGAAAGGCAGAGGGAGAAACCACCCTGTTTTCCCGGGAAATGGCGGAGGAATACATACAGTCCGCCTTGGCCCTATGCGAAACCGAACTGACCGCCCTAACCCAAGGCTTCCCACCCTTAGACCCCTGGACCCTAGCCTGGACCATCAACAAGCCTACGCCCGCGCCCACATAAGGTACGGCATAAAATAGACCCAAAATAGAAACTGTTTCATCAAACCTTTTCCCAAAAAGTTTGCGGTCGTAGGGCGGCGCCCTGCGGCCTCGTCCTCAAAGGAGGGACCCATGAAAAAATACGATTCCATTCCATGCGGCCTGTCCGCGAAAAAGGAGCTTGCCCCCGGCATCTTCGACTTTTGGCTGGAATGCCCGGCCCTGGCGGCATCGGCCCAGCCAGGGCAGTTCGCCCAGATTTACCTGCCGGGACACAGCCTGCGGCGGCCCATCTCCATATGCGGCATAGACAGAGAAAAGGGCCGCCTGCGGTTCGTCTTCCAAGTCCGGGGCCAGGGCACGGCAGAGCTGGCGGCTTTCCAGGAAGGGGAGCGGGTGGAGATTCTGGCTCCCCTGGGCAGCGGCTTCCCCATAGACAAAACCAAGAGAACCCTGCTTCTGGGCGGCGGCATCGGCGTACCTCCTTTGCTGGGCGCGGCCAAGGAACTGGGGGAGAAAGCGGTAGCCGTGCTGGGCTTCCGGAACAGGGACGCCGTTATTCTGGAAAACGATTTCAAGGCTGCGGGCGCCAAGGTCCTGGTTGCCACCGACGACGGCAGCTACGGCTACCATGGGCTGGTGACGGAGCTGGCGCAAAAGGAAGATTTTGAAGTGCTCTTTGCCTGCGGTCCCGGGCCGATGCTCCGGGCGGCAAAGGCGCTGGCCGCCCAGCGGGGCGCGGCGGGCTATCTTTCTTTAGAGCAGCGGATGGCCTGCGGGGTGGGGGCTTGCCTGGGCTGCGCCGTGGCGCTGTTGGATGAAAACGGGGAGGCATACTACGGCCATGTCTGCAAAGACGGCCCCGTGATCCACATGAACCGGCTGGCCCCGGATGCCCTGTGAATGAATGAAAGGAGCAAGGCTATGATCATTTTATGTTCCAACGGCCTAAGCAGCCCCGCCTTGCGGCGGGCGGCGGGCAAATATGTAAAACCGGGAGGCCGGGCCGCTTTGGTTGTAACGGCGGACCCGGAGTACCGGGAAAAGAACTATCATGTAGAGCGCTTAAAGGAAGAGCTGGGCAGCTTGGGGCTGGCGGTAGACATTTTTGATTTTGACTTTCAGCCCCCTGAGGCTTTGTCCCGGTATGATGTAGTGGAGCTAATGGGCGGCAACCCATATTATCTCCTACACTCGATACAAAAGCATAGCGCCCGGGAAGCCCTTGGGCAGGCGGCTGCCCGGGGTCTGCTGGCGGGGGTCAGCGCCGGAGCCCTGGTGCTGGGCCCCAGCTTGGGGCTGATTGACCGGTATTCCCCGGAAATGAATACGGTGGGCTTAGGCGGGCTGAAAGCGCTGGGATTGACGGACGTAGAGATCCTCCCCCACTATAGCCGCTTTCACACCCGGTACGAGCGCTTTGAGGAGCGCTGCCGGGAGTACGAGAATGAGAAGGGGTGTAAAGTTATTCGGCTTGACGACGGTGAAGGCGTGCTGGTAGGGGACAGGGTGGAGGAAATCCGCTCTCCGCTGCGGGTGCGTGTAGCCGGGGTGGATTTTCGCAACCCGGTCATCGCCGCCTCGGGTACCTTTGGCTTTGGCCGGGAATACGGAGAGATGTACCCGCTGTCAGAGCTGGGGGGTATTAGCTGTAAAGGTATAACCCTTCATATGCGCCCCGGCAACCCGCCCCCCAGAGTTACGGAGACTCCCGGCGGCATGCTCAACGCCGTGGGCCTGCAAAATCCCGGGGTGGACCATTTCATTGAAAAGGATTTGCCCTGGCTCTCCCAGCAGGGGACAAGAATTATCGCCAATCTGGCGGGCAGTACGGTAGAGGATTACTGCCTGACAGCGCAGAAGCTGAACAGCGCCGCCGTAGACATGGTGGAGCTGAACATCTCCTGCCCCAATGTAAAAGAGGGAGGCGTGCAGTTCGGCGTGACCGCCGGGGGCGTGGAGGGCATTACCAAGGCGGTGCGGAAGGTCTGCAAAAAGCCGTTGGTGGTAAAGCTCTCTCCCAATGTCACCGATATCAGCGAAATGGCTCTGGCCGCCGAGAGCGCCGGGGCGGACGCGGTTTCTCTTATTAACACGCTGACGGGGATGCGTATTGACATTCATACCCGCCGGCCCATTATCCGCAACAATACCGGAGGGCTTTCCGGCCCCGCGGTGCTGCCGGTAGCCCTGCGCATGGTATGGCAGACGGCCCAAAAGGTGAAGATTCCCATTATTGGGCTGGGGGGGATCTCCTCGCCGGAGGACGCGGTGGAGATGCTGTTGGCTGGAGCCAGCGCCATCCAGGTAGGCACGGCCATCTTTACCGACCCTTACGCGCCTTTGAAAATCGCCCGGGGTCTGGAAGAATACATGGAGAAGAACGGTATAGGAACCATATCTGAATTGACGGGAGGCGTACGGCCATGGTGACAAAAATTTATCTAGTGCGCCATTGCCAATCCATGGGCAACCTGGATGGGCGCTTTCAAGGGCGTTTTGACGCGGATATCAGCCCCGAAGGGGCAAAACAGCTGGAGCTGCTGGCTCTGCGCTTTCGCAACGAAGCGCTGGACCGGGTCTATTCCAGCCCCCTGCTCCGCGCCTGGAAAACCGCCGGGGCTGTGGCAAAATATCACCATTTGGATGTAATCGACGACCCGGGATTTTTGGAGATTGACGTGGGCGAGATGGAGAACCTGCGCTTAGTCGAGGTAGCGCAGCGCTACCCGGAGGTGGCCCGGTGCTGGGACGAGGCCCCCCACCTGTGCGTGTTTCCCGCAGGGGAAACCATGGCGCAGGTGTATGAGAGGGTCAACGCCGCCTTGGACCGGCTGGTGGAGGAGAACCCCGGGAAAACCATCGCCGTAGCGACCCATGGCGGCGCGCTGCGGACCATTTTCGCCCGGGTCAACTACGGCGATTTGGCCGGGATCCAAAAGAGCGAGGTCTTCGGCAACACCAGCGTGAGCCTGCTGGCCGCAGAGAACGGGGGGCTCCGTTGGGAGTACGTCAACGATCTCTCCCATCTGCCGGAAGAAATGCGGAAGCCAAAGGTGTACTACCGCTTTGACCAGGCGAAGGGGGCGGAGCCGGTATGATCTGGGTTGCGGTGGACCTGGGCCGCACCCGTACCGGTCTTGCCGTCTGCGACAAGGGAGAGCTGCTGGCTTCGCCGTTGGCGGTGCTCTGCCAGCGGGACCCCGAACGGCTGGCGGGACAAATCGCGGAAGCGGCCCAGGGGGCAGGCGCCCAAGGGCTAGTAGTGGGCCTGCCCCGGAATATGGACGGCACCGAGGGGGAGAGCGCGCGGTTTGCCCGGGAAATGGGGGAGAAAGTCGCCCGGCTGACCGGGCTGCCGGTGGAATTTCAGGATGAACGGGGCACCACCATTACCGCCCACGGCTACTTGAACGAAACCAATACCCGGGGGAAAAAGAGGAAAGCCGTGGTGGACGCGGTGGCGGCGGCGATTATCCTGGAGGACTATTTGCGAGGAAGGAGAAGCCAGCGGGAAGCCCATTGAACCAAGGGAGAAAGGGGGAGGAAAATGCGAGACATCACCTGTACGATCCTCTGCTCGGGGAGCAGGGAGGAGTTGCTGCCGGATTTTGCGGAGGATTTTCCTTACATAGCTTCCCGGGCCCAGATGGACCTCCATGCGGGACGGCTGTCTCCCTGGCACTGGCACAAAAGCATGGAACTGTTCTATATGGAGCGGGGGGCGCTGGTATATTCTACGCCGGGGGGCCGGATGCTTTTCCCGGAAGGCTCCGGCGGTATGGTGAATTCCAACATCCTGCACACCACCAAGACAGAGGCGCCGGTGGGAGCCTGCACCCAGCTGCTCCACGTTTTTGAGCCGTCCCTGCTGGCTGGAGAGCCTGGAAGCCGGATCAACCGCAAATACATAGAGCCGCTGGTTTCCTCGCCCCAGGTGGAGCTCTTGGGGCTTTTCCCGGAGGACCCGGAACAAAAGAAAACGCTAATCCTAATCCGGGAGGCGTTCAGTATGGACGCCGGCATGCTTGGCTATGAGCTCCGGCTGCGGGAGAGGCTGACGGAGATCTGGCTCCGGCTGTTCCAGCAGGCCCAGCCTTTACTGGCGGGAGATTTGCCCCACCGGAGGAATAATGACAAGATTAAGCAGATGATGGCCTATATTCAAGAGCATTACCCGGAGAAAATTTCCATACCGGAGCTTGCGGCTTCAGCCTTTCTCAGCCAGCGGGAATGCTACCGGGTGTTTCGCGCGCTTTTGCATACCACGCCGGTGGAGTACATCCAGAGCTTCCGTCTGCACATGGCCGCGCAGATGCTGGTAAAAAGTCAAGCCTCGTTAACAGAGATTGCTTTGGCCTGCGGGCTGGGAAGCGGCAGCTATTTTGGAAAGCTCTTTCGCGAATACACCCGCTGCACGCCCTCTGCGTACCGGCGGATATGGCAGGATCGTGATAGATAATGGCGGAAAACAAATAGTTTCCTATCATAATTTGCGGTATAATGCAAGCAATGAAAGCCCGGCGCGTCCGGCGCTTCAAAGTTTGCCGGATGGCCTGTATAGGAGGTTCGCAAGTTATGAAAAAGAAGCTTTTCGCGCAAAAAAGGCGGAACCAACCCTCTTCCGCCGCCAGCGGACCGCTGGTCCGCTATTGCCCGGGGAGTATTTGGTCCGCCTGCAAATGCTTTTTTATCCAGGGCGGGGGATTCTTCGTCTATGGGCCGCGCCCATTTTGAGTTCATGCATCCCCGCCGGTTGTAATTAGTGGAGAGGCGGGGCTGAAATACACGGTGAAACAGAGAGCCCCTTTTCGTAGTTATGCGCCTCTTGGCCGGAAAAATGGGAAAGCAGAAGCCTGCTTTGCCGGCTGTCAAGTCAGGTCATGGACCATAATGTACTCCTCTTCATTTTCGTCAATGATATGAAATCCCACTTTTTGATACATTCTCACCGCGTAATTCTGTTTTTGTACCGCCAGCGAGGCCCTTTTATACCCATTTTTCCGCAGCAGAGCCAGCATGGCTTCCATTAATGCGGTACCAAGGCCCCGTCCACGGTACTCCGGCAGCAGAGAGATGGCAAATGACGGGGTATGATCGTCCACATGGCCATAGTCCTCCATGATCCGGACCCAGCATAACCCGGCGGGACGGCCGTCTGCCAGTCCCAGAAGGGCCCGGTCATGAGAGCTTTTGCCGAAGTCCTTTATATAGACTTGCAGCTCCGCCTTGCGGAGGATTTCCCGCTCCGGCGGTTTTTGCCCCTCGGGCACGAAAATGGCCTGGTAGAGGAAGTCTTCCAGCAAAGGGTACTCCGCGGGGGATAAGGGTCTGATATCAAACTTCATAGTACCTCCAAAGTAAAGGATGGGGGCTTTTGCACCGTCAATGGGGCGGCTTATTCACTGACTCACATAGAGAAATGCATTTCTCCAGACGGCGAATAGCCCAGCTGTTTATACAGCGCCTGGGCGGGCCAATTGTCATGCCCCGTCAGCACGGTGAATTCCTCCGCGCCCAAGCGTTCCCTGCAATGGGCGTGAGCCGCTTGCAGCATAGCCTTTGCCACCCCTTGCCGCCGGAAACCTTCTTTTACAAAGACCTCCGTCACCTCTGCGGAAGGCCGCTCATAGCAGAAGGAACGCTTCATCTGCACACATGCGAACCCTACCAGCGCGCCTTCTATTTCCGCTACCATGACAACTTCCTGCCCGTTTCCACCCAGGGATTCCGCCACAGCCTCCACAGTCGTTTTGGATGGCCCGTTAAAAAGCTGGTTGAGATGGAACAGCGCGGCGGCGTCTTCCGGAACTGCCAAGCGAATCAGCATCATCACAAAACGCACTTGTTGCAGGGGGTCAGTCCCCGGCTCAGGGCCTCAGCCAGGGTGGAGGCAATATAGGTGCCTCCATTGCAGCTGCCGTCATAGTGGTAGCGCTTGCCGGTGGGAGTCACATAGACAGTGCGGGCTTCTGGCGCCGGTTCGGGATCGGGCTTGGGGTCTGGCTGGGGTTTTGGCGTGGAGGCCGGGGCGGGGGACTGGACCGGTTTGGAGGACAAGGTCACGGTTTTGGTGGCCTGGTTCCAGCCTACCTCCAGGCCCAGGGCGTTGGCCACGGCGCGGATGGGCAGATAGGTGGTCCCTTTTACCGCGAAAGGCTCCACAGTCTTGCCATTGGCGTCCTTGGGCGTGATTGCCTTGCCGTCCAGAGTGATCTTGGTACCGGTATAAGTGGCGGTGATGGTCTTTATCACCGGCTGGGGGAATTGTACCGCGCTGGAGAACACCATGTCCTCCACAATACCGTCAATCTGCCGGTATTTGCTCATATAGCTCTGCTCTTTTTCAGGTGATGGGTCAAACTGCACATCAGAGGGCCGAATTAACACTAGGTCATAAGAAACGCCGTCTAGGATGATTTTCTGCACAAACTTGCGGTTGGGTAAATGCTCGTATTCGCTATAGCTGGTGAACAGCCGAAGGGCGAAGAGCCGCCCGCCATAGCCAGCCTCCTCATCATAATTTGCATAGTCATAAAAGGTAATGCGGCCATTGTCGATATCGTTTTCCATATAGACGGCGTCCGCCCAGTTGCTGGGAAAATACAGGGTACACACGGTTTCCCCAAAGGCGCAGAATTCCGCCGCCGCCAGTTGGGAGCCATCCGGCGGGGCGCTGGGCCTGCCGGTACTGAGCTTCACGGTTTTGGTGGCCTGGTCCCAGTCCACTCCTAAGCCCAGAGCGTCGGCCACGGCGCGGATGGGCAAATAGGTGGTGCCGTCCACCGCGAAAGGCTCCACGATTCTGCCAGTGGCGTCCATGGGGAGGATGGTGTCCCCGTCCAGGACGATTTTCGTGCCGGTATAGGCGGCTTCAAGACGCTTGTCCGCCGCGCTGGCGGGCAGGGCCAGCCCCAGCGCCATTACCAGGGCCAGCAGGCCGGCGGTTATCCGCGCAGAAAATTTCTTGTTCATCTTTTTCCTCCTAATTGAATAAATGATGGATGCTTTGTAACATTATAGCAAATCCCGGGGGATAAGGCAAGGGGGAAATAGGCAAACTATATGATAAAGCGCCGCGCAAAAGCCTTCCGGCAGGCATTGCGCGGCGCCTTTTTAACGCGTGATCAAATGGAAGCTATGACTTTGAAGCTTACATTCCAATCCGTATTGAGATTTCTATAGGAGAAATGGACATAATCGGGCCGCTTTAGAAGCGTGCCAGAAGGGGCCTGGCCGGAGTTGCAGCTGGCCTTGACGCATTTTCCTTCTTTGCCAGCGTCATAAATTTTTTCGCTGGTATTCTGCACCAAAACTGGTTTGCCATAATTGTACAGCTGCATCGCGCACCAAGCGCGGCCTTTCGCATCTGCATTTCCAGAATTCTGATGTCCGACTTGATAGATGGTCTCAACGGACTTCTGGCAAACCAGTTTTGGTGCAGAATACCAGCGAAAAAATTTATGACGCTGGC